>JABGTW010000046.1 GCA_018646865.1 Cryomorphaceae bacterium | reverse complement strand
GAAACGCATGCTGCTTCACCAATAGCCATCAATCCAGGAACGGTTTTTTCAGAGCCATTCACTGTCAAAACTTCTCCTTTATAATTTGTTGGAATACCACCCATATTATAATGCACTGTTGGAACCACTGGAATTGGATCCTTGGTAATATCAACATTTGCAAATAATCTTGCGGCATCAGTAATTCCAGGCAATCTGTTTTCAATAATTTCTTTATCTAAATGACTTAAGTTTAAATGAACATGATCTTGATCTTTTCCAACTCCTCTTCCTTCGTTAATTTCAATTGACATTGACCTACTTACTACGTCTCTTGATGCTAGATCTTTTGCGTTAGGGGCATATCTTTCCATAAATCTCTCACCTTTTGAATTTGTAAGGTAACCCCCCTCACCTCTAGCTCCTTCTGTAATTAAAGTACCATGACCATATATTCCTGTTGGATGAAACTGGACAAACTCCATGTCTTGCAGTGGCAATCCAGCTCTTAAAACCATTGCATTACCATCTCCTGTACAAGTGTGAGCAGAAGTCGCTGAATAATATACTTTTCCATAACCACCTGTTGCTATAATTATTGTATGAGCTCTAAACCTATGGATTGTTCCATCATTTAAGTTCCAAGCAATCAGCCCTTTACACTCCCCATCTTTCATCAATAAATCTAAAGCAAAATATTCTATAAAAAATTCAGTATTATGTTTTAAAGCTTGTCCATATAACGTGTGAAGTATCGCATGGCCTGTTCTATCTGCTGCTGCACAAGTTCTTTGAACTATTCCATTTCCATAATTTTTTGTCATTCCACCAAAAGGTCTTTGATAAATTTTTCCTTCTTCAGTTCGGCTGAATGGAACGCCATATTTTTCCAACTCAATTACTGCTTTTGGTGCTTCTTTGCATAAATATTCAATACTATCCTGATCTCCTAACCAGTCTGCACCCTTTACAGTATCGTACATGTGCCATCTCCAATCATCCTCACCCATATTTCCTAGGGCTGCAGAAATTCCTCCCTGTGCAGCAGAGGTGTGACTTCTAGTTGGAAAAACTTTTGAAATACAAGCAGTTTTTAATCCTGCTTCACTTAATCCTACAGCTGCTCTTAAACCAGATCCACCTGCTCCAAGAACAACAACATCATATTCATGATCTACAATTTTGTAAGAACTCATTAATTTAGATTAAATAAAAAAATAATTGTTAATAATGGAATTGTTATAGCAGAAATAAATAATACTCTGTTTGCGACATATTTGATTTTATCATCTTCTATATAGTCTTCAAAAACCTCACTAATACTTAGTGCTGAAAAAAAATAAGCAAAAATAATAAATAAACTGAACAAAAATTTAGATTTTGAGTTAGTAAAGAACTCTACAACCTCCAAATAGCTACTGTCATAAATTGCTATAAAATTAACAATAAACCAAAGCATTAAAGGTAATAAAACAATTGATGAGATTTTGAGAAAAATCCATTTTTTAGTAGCTAAGTTCATATTAAATTTTTACCTAATAAATAAATTACAATAGTTAATAAAATTGAACCAAAAATTACAACTAATCCTGTTATACGAGTTGTTTGTAATTCAAAACCATAACCCATATCCATTATTAAGTGTCTAATCTCACTTAATATTTGAAAACTAAAAGACCAAGTCAAACCTAAAGCAATAAATTTTCCAAGAAATGAATTTAAAACAAAATTAATCATTGCATAATTAACTTCCCCAAAAAATAACAATGAAGCCCAAATACAAATTAGAGTTATAGCGATAATATTTATTATTCCTGTTACACGATGAGAAATGGATACTAGAGATGAAATATGCCATCTATAAATCTGTATATGTGGAGATAATGGGCTTTTATTTTCCATAAAAGTTATTTTTAATTAATGTTTCTGCAATCTCAACTGAATTTAAGGCTGCACCTCTTAAAAGATTATCTGAAACAATCCACATATTTAATCCATTATTTATAGTTTTGTCTTCTCTAATCCTTGAAATAAAAGTTTCATCTCTACCTTCAGCTTCTATGGGTGTAGAATAGCCACCATCAGACCTTTCATCAATTACTTTACATCCCTCAAAATTATCAAGAGCCTCTCTTACCTTTTCTACTGTAAAAGGTTTTTCAAATTCAATATTCACAGATTCTGCGTGAGAAACCAAAACAGGCAGTCTGACACATGTTGCCGTTAGATCTATTTTGTTATCTAAAATTTTTTTTGTTTCATTTACCATTTTTAATTCTTCTTTTGTATAACCATCATCTGCAAAAACATCTATGTGAGGAATAGCATTAAATGCAATTTGTTTTGTAAAGTTCTTAGAGTTAACTTTTTTATTTTCTAATACTGATTTAGATTGTTCTATCAATTCGTCCATGGGGGCTTTGCCTCCTCCTGAAACTGATTGGTAAGTTGATACAACTATTCTTTTAATAATGAATAAATCATGTAAAGGTTTTAAGGGTAAAACTAATTG
>JABGTW010000020.1 GCA_018646865.1 Cryomorphaceae bacterium | reverse complement strand
TATTCTCTTGAATCAAGATAATGTTTATCATTCAATGCAGAATGAATAGAAGGAATAACCCTAACTGAAAAGTTTTCAAATTGATAATCCTCACCTCCTCTTACCGGGTATAATTGATCATTTTCAATGCCATAAGCTCTTAAGATATTAATCGTAGTTTCAGTACCTATTACTTTTGCACCAGTTTTTTTTGCTATATATGGCACATCTGAAAGGTGATCGAAATGAGAATGATGTACTAAGATAAAGTCTACCTTATCAATTAAACTATCAATAAGAATTGAATCAGAAACAAAATAATCAGATCTTAATACAGTCTTTCTTTTATCAAGCTTATTAACAGAGGGTCCATTTCCAAGCTTGACTCTTGAGATATATGGATCAATTAAAATAGTAGTGTTATCATCTGAAATTTGCCATCCTGCAGTTCCTAAATATTTTAATTCTACTTGACTGTGAATATTAAAGCTTAGAGTTATTAAGAATAAAATGATTATTTTTTTCATTGTATGATTATTTATTAATAAAGTAAAAATTATGTTCATCTGTATTAGCCTCTAAAATATCAATTTTGCCATCATTATTAATGTCGGAGTCAATAATATCATAGGTTCTAAATTTATTTTTTGATAATATTCTTTCTTTCCATTCTTTTCCATTTGAAATGTTTATGTAAAGTTTAGTTGATCCCGGAGAATTGCCAACAACAATGTCTAAACTTCCATTTCCATCAAAATCATTAGTTGCCAATGAAAAACTTGAAGAATTTGAGTCATCATATACTATAAAGCTTTTAAAACTAAAAGATTTATCTCCAAAATAAATAACATTTGGCTCATTAATATTTGCTGTAGCAACATCTTTAAATCCATCAGAATTAAAATCACCAACTTCAACTGCTCTAGTATTATCGTTTCCTTGACCAAAGAGTACTCTATCATTGAAATTTAGATTACCATCATTAAAGTATATGTAGTTAGGCTGACTATTTCGATTAGCTAAAATTAAATCTTTAAACCCATCTTTATTCATATCAGAGACTTCTACATCAATGGTAGCATCAGAAGCAGTTCCAAAAGGAATGATTTCTGAAAAATTTCCTTTTCCATCATTTAAACATATCTCATTAGATTCAACTCTATTTGTAATTAAGATGTCAATATCACCATCGTTGTCTATATCATTTAATGTAATATTTCTTGAGTTAGAATAAGGTCTGCCAAACGAGCTAGATCTTTTAAAATTTCCATTTCCATCATTAAGGAATATATAGTTGGGTGCCTTGTCATTTCCAACTGCTATATCTAGATCTCCATCACTATCAAAATCTGAAAGTTCTGCGGCATAACTTGTTAATCTTTCTGTTCCAAGATTTTTCTCAACTGTAAAACCTCCTTTACCATTATTAATTAGAATTTTATTTTGACCCGGCCAATGTCTTCCATTGGCAATAATTACATCAATGTCTCCATCGTTATCTATATCGCCAGACGAGATTGATGCTGTTTTTTCTTTAGCACCCCCTAAAAGATTTATTTTAAAATCCTTCACCTGAGAATAATTTGGAAGACTGTAAAGAACTAATATAATTGTTAAAGCTTTAATTTTCATTTTTTACTTTATTGGAATTAACCATGTATTATTAACCAAATTTATTTTACCATTCATTTCTTTTTCTATAACCCTATCTATAACTCTAATTCCTTCAGAAGCCATGTTATAGAAAGAATCAATTCCGTTATTTGGGAAATTTTGTCTTGTTCTATGAATATTAAACTTACTAGAAAATTTTCTATCAAATTCTTTTTCAATCATTTCTTTTCCAAGTAAAAAACCAATTAAACCTCCCCACGTTGATGTTGGATTATCTGAATCCCATCCTGATAAGGTTCCTATTTTTATTGTTTCTTTAATTTCTCCTTCTCCATAAAATAGGCTTACTAAACTAGATGCAAAATTTATTCCAGCTGCAAAACATCCATTACAATATAGATTTTTAGATGTTATATTATATCCATCTTTTTGATCTACTTGATATCTCTGATAAATTGAATCTCTTGCTTTTTCCCATTTTATACCAGTGTTATATAGTTTTTCTGTAAAGTCAAACATTTTTGCTGGATAATCATTATCATTTAAATACTTCCTTGATTCTTTGGCCATCCAAAAAATATTTTCTTTTAGAGATATAAATTTTTTAGGATGTGAAGCTAATGAATGCATTCTTACATAGAATTCAGCTATTTCTTGAGCCTCATTTCTAGCAGTAGTTTTAATAGGTAGTTCTGCCATTTTAACTCCAATATCAGGTCTTGATGGAGAAAACAATCCAAAAATCTCTGTTGTTAACTGTGCATCAATCATCATATATGATTTATTATTTATTGGATTACCTGTTTCAGG
>JABGTW010000042.1 GCA_018646865.1 Cryomorphaceae bacterium | reverse complement strand
TACGGGAATTAAAAGTAGTGAACTTTCGATTAAGCACTTAGCCAAAACTTTTTATTTTGTTTTATCTTTTTCTTTATAAAGCCAAATCAAAAGATTTGGCGGACTTCGTAAATATGCCTAAACTTTGAGTTAAGCACCAAAACCCGTATTAACTATAGCCATTGTTGTAGCCAGTTATTTTTTTTCTTTCATAAATATTTTTTCAAACGCACTATATACTGCTAAATGTAATGCATCTCCGTGGTTTTGCTTTTCAAAAAACTCAAAATAAAGAATTGTATTTTCTTTCTTGAGTAAGTTTAATTTATCGTATAACTCTTTGGCAGTTCTTTCCATTACTTTACCTTCTTTTCCAACTGCTATAAAAATTGATTTTTTGGTTGAGTATGAATTCGGTGAGTATTTCAGTAATGATTCGTCATCCCACCACAAACTTGGACTTGCAATAATATAATTATCGAACAAGTCAGGATTTTTAAATAAAATTTCAGTTGCTAAAAGACCTCCAAGAGATTGTCCAATCAATGTTTTAATTGAATCTGTTTCATATTTCTTGTCAATATAGGGCTGTAATTCATTTTCAATAAAGTTGATAAAACTTTCTGATTCTCCAGTTGTTGGAAAGTCCTCTTTATCTTTTTTGTTATTCGTTGGAAAAGTAAAATCTCTTTTTCTATCAACATTAGAAATTCCGACAACAATTGATTCTGGAATCATATTAATCCAAGAGAAAGAACCAAATTGTACAAGTCCAGAAATATGAATAAAATCTTCATCAATGGAACCGTCCAGTAAATAAATAACAGGATATTCTTTTAATGAATCTTTTGAATATCCGTTTGGAAGATAAATGTTTAAAATTCGGTTTTCTTTAAGAATTTTCGATTGAAATTCTATTTTTTCTCCAATCGAGAGTTGAGTTACCTCATTCCGTTTGTTCTCATTTTGAGCAAAAATCAAATTGCATAATATTATGCTAATAAATGTCAAAAATGTTTTTGCTTTCTTCATTTGCGTCTTTTTTTCTTATTGGCTACAACGGTTAGTATATGAAAAGTAGGCGATTACGAAGCACCAAACTTTTGGTTATGCTCAAAGTTTGAATCGAGCCAAAAGCCTTGATTTTAGCACTATTTCGCCTATTTTTTATATACATTGTTGGCGGTTCGTTATTTTATTCTGATGTTAATATATAAGTCCAAATATTTGGAAGTTTTGCGTTTCCACCTACCGTAGAGTTGTGATTTGAAAATGCTGGTATATTTAATGATAGTGCATTTTTGTTGTTATATGGCGAACTTAAATCGTCTACCAAAAGTGGATCTTCAGATAATGACAAAACACCTAAATCTTTCAAATTCAATACTTGAAAATCATAAGAAATAATCTCATCGTTTATATGCAGTAAAGCATATTGTTTGCTTAATTCCGTTAATCCATCTTCAGATAGCCAATTTGCAGGACTATTAAAATGTGTACTGTAATCATTTGGTCCTGAAAACATAATTACTCTTTCGACCAATCTTTTCTTGCCTAAATAGCAAGCGTGGCCTGCACCTTGAGAGTGTCCTGCTACGACAATTTTTTCCCAATCTATATTGTTGGATGGCATTAAATACTGATTCCAATTTTGCTCCGGGTATGTACTTTCTAAATATTGAATTAATTTTATGATTCTTCTATTGATACTGTTTAAAATGTCAACTTCAACATCATTGCTAACTTGATTACCAAAGCATATTTCATCTCGATAATTATCAAATGCAAATTGGTTGCTACTCGAAGCTAAAGAAGCAGCAGGGACATTATTTGGATATGAAATACTGATTACATCAAACCCTATTGAAGCAGAGTGTTCAGAGATAAAGGTGTAGTCTTGTGGCGAACTAAAGCTTCCACCAATAAAGAGCATTAATTTATTTAAATGATTTTTAGTATTCCTAACTATAAAATGACTTTTGTCGGTAGTCGAGTAATTAGCATCTGTCTGTCTGGGGTGAACTAATATACTTACATTCTCGCCTATTGAATTATCTGACAAAATATCTTCATCTTTTCCACACGAGATAAGCACAGTTACCAACAGTAATTTTATCAGTATTTTCATTTTATATCTGTTTCTTTTTCTAATGACCGCCAACTCGTTATATGTAGAACAAACTCCCTGTTTACAGGTCTCTGGTTCCGGATAACAGGAACTTTTGTTCTCGTTTATCATTTTAATTCAAATATAATGAAATAGACTATAAAGAGGCATTAAACTTTTTTTCAATACTATTTTGGACTGGTTTAATAATCACTGAGATCTTCTTTTAATCTTAGAGGGTGTTTGACCGAAGTCTTTTAATTAAAAAACGGTTACACTATAAAAGTATAACCGTTTTATCATTATAAGTAGCTCCCCCTCTTGGACTCGAACCAAGGACCCTCTGATTAACAGTCAGATGCTCTAACCAACTGAGCTAAGGAGGAATGGACGGCAAATATAAATATTTTTTACATTTATCTAATCAATTTCATATATTTGATGTAGTAAATTTTATATGAGATTATTTTCAAGTATAGTATTATTGATTACTTTGAATTTGCCAAATGTCTTGGCTATTCATCACTATATTTTATCTGATTCTCATTTTGCTTGTTCATACTCTGAACAACATATTCATGAAAAAGTTGATGACTGTGTAGTAGATAACTTTATTATTAATTCAATTGATTTTAATTTAACAGATGATTTTGTATTTGATAATTCATCATCTGAGGACTTCACAAATTTAACTTTTCATAAATCTTTTCATACTTACCAAAAATTTTATAATTATTCTTTAAGAGGTCCACCAGTAGTAATCTAGTTTATTCGAAAGCTAATTCAATAGAATTAAACAATAATTACTAACCTTAAAAAAAGAATAATATGAAAAAATATTTATTACTCTTAATGTTTGTCTTTTCTACACTTGCTGTTGTTTCATGCGGTAAAGATGATGACCATGATGATCATGATGATCATGACGATCACGATCACATTGCATATGTAGTTAAAGGATAAGTAAAAAAAACAACCCCCCTCTAATTTTTTGGGGGGTTTAAAAAAAATATCATAAAAAATAATCTAAAGAATAAATTAAAATGCATAAAAAAATTAAAATAAGTCTAATAACAATATTGTTGTTAGTGTTTCAAATAACTTTCTCTCAAGTTGATGATGATCTAGTACAGCTTGATGAGGTAGTGCTTACACTTCCATTTGGTCAAACTCTTGGTAAGTCAGTATTAAAGGTTGACAAATTAAATTTTAACGATATCAACCCAATCATCAAACAATACATTAGTAATTCAATTTCAAAGCTACCGGGGGTATCAATAATTTCAACAGGTGCAGGAATTGGAAAACCTTCAATTAGAGGACTTAGCTCCAATAGAGTTGTTGTTTTAAACCAAGGACTGAGATTAGAGAATCAACAGTGGGGTGAAGAACATGGTCTTGGCTTAAGTAGCTCTGGGGTAAATTCAGTTGAAGTTGTAAAAGGTCCCTTGTATGTGCTTTATGGAAGTGATGCGATGGGGGGAGTGCTTTACATCGAACCTGAAAAATATTTAACGTCCGAATGTTGTGCCATAGTAGATTACACAGGTATTTATAATTCAAATTATAGTGGACTTACTAATAACCTTGGTTTAAAGGGTAGTTCAGGAAAATTTAGCTGGATGTTTAGAGCTGATATTACAGATAATGGAAATTACTCATCACCTAATGGTGAGGTAGAAAACACTTGGTTTAAACAGAATGATTTTAAAGCAGGAATTGCATACCAAACTGAAAAATTTAAATCAGATCTAAGACTTAGTATGTCTGATAGTGAAGTTGGAATACCACATATGGAAGAAGGTCATGACGACCATGACGAAGACGGTGATCATGATGATCATGGTGATCATGGTGATCATGAAGAAGAGGATCATTATCAAGAGTTAAAACATACTACTTTAACATGGCAAAATACTTTTGATATGGGTAATGATCATACTCTAGATGTCACACTAGGTAGACAGCTGAATGAAAGAAAAGAGTTTGGAGGTCATGAAGAAGAAGAAGAAGATCACGAAGAGGAAGGTCATGATGATCACGAAGGTCATGAAGAAGGTGAAGCAGAGCTTGACATGGATCTTGAAACTACTTCAATTGATATTAAGCTAACAATGCCTCAGTCAGATGACTTAAATCTTATTATTGGAACGAGTTTAATTAACCAAGAAAATAAAAACTTTGGTCATGAAGAATTAATTCCAGATGCAGAGAAGAAAGATTTTGGTTTGTTTGCTTTAGGTCAGTTAGACATAACGGATTCTTCACAAGCATTAATCGGTGTGAGATATGATACTAGAAGTATATCTACAGCTTCTAACAATAGTGATTATTCAAATTTTAATGGATCTATTGGTTATAAAAAAAATTATGAAAATTCAACTTTAAGAATAAATTTAAGCTCTGGGTTTAGAGCTCCTGATTTAATTGAATTATATGCTGATGGTATACATCATGGATCATTTCAATACAAAAAGGGAAACACTAATTTAGTAGCAGAGGAAAGTCTTCAAACTGATTTTTCATATCAAATAAATAATGAAAACTCTATCATATCATTTGATCTATTTTATAATGATATTAGTGACTACATATATCTTACTCCATCAAGAATGTTTGAAGATGGATTTAGAGTATATGATTATATGCAACAGGATGCTAAACTTTATGGTGGTGAAATTCATGTAAACAGAAACACTGATATTGAATGGTTATCTTATTACACTTCTCTTGAGTATGTTTTTGCTGAGTCTGGGGATGGAGAGGCACTTCCTTTTATATCTCCATTAACATTAAACCAAGTTTTTAATATTGACTTTGGAAATAATTATTCATTTGAAATTGACTTTATTGCTAAAGCAAATCAAAGTAGAGTTTCAATGTTTGAAGAAGAAACAGATGGATACTCAATTCTAAATCTTTCTGGAAACTTTAAAACTGAGTTTATGGATAATGATTTAAGTCTATTTTGGAGAGTAAGTAATGTTTTTGATAAAGAATATTATGATCACTTATCAAGATTAAAAACTGCTGGAATTTATGAAATGGGTAGAAATATTTCAGTTGGTTTAAAATATAATTTCTAATACATAAATCAATTTATTAGAATGAGGAGGCTAGGTATTTAATATCTAGCCTTTTTTTTATCATGAAAATGCTCTAAATAAATCATTACCATTTGCATATAAAACGACAGCAATTAATAAGAAGAAGCCAATCATTGTAGATACTTCCATAAACTTATCACTAGGCCTCTTACCTGTTACTATTTCATATATAAGAAACATAACATGACCTCCATCTAAAGCTGGAATAGGGAGAACATTCATAAAGGCTAATATTATTGATAAAAGTGCTGTTGAACCCCAGAAACCTTTCCAGTCCCACTTCGCAGGGAAAAGATTACCTATTGTTCCAAATCCTCCTAATTGTTGTGCTCCTTTTTTAGTGAATACAAAAGAAAAGCCAGATATATAATCATATAGTTGCCAGTATCCATAATCAAACCCTTGTTTTACGCTATCTACTAGACCTACTTTTTTATTTATGGTTTTAATTCTAGAATCTTTTTTCAAAACACCTATTGTACCATCATCATTTCTGTCAATTGATAGAGTATAATTAGATGCACCTCTTTCAACTACAACATCTATAACATCATCTGCATTATTATCTAACCAATTTATAAAAGAACCATAATCGTATATACTCTCATTGTTTATAGACAGAATTCTATCTCCACTTTGTATCCCAGCATATAGCGCAGGGGAGTCATTTAACACTGAATCTAGGGTAGCACTAAAGAGGGGTAAAAAACTATTTATTTGACCACTTTGAAAAATATCGTTACCAATATTTTCTGGGATAATGATGTCTTCAGTGCTCCCATTTAATTTTTCTACTTTAATTTTTTCAACTGGTCTAAGAAGAAGCATCCTATTTATTTGCATTACGTTATCTAAAACCTTTCCATCTACGTTGACTATTTTGTCTCCTTTTTCGAAGCCAATTTCTTGAATTAAAGCAGATGGTTCAAGTCCGAGTGGAATATTTTCTTGAGGTAGTGTTTCTTTTCCCCAAACAAAAAGGACCATCATGTAAATAAAGAACCCCAGAAGCAAATTAACTGTTACACCTCCCAACATTATAATTAGTCTTTGCCATGCAGGTTTCGATCTAAATTCCCATGGCTGTGGAGGTTTTTGCATTTGTTCTTTATCAAAACTTTCATCAATCATACCAGAGATCTTAACATATCCTCCAAGAGGAAGCCAACCGATACCATAAACAGTCTCGCCTATTTTCTTTTTAAACAAAGAATATTTTACATCAAAGAACAAGTAAAATTTTTCAACTCTTGTTCCAAATAACTTAGCTGGAATAAAATGACCTAGTTCGTGTAGAACAATTAATATTGAAAGTGACAGTAATAATTGAACTGCTTTTATAAAAAACTCTGGAAACATAATTTAATTTTTGCTGCAAATTTAATATTTTTTTAATTCCTTGAATTATCTTTACCCTTAGCATTTTAAAAAAAAAAATATGTTAAAAAAATATGGACTTTTTGTAGCTACTATGCTTTCAATATCTATAGCTTCAATTTTAATGTTTAATTATGTATTAAGTCCAGAGAAAAAATTACCGATTTATCAACCAAGCATGGTTAAGTTTCAGCTTGTTGATAGTACGGTTCAACATGTTAAAAGATTTCATAAGATTGTTGATTTTGAATTGACTAATCAGAACAATAAAATTATTACAAATAAAATTTATGATGGTAAAATATATATTGCGGATTTCTTCTTTACTACATGCCCTGGGATTTGTCCAATAATGACAGATAACATGATTACAATTCAAGAAAAATTTCTTAATGATGATCAGGTTCTTCTCCTTTCTCATACTGTAACTCCAGAAATTGATTCGGTTAGTGTTTTAAAGAAATACTCTATAGAAAAAGGCGTTGATGATTCTAAATGGAATATGGTTACTGGTGATAAAAAGCAGATATATAATCTAGCTAGAAAGTCATACTTGGTCGCTGAGGATATAGAAGGTTCAAAATTTTATGATATGATTCATACTGAAAATTTTGTTTTAGTTGATTCAAAAAGAAGAATTAGAGGATTCTATGATGGCACAGATACTGAGTCTATGAATCAACTAATAGATGATGTATATATTTTAAAAAAAGAATTTTAAATTAATCTGTTAAATTTGTACCCCTTACTACTAAAATTTTGATAAGTTTAGACAAATTAAATAAAGGAGATAAAGCTGTTATAAAGGATCTGATAACAGAAGAGATACCCTTAACTCTTTTGGAAATGGGTTGTCTTCCTGGAAACGAAATTACTATAATAGGTTTAGCTTCTAAAAAAGGTCCTATATATCTTAAAATTGACGAATCACATGTCTCTATTGATTCTGTTACAGCAAGTCAAGTTTTAGTAGAATTAATAAAGTAAAATGGTTAAGACAATTTCAGTTGCATTACTAGGTAATCCCAACACGGGTAAGTCTTCTGTGTTTAATACTTTAACTGGATTAAAACAAACAATTGGTAACTATCCAGGAGTTACTGTTGAAAAAAAGATAGGACTTTTTGGAATTGATAGAATAACAAATGTTCAGTTAATTGATTTGCCAGGAACCTATGGCCTTAATACTCAATCTATAGATCAAAGCATTGTATTTGAGTTATTATTAAATAAAAATAATAAGGATTTTCCAGACGTAGTAGTTGTAGTTGCAGATATAGAAAATCTAAAAAGAAACCTTCTATTATTTAGTCAGATTAAAGATCTAGAGATTCCAACAATTTTAGCAATAAACATGTCTGACCAGTTGAAGACTAAAGGAATTGAAATTGATGTACAGAAATTAGAAGAAGAATTAGATACAAAGGTTGTGCTTTTAAGTGCAAGAAAGAATCAGGGCTTTGAGATGTTAAAATCTGAGATAAAAAATTATAGAAATCTTTCGGATAAACCTGCTTTTGATATTAATGAAATTGATCCTGAATATTTTTCTAATCTTCAAAAAACTTTCTCAGGACAATCTGTATACAAATTATGGCTCTTAATTACTCAGGATATTAATTTCTCAAAACTTGAAAGAAATAAAATTGATGATAAAGGAAAATTTAAAACACAAACTGAATCATACCTAAAAAAACTCCAACAAAGAGAAACTATTAAGCGATATCAAAAAATCAATAGTCTTCTAAAAGAGACTTATGTTAAGGATCATAAAAAAGCAACTGGATTAAGAAGTGTAATAGATAGGGTATTATTACACAGTGTCTGGGGGTACCTTATTTTCTTCTCAATTTTACTTCTAATATTTCAAGTAATTTTTGACTGGAGTAGTATTCCTATGGACTTTATTGATAGTACTTTTGTTTCATTAAGTCAATCAGTTAAATCTGGTCTTCCCCAAGGAGTCTTTACATCTCTTTTAGCTGAAGGAGTAATTCCAGGTTTAGCAGGAATTTTAATTTTTGTTCCTCAAATAGCATTACTCTTTTTCTTTATTTCAATTCTAGAGGAAACTGGTTATATGAGTAGAGTTGTTTTTCTAATGGATCGAACGCTTAAGAAATTTGGTCTAGGTGGAAAAAGTTTAATACCTCTTGTGTCTGGAGTAGCCTGTGCAATTCCAGCTGTAATGGCTACACGTAATATTGAAAATTGGAAAGATAGACTAATTACAATCCTAGTAATTCCTTTTATGACATGTTCAGCTAGGCTTCCAGTCTATTTAATTTTGATATCTCTCGTAATTCCTGCTGATAAAATATTTGGAGTTAATTATCAAAGTTTAACCCTAATGAGCCTATATATTTTAGGGTTCTTATTAGCTATTATTTCATCAACCATATTAAAAACCATAATAAAGAGAGATTCAAAAAGCTACTTAGTTCTTGAAATGCCTGAGTATAAGTTACCTCTTCCAAAGAATATTTTTATAAATGTTTGGACTAAAACAAAATCTTTTATTGTAGAGGCAGGTAAAATCATTTTTGCAATATCAATACTATTATGGATAATGGCTTCTTATGGTCCAGGAGAAGAATTTAAAAATGCTGATCAAATTGTTAAAGCCCAATATGAAAATATTGAAATTTCCGAACAAGATCTTGATCTAAATATTGACGCTTATAGGTTAGAACATTCTTATATTGGAATCATAGGTAAATCAATTGAACCTGCAATTACTCCTCTTGGATATGATTGGAAAATAGGTATCGCCCTTGTCACATCATTTGCGGCAAGAGAAGTTTTTGTTGGAACTTTATCTACAATATATAGTGTTGGATCTGAAAACCAAGATACTATTAAGACTAGAATGTCTCAGGAAACAGATTCTAATGGAAATAAGATCTTTAATTTACCAACTGGTGTGTCATTAATGATATTTTATGCTTTTGCTATGCAGTGTATGAGTACATTGGCTATTGTAAAAAAAGAAACAAATACTTGGAAGTGGCCATTAATTCAGTTGTTTTTTATGACAATATTAGCTTACTTTGCATCATTATTTGTATTTCAAATATTAAGTTAAATGATAGAAATTCAATTTTTACTAGTAGTTGGTTTAGGGATTTTTGCTCTGAGGTTTCTTTATGTAAAATTCATAAAAAAGGCAAAAACTTCAGATTCAAATTGTGGGAAAGATTGTGGCTGCTAACTATTCATTATCTCTTCAATCTCATCTGCTTCAATAGGAATATCAGCCATTAAGTTAATAGGTTCTCCTTTACTTTTAATTACCACATCATCTTCAAGTCTTATTCCAAATTCTTCTTTAGGTAAATAAATTCCAGGTTCAACTGTAAATACCATATTCTCTTGAAATAGATCTTCGAGTAATCCATAATCATGAGTATCAAGTCCAAGATGATGTGAAGTTCCGTGCATAAAATATTTCTTATATGCTGGATTTTTTTTTGTCTCATCCTTTATATCAACTTTGTCAATAAGTCCTAAAATCATCAATTCTTTTGTCATAATTTCACCTACTTGCTCATGAAAAGTTTTCCAATTATTACCGATTTTTAATAGTTTTGTTGCTTCATTTTTAACTCTTAAAACTGAATTATAAACCTCCTTTTGTCTTTTTGAAAATCGACCAGATACAGGAATCGTTCTTGTCATGTCACTAGAATAATTTCCATATTCAGCACCAACATCCATTAGAATTAGATCTCCATCTTTACATTGTTTATTATTCTTTACATAGTGAAGAACATTATTGTCCTGTCCACTAGCTATAATAGGGGAGTATGCAAAACCTTTAGATGAGTTATTTATAAATTCATGAATAAACTCAGCCTCAATTTGATATTCCCAAACATCAGGTTTAATAAATTTTAAAACTCTATTAAATCCTTTTTTGGTTATTTGACAAGCTTTTTTTATTTGATTAATTTCATCCAAATGTTTTATAGATCTTAGTCTTTGAAGTATTGGATTACTTTTCGCAACTTTATGAGCAGGATATTTTTTTATTAACCAACTTATGAATCTATCTTCTCTGGTTTCTACAGGAGAATTTGCCCTATAATGTTCATTCTTGTTTATATAAAACGTATCTACTTTACTTGAAATTGAGTGAAGGATGTTTTTGAAATCTTCTACAAAGTAAACGCTTTCTACTCCAGATAATTTAGATGCCAAATCTTTACTTAATTTTTCCCCTTCCCAAATTTTAGTATGTTCATCAGATCTTCTTATAAATAAATTTTCCCTTGTTTTATTATCTTTTGAAGAAGAGTATAAAATTAAAATGGTTTCCTCTTGATCAATTCCTGTTAAATGAAATATATCCCTATGTTGTTCAAAAGGCAATTCAGTATCTGCGCTTACAGGGTAAATGTCATTTGAATTGAAAATTGCCATAGCATTCCCCTTCATTTGATCCATGAAATTCAAACGATTTCTTTTATATATTGAATTATTTAAAGGTTTATATCTCATTTATTTTTTATCAAATATCTAGAAAATTAATATAATGTTTATAATTTAAGTAAAAATTGGTATTATGAAGAACTATAAAATAATTTTCTTACTCTTATTAGCTTCAACATATAGCTATTCACAGCCTCAAGCTTCAGATTCATCTCAATTAATTGATGCATATCAAAAAAAGGAGGAATTGACAAAATCATCTAGAGTTAAAAATATTCACTTTAGAAATATAGGTCCAACTATAATGAGTGGACGTGTTGTTGCACTAGAAGTTAACCCAGGCGATCCAACTAGATTTTATGTAGCATATGCCTCGGGAGGTGTATGGTTCACTGATAATAATGGAACATCTTTTACCTCAATCTCAGAGGATTGGCCGACTCAAAATATTGGCGAAATCTCTATGGACTGGAAAAATCAAATTTTATGGGTTGGAACTGGAGAAAATAATTCATCTAGATCCTCATACTCTGGAATAGGGGTTTTAAAAACAGAACCAAATGGATCTAATTGGACCAATGTTGGATTAACCGATAGTCATCATATTGGAAAAATCATAATTAATCCAAGCGATAAAGATCATGTTATAGTTGGTGTCACAGGTCATTTATATTCTAAAAACGAGAATAGAGGTGTATATGTAACTAAGGATGGGGGTAACTCATGGAAAAGAACTCTTTATATAAATGATAGAACTGGAATTATAGATATGGCTACAGCTCCAAATAGCTTTAATATAATGTACGCATCTGCTTGGGAAAAGGATAGAAAATCATGGAATTTAGATGAAGATGGAAAACACTCAGCTATCTATAAAAGTATTGATGCAGGAGAGACTTGGAATAATATTTCGTTAGAGGAAAGTGGATTTCCAGTTGGAGAAGGAGTTGGAAGAATTGGAATTACTGTATTTGACGAAAACATAATATATGCAGTACTTGACAATCAATTTTTCAGAGATATAGATTTTGAAAATAATGATGAAGGTCTTAATAGGGATTCATTTAAAAATATGAGTATAGATGAGTTTAATAAGGTTAGTAATAAGGATTTAAAATCATTTTTAAGATCAAATAGATTTCCATCTAAATATTCTGTAGAAAAAGTAAAATCTGATATCAGTAATGGAAAAATACTTCCTTCAGATTTATATAAGTATTTGGTAGACGCAAACTCAGAATTATTTAATACTCCAATTATTGGAGCTGAAGTGTATAGAAGTAATGATGGTGGGAAAAATTGGACTAAAACACATGAATCTTTTTTAGATGGTGTTTATAACACCTATGGATATTACTTTGGTAAAATTCATGTAGACCCAAACAATAGCGATAAAATTTATACATATGGTGTTCCGATTATAACATCTGACGATGGAGGAAAAACCTTTTATAGAATTGGTAAAGAAAATGTTCATGCGGATCATCATGACTTATGGATTAATCCAAATAAACCGGGACATCTTATAAATGGAAATGATGGAGGTGTAAATATTACATATGATGATGGTAAAAATTGGATTAAGAATAATTCAACAGAGGTAGGTCAATTTTACGCAATTAATGTAGACAATGAAAAGCCGTATAATGTTTATGGAGGTCTTCAAGATAATGGTGTTTGGAAAGGACCTCATAACTCAACTGAAAATAAAAGATGGAACATGAATGGTAAATATCCATGGGAGATGATAATGGGTGGAGATGGAATGGAGGTTCAAATAGATAATAGAGATTCCAATACTGTTTATACAGGTTTTCAATTCGGATTTTATTACCGACTTGAATTAGATAAAGGAAAAAGAAAATTAATTAAGCCAGTTCATGAGCTGGGAGAGTCACCATATCGTTTTAATTGGCAGACACCTATTCTTTTGTCTCCGCATAATCAAGATATTATTTATTTTGGAACAAACCATTTACATAAGTCAGAAAACAAAGGGGATAATTGGCAATTAATTTCCAAAGATCTTACCAATGGAGGTAAAAAGGGAAATGTACCTTATGGAACAATAACCACTATTGCAGAATCATCGATTACAAAAGATCTTTTGTATGTCGGAAGTGATGATGGACTTATACATGTTTCAAAAAATGGAGGAAAAACATGGAAAAATATTTCTCAGAATCTACCTCAAGACATGTGGATTAGTAAAGTGTATCCATCCTCTCATAATGAAAAAGTTATTTATGTTTCTTTAAATGGATATAGATGGGATAACTTTTCTCCTTATCTTTTTAAAAGTGAAAACTATGGAAAAACATGGACTTCAATAAGTTCAAATTTACCAGACTCTCCTATTAATGTTATAATAGAGGATAATATAAACAACAATATTCTTTATGTTGGTAATGATCACGGAGTATACGTATCATTGGATTCTGGAATTAATTGGGAACCATTTAGCAGTGGCTTAACATCTGCAGCAGTTCATGATTTAGTTATTCAAAAAGATGAGAATCATCTATTAGTTGGAACTCATGGAAGATCAATTTATCTTTCAGAAATTGAGAAAGTTCAAAATCTTTCGGATGACATATTAAATTCATCATTACATATTTATCCAATAAAATCAATGAAAAGATCACCTTCTTGGGGAGTTAAAAGAAGCATCTGGAGTGAATCATATGATCCAAACCTTGAGTTTTCAATTTTTTCATCTTCAAAAAAAGATTATCAATTATCAATTATTGACTCTAATGGTAATACTGTTTATAATATTTCAGATAAACTAGATAGAGGGTTAAATTTTATAGACTATAATCTAAAGCATAATCAAAATAATAATGATGATTTTCTAGATAAAGGATCCTATAAGGTTTTAATTATAACTGATAAGGATAATTTAGAAAAGGAATTTCAAATAAAGTAGTTATTTAAGTGTTTATGCACTAATTTTGTTAAATAATTGATGCTGATGAAACTAATGAGTTCCTCTATAGGAAGAAAAATATTAATGGCTCTGTCAGGTCTTTTTCTTGTTGTGTTTTTAACACAACATTTCTTAATCAACATTACATCTGTATTTAGCGAGAATTTATTTAACACTCTTTCTCATTTTATGGGGAATAATCCATTGGTTCAATTTCTTCTCCAGCCAGTTTTGATATTTGGTGTTATTTTTCATTTTGTAATGGGATTTTATTTAGAAATTTTAAATGCTAAATCAAGAACAAAAAATTACTCAAAATATTCTGGAAGCTCAAATGCTTCATGGATTTCAAGAAATATGATTTTTAGCGGAGGTGTAATTCTTCTATTTCTTGTACTTCATTTTATTGACTTTTGGATTCCTGAAATGAATTATAAATATGTTGAAGCTCTTCCTCAAGATCCTAATAGATATTTTGAAGAGCTTGTACATAAATTTGAGAGCCCATTAAGAACATTTATATATTCTATTTCTTTTATTTTTTTAGCATTACATCTTTTACATGGCTTTAGCTCATCATTTAAAACAGTTGGAGTGAATTCTAAATACTATGATTTAATTCAGAAAGCAACTTTTATATTCTCAGTTGCAATTCCATTAGGATTTATTTTTATTGCAATCTTTCATAATCTAACATCATGAGTAAAATAAATTCTAATATACCTAAAGGTCCATTATCTGATAAATGGACAAACCATAAAGGAAGAATTAATTTAGTAAGTCCGTCTAATAAAAGAAATATTGATGTTATTGTTGTAGGTACAGGACTAGCAGGTGCATCAGCTTCTGCTACTTTGGCAGAATTAGGGTATAATGTTAAATCTTTCTGCTTTCAAGATTCTCCAAGAAGGGCTCATTCTATTGCTGCTCAAGGAGGAATTAATGCTTCAAAAAATTATCAAGGAGATGGAGATTCAAATTATCGACTTTTTTATGATACAATAAAAGGTGGAGATTATAGATCAAGAGAAGCTAACGTATTTAGACTTGCAGAGGTTTCAGGAAACATAATAGATCAATGTGTAGCTCAGGGAGTCCCATTTGCCAGAGACTATGGTGGACTTTTAGATAATAGATCTTTTGGAGGTGTTCAAGTTTCTAGAACTTTTTATGCAAAAGGGCAAACTGGTCAACAGCTTTTATTGGGTGCCTACTCAGCCATGAACAGACAAGTGGCCAGAGGTAAAATTAAAATGTACAGTAGACATGAAATGATGGATGTTGTAGTAGTAGATGGAAAGGCCAGAGGTATAATTGCTAGAGACTTAGTTAGTGGTAAGCTTGAAAGACACTCTGCTCATGCTGTAGTTATTGCTTCAGGTGGGTATGGAAATATTTTCTTTCTCTCAACTAACGCTATGGGTAGTAATGTTTCAGCTGCATGGAAGATTCATAAAAAAGGAGCATATTTTGCAAATCCTTGTTTTACTCAAATTCACCCAACATGTATTCCAGTTTCAGGAGATTATCAATCTAAATTGACATTAATGTCAGAATCTCTAAGAAATGATGGAAGGATATGGGTGCCAAAAGAAAAATCTGATGCAGAATTAATTAGAAAAGGAGAGTTGTCTCCACTTGATTTAGCAGAAGAAAAAAGAGACTATTATTTAGAGAGAAGATATCCTGCATTTGGAAATTTAGTCCCTAGAGATATTGCTTCTAGAGCAGCAAAAGAAAGATGTGATAAAGGATTTGGTGTAAATAAAACTGGAGAAGCTGTTTATCTTGATTTTTCTCATGCCATTATAAGATATGGAAAGGAAAAGGCAAAAATTAGTGGGAAAGATCCATCAGACTCTAACGTGGTTTATAATCTTGGGAAAGATGTTGTAAAACAAAAATATGGCAATCTTTTTCAAATGTATGAGAAAATTGTAGATGAAGATCCTTATAAATTTCCAATGAAAATTTATCCAGCAGTTCACTATACAATGGGAGGTGTATGGGTTGATTATAACTTGATGACTACAATACCTGGATGTTTTGCAATTGGAGAGGCAAACTTTTCTGATCACGGAGCTAATAGGCTAGGAGCATCTGCATTAATGCAAGGTCTGGCTGATGGTTATTTTGTTCTTCCTTATACAATAGGCGATTATCTATCTGATGAAATCAGTACTGGTAAAACATCTACTGATTCACCTGAATTTGAAAAAAGTGAAAAGGTAGTAAATGATCAGATTGAGAAATTAATAAACAATAAGGGAAAAAATTCTGTAGATTATTATCACAAGAAATTAGGTAAAATAATGTGGAATAAGTGTGGGATGTCAAGAAATGAAAAAGATTTAAAAACTGCAATAAAAGAAATTCAAGAATTAAGGGCAGACTTCCATAAAAATGTAAAAATACCAGGAAACAAAAATGAATTTAATGAACAACTTGCAAAAGCAACTAGAGTTTCAGATTTTTTAGAATTAGGCGAGTTATTTGCTATTGATGCTTTGGAAAGAAATGAATCTTGTGGTGGGCACTTTAGAGAAGAATTCCAAACTTCTGATGGGGAAGCTATAAGAGATGATGAGAATTTTAAATTTGTCTCAGCCTGGGAATATAATCAAGATCCATCTAAGCCAATTCTTAATAAAGAAGGGTTGGATTATGAGGAAATTGAAATAAAAACAAGATCTTATAAATAATTATGAAAAATATTTTAAACATTCTCCTATTGTTCAGTATTCTGAACATGTATTCACAAAGTGATTTATCTGATAGAAAAATTCCATCAGATATAAATGTTACCACAAATCATTCAACTACAATTCTAGGAAAAAAAGTAAATTATTCTGCCCAGATTGGAACACAGCCTATTTGGGATGCAAATGGTGAAGTGATTGCAACTCTTCATTATACTTATTATAAGAGAACAGATATTGATAATAACACTAACAGACCTTTAGTTTTTTCATTTAATGGTGGCCCTGGTTCAGCTTCTATATGGATGCACATGGGATATACAGGTCCTTATAACTTAAAAATAGATGATGAAGGTAATCCAATTCAGCCATATGGATATAAATCAAATCCTTACTCAATATTAGATGTTGCTGATATTGTTTTTGTAAATCCAATCAATATAGGTTTTTCTAGAATTCTTAAATCTATGACCAAGAAAGAAGCTGCTGACAAGTTCTTTGGAGTTAATCAAGACATTGAATATTTAGCAGAATGGATAAGCACATTTACAACACGAACATCTAGATGGAAATCACCTAAATATCTTGTAGGTGAAAGCTATGGCGGTGTTAGGGTAATGGGTCTAGCTCATGAATTACAGCAAAACCAGTGGCTTTATTTGAATGGAGTTATTTTAGTTTCACCTGCTGATTATGAATACTTTTATTCTGATGGAGATGTAATTCAGTTAGTTGGAGACTTTCCATATTTAAGTGCAACCGCTTGGTACCACCAGAAATTACAAATCGAATATCAGTCATTAGAATTAGAAGAACTCATAAAGATTTCCGAGGAATTTGCCTACAATGAATTGCTTCCAGCGATTGCAAAAGGAGGCTATATAGATAGTGAAACAAAAAACGAAGTAGCAAAAAAGATTGAAAATTTAACTGGGATTAGTTTCGAGGATATAATTGATAACAATTTGAGAATATCACCTTCCTTTTTTTGGAAAGAACTTTTAAGAGATGAAGGTTTTACAATTGGTAGATTAGATTCAAGATATAAGGGAATTGACAGTAATGATTCTGGAGACTATCCTGAGTATTCTCCTGAACTTAGTGCGTGGGATCATGCATTTACACCAGCAATCAATTCTTATATAAAGGAAGTATTAAATTTTGAAACGGACATTAAATATAATACTTGGGCTAGAGGAGAATTATCTGTTAGACCTTGGAATTCAGATAACATTAGAATTAGAAGAAACTTCAGAGAAGCACTTGCTGAAAATCCATTTTTAAATGTTTTAATTCAATCAGGATATTACGATGGTGCAACAACTTTCTCTGCAGCAAAATATACAATGCAACAAGTTGATCCTTCTGGCAAATTAAAAGATAGATTTACATTTAAAGGATATGAAAGTGGACACATGATGTATCTAAGAAGAGAAGACCTAAAAAAATCAAATCAAGACTTAAGAGATTTTATATTGAAGACAATAACAACAAATAAATCTGCAAAATATTAACATGAAACTTTTTCTAAAAATATGGAGACAGTCTAATGTAGACTCTGATGGAAATTTTCAAAATTATGAAATTGAAGATATCACTCCTGACATGTCTTTTCTTGAGATGATGGATGTTCTTAATGAAAAATTGATTGTTGAAGGATTAGATCCTGTAGCTTTTGATCATGATTGTAGAGAAGGTATTTGTGGTAGTTGTTCATTGTTTATTAATGGGAGAGCACATGGTCCTGATACAGGAATTACAACATGTCAACTTCACATGAGAAAATTTAAAGATGGAGACTCTATAGTTATTGAGCCATTTAGAGCAAGTTCTTTCCCTGTTATCAAAGATTTAGTTGTAGATAGAACCTCTTTTGATAGAATTCAACACTCAGGAGGTTACATAAGTATTAATACATCAGGTAATACTCAAGATGCTAACACAATTCCTGTAAGAAAAGAAGATGCAGATAATGCATTTGATGCTGCAACTTGTATTGGATGTGGTGCATGTGTTGCAGCCTGTAAAAATGCATCTGCTATGCTATTTGTTTCTGCAAAGGTTTCACAGTTTTCATATTTACCCCAAGGTAAAGTAGAAGCTAAAGAAAGAGTTCTTAATATGGTTAAACAAATGGATGAAGAAGGTTTTGGAAATTGTACAAATACTGGTGCATGTGAAGTAGAATGTCCAAAGGGTATTTCAATTAAAAATATAGCTAGAATGAATAATGAATACTTAAAGGCTAAATTTTAATTTACTTTGACTCTAATATCATTTGAATAAAAGTTCCAATAGTATCTCTGCCTAACCACCTTCCAACTACAACCATATTATCATCTGGAATAACTACAATATTATTACCTCCAAATCCTGATCCATAGTATACATTAGTAGGTACATTTTTCCAATCTGTTCTAGCATAATCCTCACCATCCTCTGAATTAATCCACCACATATAACCATATTCAGGATTAGTCTTAGAGGGATTGATAGACTTCTTAATCCATTCTTCGGAAATAATTCTTTCATTGTTCCACATACCTTTATTTAGGTATAAAAGTCCAAATCTTGCATGATCTTCTGAATTAATAAATACACCTCCACCATTATGACCTCCACCCGAAACAGACTGAACCATTAAACCGTCAATATTTACCCATGAGTTTTCATAACCATACCATCTCCAACTATTAGAAGCTCCAATAGGATCCATTATATAATTTTTTAGAATAATTGGTAAAGATTTTCTATAAACTTGAAGAAGAGAATATGCCAATACATTAACCCTAACGTCATTATATTTATAATAAGTACCTGGCTCTCTTTGTGATTCTGTTCTCCAATCGTCTATATTCTTTCTTCTATCAGGCCTATCTTCCCAGTGATTAATACCAAAAAGATTTCCATGCCAATCAGACGATTGATTTAGAAGATGTTCCCATGAAATCTTACTATTCATATTACCGTCAAAAGTTTTATCCCATATATAATCAGAAACAATATCCTTTTCAGATTTTATTAAATTCTTATCAATTGCTATTCCAGTAACTGCTGAAAGATAGCTTTTTGTGACACTAAAAGTCATATCAACTCTTTTGGTATCCCCCCATGACGCTATAACATATCCATCTTTAATAATTAGCCCATTTGATTCACCTCTTTTTTTAGTTGGACCTTTAATACTGTGGTATGGTTCGGATGAAAACCCTTTTAATATTTCAACTCTTAAATCCTTATTTCCATTGTTTTGATTTTTAATTACAAAATCAATTGCTTCATTAATTTTTTTTGAATCATATTTAAAAAATTCAGGAGATTTAGTCTCCCAATTTCCTTTAGTTGGAAAGTATGAGTTTTGTGCATTAATATTCAGAAAGAATATAATAGTTAAGATTGATAAAATATTTTTCATTGTTTTAATTTATAGAATCCTTTACAGACAGGGTTTGATTAAGGTTAAAAGTTTCATTAAGATCCCAGTTAGCTCTTACTTCAAGTTCATTTAAAAAATAATAAACACTTTCAGGTTTGATTTTTTTAAGATAATTTCCGGTATCCCATATATCATTATTGTTAGCGTCTTCAATTAATCTGAATGTATATTTTCCAGACCTAACATAGTCAAAGTTATAAGTAGTATCTTGATTTACATTTTTAAACTCTCGAATTATTTCACCATTACTATTAATCATGTGAAGAATAAATTTAGATTCACTATTCCTAATTACATCCAGATAAACATTTCCATAATCTTCCAATGTTTGACTAACTACATTATATTGTAATGTATCATTAGATACGCCTCTAACATCTTTTATTGCTTCAGGCAGTATAAACACTCTATAATTATCAGAAGGTGAGACTTCAAATTCTATATCAATTTGATCTAGATTTTCATTAATTGAAGTAGTGAAAGGAACAATTAAAGAATCAATATCTCTAATTGTTATAAGAGAATCTTCAATGTTTTTCAAAGGAATATTTGATGAGAGTTTAAATGCTTCTTTAAGATGAATAACATTAGCTGTTTTTGGGCTTATGCTTAAAGAATCAATTAGTGTATCTCTTGCTCTGTCAAATTTAATTGTAACAAGCTTAGTTGTATCTTTCTCTATTAAATTAAAGTTAAGAGAATCAAAACTGTTTTTTGATAACCAAAAAATAAGGGTGTCTTTTTCACTTTCTTTAGTATAAGTATACTGAACACTATCAGGTATTGAAGATTCAATTTTAATATTTTTTAAATCAAGTTTTCCATAATATCCAAATCCTATTTTTTCACTGTTAATGAAATGAGGCTTATCCCATATCAAAGTTGTCTCTTCTTTAAATAATTTTAAATTAATGATCGAGTCACGAGGAAGAGTAATTAGTGAGTCAATAAATCCAATCTTGTCATAAAATGGATCAAAGAAGTAGTTGTTGTCAACATCTTTTATTGCTACTATTAAGTATTTTCCTTCCTTAAGATTTTTAAATTGATAATTGGTAGAGTCTAATGAATTTGAAATATAAGTAGGACGATTATTAAAAATTATAGAATCATTAAAAATAGAATCAATCCTGTAAAGATGAATTGAAATATAATCATCAGTTTCTTTATCAAAAGCATCTGATATATTCCCTCTTACATATAAAGAATCTATTGTTTCTCCAGTAGAAAATGTATAACTAAAAAAAGTAAGGGGGTTACCTTCATTGTTATCCTTAATACTATTCCCAAAATTAATTGAATAAGTGGTTTCAGTTTCTAAGCTATCTATAAATTTCAAAAAAACTTTTTTAGTTACACCATTTAGTGGCTTAACTTCATAAGAATTTTTATCAAGAGGTGGGGAAATAATTAGTTGCTCTTCTACTTTATCTAATTTAACATATTCATCAAATGTTAGTCTAATTTCATCAGAGTCAAAGTTTGTCGAATTAATTTTAGGGCTAGAATTAATAAGAACTGGTGGAATACTATCAATTAGCCCTCCAGTAGGAGAACCACGCTTAGCACAACCACTAATTACTACTATTGATAAAACTGTGTATATTAATTTTTTCATTGTATCAATTCATTACAAATTAACGTATTTAAAATAGTAAAAAGAACTATTTTTACAATATACTAATGGATAAAGACGCTCTAAAAAAAATAATATCACACTCAAAAGAATATGGCTTTGTATTTCCATCAAGTGAAATATATGAAGGGCTAAATGCCATTTATGATTATGCTCATAATGGAGCTTTACTCAAAAATAATATTCGAGAATATTGGTGGAAGTCAATGGTTCAGTTAAATGAAAACATTGTTGGTATTGACTCTGCTATTTTTATGCATCCTAAAACTTGGATTGCATCTGGCCATGTTGAAGCGTTTAATGATCCACTTATTGACAATAAAGATTCTAAAAAAAGATATAGGGCAGATGTTTTGATTGAGGATCATATCGAGAAACTTAATTCAAAAATTCAAAAAGAAATATCTAAAGCAGAAAAAAGATTTAAAGAAAAATTTGACAAAAAGCAGTTTGTTGAAACTAATTCGAGAGTATTAGAAATCAGTAAATCTATGGAAGAGGTTAGGGTGAAAATGATTTCTGCATTTGAAAATGATGATTTGGTAGCAGTAAAAAAACTAATTGATGACTTAGAGATTAAATGTCCAATTAGTGGAACATGTAATTGGACAGACGTAAGACAATTTAATTTAATGTTTAATACTAAACTTGGAGCATCTGAGGACTCTAGTATGGATTTATATTTAAGACCTGAGACTGCTCAAGGAATATTTTTAAATTATTTGAGTGTTCAAAAAACTTCTAGAATGAAAATACCATTTGGGATTGCACAAACTGGTAAAGCATTTAGAAACGAAATTGTTGCTCGCCAATTTATTTTTAGAATGAGGGAATTTGAGCAAATGGAAATGCAATATTTTATTAAACCTGGAACTCAAGAAGACTGGTTTAAAAAATGGAAGAAAAACAGACTTGATTGGCATCTTAATTTAGGAATAGATCCTAATTCTTTTAGATATCATGACCATGATAAACTTGCTCATTATGCAGATGCTGCATGTGACATAGAGTTTCTTTTCCCATTTGGATTTAAAGAACTCGAGGGTATTCATTCTAGGACAGACTTTGATCTAAAAAGTCATGAAGAACTCTCTGGAAAAAAACTACAATATTATGATCCAGAACTGGAAAGTAACTACACACCATATGTTCTCGAAACTTCTATAGGTCTTGATAGGATGTTTTTAGCAATTATTTCGAATTCTTTTAAAACTGAATCTTTGGAAGATGGATCATCTAGAAATGTTATGAGTATTCCAAGACCACTAGCTCCAAATAAATTAGCTTTTTTACCATTACTTAAAAAAGACGGTTTACCAGAATATGCTAGAAAGATCATGAAAGAGTTTGTTCATGAAATAAATATAGTTTATGATGAAAAAGATGCTATTGGAAGAAGATATAGAAGACAAGATGCTGTTGGAACCCCTTATTGTATTACTATTGATCATCAAACTTTAGAGAACGATACTTTCACTATAAGAGATAGAGACTCTATGGAGCAAACAAGAATTAATCTTTCACAATTATCAAAAATTGTTGACTCTGAATTAACAATTAAAAGTTTATTAAAAAAGCTGGACAATTGAACATTATAACCTATAATGTAAATGGAATTCGTGCAGCAATGAAAAAAGGTTTTGTAGATTGGCTCATTAAGGAATCTCCTGATGTAATATGCATTCAAGAAACTAAGGCAAACAAAGATCAAGTCGAATTTGATTTAATCGAAAACTTAGGCTATCACACATATTGGTTTTCTGCTCAAAAAAAAGGATATAGTGGAGTGGCAATTTTTTCAAAAACTAAACCTAATCATATTGAATATGGTATAGGTATTGATTACATGGACTATGAAGGAAGATCACTAAGGATAGATTTTGATGAAATTTCTATTATGAGTTTATATCTACCATCAGGAACTAACTTAGATAGACTTGAATTTAAATTTAGATTTATGGATGATTTCAAAGAATATATATACTCTTTGAACAATAAAATTCAAAATTTAGTTATATGTGGTGACTATAATATTTGTCATAATGCAATAGACATTCATGATCCAATAAGAAATAAAAAAGTATCAGGCTTTTTACCTGAAGAAAGAGAATGGTTAGATTCATTTTTTGGAGACAGATTCGTTGACTCATTTAGATTTATTAATAAAAATCCACACCAATATAGTTGGTGGAGTTACAGAGCTAATTCAAGAGCTAATAATAAAGGCTGGAGATTAGATTATAATGTTGTTTCAAAATCTTTGGAGAATAAAATTCAAGATGCTAAAATTTTAAGTGATGTAGTTCATTCAGACCACTGTCCAGTTAAATTAAAACTTAAGATTTAATCTTCAATTAGTTTAAGTGCTTCGTCAATATATGTAAGGACATCTCCTGAAACACCAGGACCTCCAAGATCAATATCTCTTTGCCCTAATCTTGTAATAATTAATTCTTTTTCAGGAATCATAATTACATATTGACCTTGATGTCCACTCATTAATGAAACATTTAAACCTTTATGTTTTTTTAACCAAAGACCAATTCCATATGCATCAAAATCATCGAGGAAAGGTTTCATAGATGATTCTACAAAAGTAGAATCGATAATCTGATTTCCATTCCAGTTACCATAATTTAAATAAAGCTTTCCTAATCTTGAAAAATCACGTGCATTTGAGTGAAAACAGCAAAAAGATTTTATATTTCCTTTCTTTTTACTATCAACTTGCCAATAAGCATCATTATCTGGGTTAATTTTAGACCAAATTTCATTTTCAAAGAATTTATCAGTTTTAATTCCAGAAGCTCTTTCAATTAAAATTGATAAAAGTTGAGTGTTGCCACTAGAGTAATGATTTGTCTCCCCTGGTTTATCAACAATTGGCTGATTTAACATTAATTCTTCAACATCTGAAACAAAATACTGTTTAGCAACAGGGCTAAACGGATCGGAAGTACCTTCATCCCATTTTAATCCAGACGTCATAGTAGCTAGATCAATAATCTTTACTTCACTGGCAAATTCTCCTTTAAGTTCAGGTATGTAATCAATAACTTTATCATCAAGACTATTTATATAACCAAGTTCAAGGGCCTTACCCATCATCATTGAAACAAGAGTTTTTGCCATTGAGAAAGAATTTGATTCCGAAGATGATGAATATCCTTTATAATATTTCTCAGCAATAATTGTATCCTTATGAATAACAACATAGGCTACAGTTCCAAACTCCTTGTTAAGTTCTTCAAATTCATTTGAGAAAGTATCAATTATATTTTCTCTTTCATTCCAAGGAAATTTTTCATCAGTTGATTCGATGGTTTCATAATCAAAATATTTTAAATCATCAATAAAAGTTGTTGTCTCTCCATTTAAATAAACTACACGTATACCTTTTATGAAATAGTTTAGATCAAGTGCATATAGGAGGGAAAATATTATTGCAATAGTTATTGCTAAAATTTTTATTTTTTTCATTTTTTATCAATTTGTGAGTCGACTATTTCAGTGAAAGATTGCTGGGGCTCTAATTCTGGATCTTCTTTCTTTTTTCTATTAATCGATCCCTGAATCATAATAAGCATTGAGGTAATAATAATTACTAAAAGAACTTTTTCATCAACTATATTACTTTTTTGAACATCATAATCAGAAATACTCAAAAATAAAAGTATTGAAATTAAACCTCTTGGTGAAAAGTATAATAGTGGTTTTGAGTCTTCATCATTTATAACAAGAGCTAAATAAAAGTATCTGACTCCATACATTATAAGTAAAACTGTTGCGCCAATAATATATGGCTCAAACTCAACAAAGCTTTCAAGTGGGATAGAGAAACCAAAGAACAAAAAGAAAAATGTCCTAACTAAAAAAGTCGATTCGGCTGTTAGTAAATGGAACTCATGAAGATCAGATTTTCCAACTTTATCTGTTTTTATATATTTTTTTAATTTATCAGGTATCAGATTTGTAAAGTTTGATAGAAAGATTCCAAAAATAAAAATTAATACTAAAGATGGGAGCTTGAAAAAATCTTTACCTATTTCGTATGCAAGTATTAATAAGGCTAAGATGAGAAAAAACTTTACATGATGTTCAATTCTTTGAATAAGTTGAAAAAGAAGATAAGTTATTGCAATTGAAATTATTATTATTAAAAATATCTGACCAATTAAAGTCATTATAGGCTCAATTCCAATAAGTGACTCACCTTTTTCCGCTTGTCTTATTGAATAATAGAAAAACATAATACCAAGTATATCAGAGAATGTAGATTCATAAACTATAAACTCTTTATTTTTAGTTATCAATCCTGTTGCTGAAGGAATAGCAACCGCACTACTGATAATTGATAAAGGAATTGCATAAATTACTGATGTAGGGTATGAAAGTCCTATTACTTTTTCAAAGAAAACACTAACCAGGATTATATTTACAACAAGTATTACTAAAGCTGCTAAAAAACCTTTAGTAATAATTGCCATTTTATCTTTCTTTATTTCTAATTCAATAGCTGCTTCTAGAACGATTAGTATTAAACCTATTGTTCCAAGAACAGGTACCAGATTATCAAGAAATTGAAAATTATCATAACCGTAATAAGATGAGATAAATCTTGCAACTATTCCTGTAAAAACTAAAAGTATTACTGAGGGGAATTTTGTTCTTCTTGCAAAAATATCAAACATATAAGAAAAAATTATCAGTAGGGGAAGGATTATTAAAATTGAACTTACATCCATTTGATTATTTTTTTTCAGATAATGTTAAATGATAAATATCATTTTTATTATGCAATATACTCTGTTATTTTGTTTTTTAATTTAAGACTATTTATCGGATTTTAATCCTTTAATCCAAAGATTTATTACAGATAAATTTATGCCAAATAAATGTTAATTTGTTTTTACATATCACTTTTGAGACTATATTTGCAATTTAGAATCATTTTAAATAAGTAATTATTAAAGCCTCAAAAATAAAATACTTGTTCAGTCTAATGATTATTGGATCAGCTAGTTATAGCCAATCTAATATAGATACTATTTCCAACACAAAATTAGAAGAAGTCGTTGTAACAGCAACTAAAACTTTAAGGCAATTATCAACTCTTCCCATGCCTGCTAAACTCATAACCAAGGAAGAAATTGCCAAAAGTAGTTCCACTAAATTAAGTGATATTCTAGATGATCAACCGGGTATTTTTATTGTCCCAGATTTCGGTGGAGGTAATGGAATTCAAATTCAAGGTCTTGACTCACAATACACCTTGTTATTAATTGATGGCTCCCCAATAATCGGAAGACAATCTGGTACTTTAGATCTTGATAGAATATCTATTGGCAATATAGAACAG
>JABGTW010000027.1 GCA_018646865.1 Cryomorphaceae bacterium | reverse complement strand
CCTGAAATTGTAACTAAAATGGAAAATCTAATGAAAGAGGCTCATACAACTCCGAAAATGGATAAATTTAAAATACCTGTTTTAGATCAGCAATAGTAAAATATAACAAATAGTTTTTCTTATAAAAGCTCTATTTTAGTTTTTCAAATATTTATTTACTCTAGAACTAGATTTTCAATATTTGAAAAATCTCTACCTCTGATTTTTACAAAACTTTCAATCATTTCCTTTAATTTCTCAGGCTCTCTTTCTGAAAGGTCAGTTCTTTGTGAAGGGTCATCTTTTAAATTATATAGTTTAAAATCCATTGAATTTCCTAACTCTATATTTACATATTTTGAAATTGCTTGTCCTTTGTAAGGGGGGATCATTACCCAATCTCCTTTTCTATAAGCAGTTCTAGTAGAAGCCTCAAGAATTAGTTCTTCTCTACCATTCCCTTTATTTCTTAAAATCAGATTAGATAAGTCTTTGCCATCACTTGATTTATATTCTGCCCCAACTATTTCAGAGATTGAATTAAAAAGATCTATTTGTGATATCAACTCATCTGAAATCCCTGGTTTTATTTTTCCTTTCCAATAAGTAATAAATGGAACTCTTGTTCCAGCCTCAAAAAGGCTATATTTACCACCTCTTAATTCACCAGAAGGTGTATGATCTCCAAGCTTTTCGACAGCATCATCATAATATCCATCATTTAGAACAGGTCCATTATCACTAGAAAAAATTATTAATGTATTCTCTAAAATTCCCTCTGTTTCTAAAGTTTTGTACAACTCTCCTATGCACCAATCTGCTTCAATAATAACATCTCCTCTTGGTCCCATTCCAGAGAGACCTTCAAATCTTGGGTGTGGTGTTCTTGGAACATGAGGCTGTTGAAGAGCATAGAAAAGAAAGAAAGGGTTATCTTTATTTTCTTTAATATATTCCTGAGCTTTTATTAAAAAATGATCTGCCATATCAATATCACTCCATAATGCTTTCTCACCTCCTTTCATATATCCAATTCTTGGAACACCATTAACGATGGATCCATTATGTCCATGATGCCATTTCATACTTGTTAGTTCAGGGTTTTTTAATCCAGTTGGGAGACCATAATCATCATGTTTGTTTTGGTGAAAAAAATTAACATCTATAGGGTCATCTGGATCAAGATTTACAACATTACCATTTTCTATATAAACAGTTGGAACTCGATCCTGCGTATCAGGCATTATATGAGAATAATCAAACCCTACTTGATTGGGTCCAGGAGATATATAAGAATTATAATCTATTATACCTGATCCTGCAACTCCATCTCCAGATCCTAAGCCAAGATGCCACTTTCCTACAATCCCTGTATGATAACCTTTGTTTTTTAAAATTTTAGGGATTGTTATTTCGGTAGTATCAATAACCAATGACCCTCCAGTAATAACTCTAAGATCAGTTTTTCTCCAAGGATATGTACCAGTTAAAAGAGCATATCTACTTGGGCTACAAGTTGCTGAAGAAGCATATCCATTGTTAAATCTTATTCCCTCATTTGCTAATTTATCAATATTTGGAGTGTTTAAAGTTCCTTTAGAATAAGCACTTACATCTCCATAACCTAAATCATCAGTATATATGATTATAATATTTGGATTTTTACTTGAATAGTTTTTTTCTGATTTGCACCCTAAAAAAAGTGAAATAAAAAAAATAAGACATAGTTGATTAATTAATTTAGAAGTCATGTTTGAATATTATTAGTTATTTATTCTCTCAGTAATTTTTTGATTAATTATAAGAAAATTTATACTATCTACAAACTTTTGATTATAATCAGGGTTTTTTTCTAATGGTATTAGAGCATTATTAGCTTCTCTCCATTTATTTAAATCGTGATAAAGCTCTTTTGTTTTTTTTAGATTTGTTTTGCTTAAATCAGTAGATTCAGAAATATCTTCTTCTATGTTATAAAGTTCTATTTTTCCATCCTCAAAGTAATGATGTAATTTCCAATTATCTTTAATTATTACTGATCCAGGTCTAGTCCTAAATAGAGGATCAGTTCCATTATCAAGATGAACATTATAAGCCTCTAAATAAACAGGAAAATGATAAAATAAACTTCTATTTTCAAATGTTTTTCCCTTGAAAATTGGATTTAAATCTAATCCATCTAGATGTAAGTTTTTATTTTTATATCCTATTATTTTTTTTATTGTTGGGAAAAAATCAATATTACTAACTCTTTCATATGAATCACTTTCTTCTTTTATTTTACCTTTCCATGAGAAAATTAAAGGTACTTTAATCCCTCCCTCATAATATGAGCCTTTTCCAGCTTTTAGTGGAAATTGATTTGATATTGCTCTAATTCCTCCATTATCAGAAGTAAAAATAATCAAAGTCTTCTCTGATAGATTTAATTCTTCAATTGTATTTAAAATTTTACCTATGTTTTCATCAAGTGACTCAATCATACCAGCATAATCAGGGCGATTATGATTTTCATCACCACCTTTATTTAAATATTTTTCTTGATATTCCTTTTTTGATTGAATTGGAGTATGTACAGAATAGAATGGAACATATGCAAAAAATGTTTCATTTTGGTTATAATTAATAAAACTTACAACTTCATTGCCTATCCTATCAGTAAGATACTCTCCTATTGGACCATCCTCAAGATTTGGATTTACATATGGAGAAAAATATCCTCCAGGTCCTCCGCTTTTATTACCCCCAACGTTTATATCAAAACCATTATCCTCTGGAAAAAATCCTTGAGATCCTAAATGCCATTTTCCAAAATGTCCAGTAACATATCCTTCATTTTTTAACATTTCTGGAATTAAAAAATATCTTAAATCAAGAATAGTTTCATTTCTTATTGGAATTATTTTTCGAGTTTTTTTATTTCCTCTTTCTGAAGCACCAACTGTATAAATGCCATGATGAGTATTATATCTTCCTGAAAGCATTGTGGCCCTACTAGGAGCACAATTTGCAGCAGATGCATATCCATTATAAAATGTCATCCCGCTCCTAGAAAGCTTATCAATATTAGGAGTCTCATAATATTTAGAACCCATATAGGATAGATCATTCCATCCTAAGTCATCTGCTACAATTAAAACAATATTTGGATTTTCATTTTTATTCTCAATAGTTTGACAAGAGAAAAATAAGCTTATAAAGAGTAAGATTAGTATTTTTCTCATAATGACTTATGCTGAAAGCAAATTTTATTTATATTCAACTTATAAAGCTTGGTTTTTAAAGAAATATATTGAATAAATCATAGAATGAAACAACTTTTTAAATTTCTTTTTGTTTTTTCAGTTGTATTGGGATGTAATTCAAATAACTCAAGGCCTAATGTGATTTTTATATTAGTTGATGACTTAGGATGGAATGATCTAGGTTACTCTGGTAGCGCATTTTATGAGACTCCTAATATTGATAAGTTATCTAAAGAAAGCTTTCAATTTACCAATGCATATGCTGCAAGTCCAGTTTGTTCTCCTACAAGAGCTTCAATTATGACTGGAAAACATCCTGCAAGAGTAAATATAACAGATTGGATTCCAGGTCTTGACCCACAAAATAGAGCTCTCCTGGGGCCAAAAGACCTTCATAATTTACCATTAGAAGAAATTACAATTGCTGAAAAATTAAAAGAATCTGGATACAATACATTCTATGTAGGAAAATGGCATTTAGGATCTCAAGGATTTTTTCCAGAGGATAATGGTTTTGATGTAAACATTGGAGGTTTTGAAAAGGGGAGTCCAATGGGAGGGTATTACTCACCATATAAAAACCCAAAATTAAATGATGGTCCTAAAGGAGAATATCTTACAGACAGACTAACAGATGAATCTATCAAATTAATTAAAAGCCATAATAAAAATGAGCCATTTGCTTTGTTTCTATCATTTTACAATGTTCATACACCTATTGAGGCAAATAAGAAACATATAGATTATTTCAGTAAAAAATTATCTCAAATGGATAATAATGAAGTTAGAACAAAAAGTGAAGGAAATGCAATTACAAGATTAAATCATACCAATACAGAATACGCATCAATGGTTTATGCTGTGGATGAAAATGTTGGAAAACTTATTAAAACTCTTAAGGATAGTGATTTGTATGAAAATTCACTTATAATATTTACATCTGACAATGGTGGACTGTCAACTCTAAAGAAGATTGCACCAACTTCAGTTTATCCTTTAAGAGCTGGTAAAGGATGGCTTTATGAAGGAGGAATAAGGATTCCGCAGCTAATTAAATCGCCAGGAAATACAGATAATGTAATAGTTAATAATATAACAGCCTCTTATGATTTATTTCCAACTATACTAGACTTCGCTGGAATTAAAAATAATATAGATATTGATGGTATTAGCTTAACACCAATCCTAAAAGAACAATCTGAGATTGATAGAGAAGATGTTTTTTGGCATTTTCCTCATTATCATGGGAGTCTATGGAAACCAGGCTCAGCGATCAGATCTGGGGATTGGAAACTAGTTTTTCATTATGAATCTAATAATGCTGAATTATTTAATTTAAAAGAAGATCCTGGGGAAATAAATGATTTATCTTTATTATTTGAAGAGAAAAAGCAAATTTTATTAAATAAATTAAACAATTTAAAGAATGAAACAAATGCAAATAAAGTTTCAATAAACCCTAACTTTAAAAACTAAAATAATGAAATATTATTCCTTTAAATTATTGTTTATTGTCTTTTTTATTATAGGTTGTACTAGTGATATAGACACCAAGATAAAGCCGAATATATTATTTATCATGTCTGATGATCATGCTTATCAGGCAATAAGTGCATATGATGATAGGCTAATCCAAACTCCAAATATTGATAGAATTGCTAAAGAGGGTATGTTGTTTACTAATGCTTCTGTAACAAATTCAATATGTGCACCTTCTCGAGCAGTTATACTAACGGGTAAACACAGTCATATTAATGGAAAAATAGATAACATTGCAAAATTTGATGATTCTCAAATGACTTTTCCTCAATTATTTAAAGAGGCTGGATACCAGACAGCTATGTTTGGTAAACTTCATTTTGGAAATAACCCAAAAGGAATTGATGATTTTCAAATACTGCCAGGACAGGGTGATTATATAAATCCTAGGTTTCTAGGAAAAGATAAAGACACCATAATTACAGGATATGTTACAGATATAATTACTGATTTAACATTAAACTGGTTTAAAACCAAAAGAGATAAAAATAAACCGTTTTTGACTTTTTATCTCCATAAAGCTCCACACAGGGCATGGTGGCCAAGTCCAGAAAAATTTGCTGAGTTTTATGAGAGGGAATTCCCTGAACCTGAAAATTTATATGATGATTATTCAGGGAGGGGAACTGCTGCAAAAACAGCAGAAATGAATATTTTAACTCATATGCAATACATGCAGGACAGCAAAGTTAGACCAACGACTTTTGAAAAAATGGGGAAGGTTGAGCCTGAAATTCTTTATGCTAGAGGTGATGGAACTTTTTTTGAACCAACTTCTAATTCTTTCAATAATAGGTACAACAGAGCTAATGAAGAACAAAAGAAAAAATATGATGTTACTCTAGATAAGATAAGTGAAGATTTTAAAACTAATTGGCCAAATATGAATGATAAAGAAAAAATGAATTGGAAATTTCAGAGATATATGCAGGACTATTTAGCAACTATATCGTCAGTTGATGATAATGTAGGTAGAGTTTTAGATTATTTAGAAGAAACAGGATTAGATGAAAATACAATTGTTGTTTACACATCAGATCAAGGATTTTATCTTGGTGAACATGGTTGGTTTGATAAGAGATTTATTTATGATGAATCTTTTAAGACACCATTAATGATTAGGTGGCCTAATGAGATAAAACCAGGGACAACAAATGAAGAAATGGTTCAAAACTTAGATTTTGCTCAAACCTTTTTAGAGGCAGCTATGATTGAATCTCCAGAAGATATGCAAGGTGAAAGCCTAATCCCATTACTAAAAGGTGATAATAAAAAATGGAATAGAGATGCAGTTTATTATCATTATTATGAATACCCATCAGTTCATATGGCTAAAAGACATTATGGAATTGTAAATAAAGAATTTAAGCTAGTTCACTTTTATTATGATGTGGATGAGTGGGAATTATACGATCGTATAAATGATCCTAATGAGATGAATAATGTCTATAATAATCCGGATTATCAAGATGTTGTTAAGAAGCTAACAGCTGAATTAAAGGAGATGAGAATAAAATACAAAGATTCTGAAGAATTGGATAGAAGCTTTATTTATGATTAAACTAGAAAAAAGTACTTGAAATAGACGTTTAGAATAAATATTTTTAAATTTAATGTTTAATGAAAAAAATTTACCTACTTTCTTTACTTTTTTTAACCTTTTGTTCTAATGTTGAGGAAAAAAGCTTAAATACTGTCACTGTTAAACAGTTTAAAGAGTTTATTAATGCTACAGGTTATGAAACTGATGCCGAAAGATATGGATGGTCAATAGTACAATTAAATGTTTATGATTACAAAATTGTTGATGGAGCAACATGGTTGAGACCTGATGGAGATAATCTTACGATAGACAGCCTGCCAGTTACTCAAGTCAGTTATAAGGATGCTGTTGAATATTGTAAATGGGCTGGTGTTAGTCTTCCAACTTACGAACAATATTGGAAATTGGTTTCTTCTGATGAACGCTTAATCGTTTCAGATAACAAGTATCCTATATCTCCTGTTGAAGAAGTAAACATAATAGGAAATGTTTGGGACATAACAGAATCTATAAATTCAGATCAGGTAAGGTTAGCTGGAGGATCTCTCTTTTGTTCAATAGACACATGTCATGGAACACAAGAGGATAGAGAGTTATATGTAGATAAAGAAACTGGAAACATTCATATTGGATTTAGTGTTTTAAGTGAATAAAATGAAATATACACCTAACAAAATAAATAGATGGATGCTTTTTAAGCTTCCTGCTGCATGGTTAACTGGTGTAAGACTGACTTTGATTAATGAAGTTAAATGTGAAGTCAAAGTTAGATTTAAATGGATTAATCAAAATCCTTATAGATCTATGTTTTGGGCTGTTCAGGCAATGGCTGCAGAGCTTACAACAGGTATGCTTTTAACAAAATCTATTCAAGATTCAAATACTGATATCTCAATGTTACTTGTAAGTAATAAATCAAGCTTTTATAAAAAAGCAGTAGGTAAAATAACTTTTGTTTGTGATGAAGGAGAGATTGCTAAACAATTAATTAATTCGACTATACAAAATACTACATCTAAGGCTTGGTTTAAGGCTAAAGGATATGATGAAGTAGGAGATCAAGTCTCTGAATTTGATTTTGAATGGTCATGTAAAAAAAGAAAAAATGGATAAAGATTTTTATACTAAACTTAATATGCCTGTAATTGCAGCACCACTATTTTTAATATCGGGTCCAAAACTTGTTATAGAATGTTGTAAAAGTGGAATAGTTGGAACTTTTCCAGCATTAAATCAAAGAACTTCTGAAGGATTTGAAGATTGGGTTGTTCAAATAAAAGATGAATTGAATAAGTATGAAAAGGAAACTGGAATTAAACCTGCTCCTTTTGGTGTTAACTTAATTGTTCATCCATCTAACATTAGAATTAAGGCTGATTTAGATATTTGTGTAAAGCATAAAGTACCACTTATAATTACTTCATTAGGGGCAGTTCCTGATATAGTTAAAGCCATTCATAGTTACGGAGGTCTCGTTTATCATGATATAATCAAAAAAAGACATGCTGAGAAAGCTGCAGAAGCTAATGTAGATGGTTTAGTATTAGTAACAGCTGGAGCTGGAGGACATTCCGGATTAAAGAATCCAATGGCTATGATTTCATTAATAAAAGAATTTTTTAATAAAACAATCATTTTATCAGGTTCAATATCTAATGGAAGAGATATAGCATCTGCTCTTCAAATGGGTGCTGATATTGCATATATGGGGACTAGATTTATAAATACAAAAGAGAGCATGGCTGAAGATGCATACAAGGAGATGATTATCAATTCTACAGCTGAAGACATTGTTTATACAGCTGCTGTTTCTGGTGTACATGCAAATTTCTTAAGACCTAGTCT
>JABGTW010000021.1 GCA_018646865.1 Cryomorphaceae bacterium | reverse complement strand
GGGATCATAAAGATGGGTGAAATCTCTAACAATAGAATATTATTAGAATCATATGTTAGTGATTTCTTAGATAATGTCTACAACTTTCAAGAAAAAGTATTATTTAAACCAACTAAAGCTAAGATTGAAAAATTTAGAAATAATAAAGAATCTGCAACTTCTTACTTTATAGCAGGAAACAACAAGAAATATAGCGAAGATGATGGGTTTGCCCTATCCAAATGGCTAAAAATTACATTCATTAATTCTGATATTATAATTAATCAAAATCAAGGATTAGCTATGGGTATTTATACTTTTGAAAACGATAATACTAAAATTAAGGTTGAATACTCATTTGGGTACATAAAAATAAATGAGTCAATCAAAATAGTACTTCATCATTCATCAATTCCATATCAATCTTGAATTTATCCAGAATCATATCAGGAACTATGAATTGGGGTGTTTGGGGAGTCAATCATTCTTCTAAAAAGATGAGTGATTTAATAAAAGTGGCATTTAATCATGGGGTAAATTCATTTGATCATGCAGATATCTATGGAGGATACACAACTGAAGAAAGTTTTGGTGAAGCTTTTTCAAAGACTGGCATAAGCAGAGAAGATGTTTTTTTTATATCTAAATGTGGTATAATGTATCCCTCAGAAAAACATCCTATTAAAGTAAAACACTATGATTACTCTGCAAAACATATAAATCAATCAATACTAAATTCATTAAATTATTTAAAAACTGATTACTTAGACTGTTTACTTCTTCACAGACCTAGTCCTTTAATGGATGTAAGTGAAATCTCTGATACAATCAAAAGTTTATTGAAAGATGGTAAAATAAAAAGCTTTGGTGTATCTAATTTTACCGTCATGCAAATGGAAATGTTTAAAGATTTAAAAATTTCATATAATCAAATTAATCTTTCGCTAACCCATTTAGATTCAATGAATGATGGCACTCTTGAATATATGCAAACAAATAATATAATTCCAATGGCGTATAGCCCACTTGGAAAATATTATACAAATGACAATCCTAAACTTAAGAAAGTTTTGGAGTTGTTTTCAAAGAAATATAATTGCAGTGATGATCAACTACTTCTTGGGTGGCTATTAAAGCACCCCTCTAATATATATCCAGTAATTGGCACAACAAAAGTTGATAGGATAAAGAAATCTATAGAATCTTTAAAAATCAATATAGAAACTAGTGATTGGTTTGAAATTTTAGAAGCTAGTGTTGGTAAAAGAGTGCCTTAAAAATTATTAATTTGTCCATCCATCCAATTTAACCTTTGATTAATCCAGCCCTTAAGGAAGTCAATTTCAGATTCATGAGTTGCTCCAACAAAATAATTAGGCCAGACATATTGACCTAAAATTGTCCATCTATAAAAATTTTGGTTAACAACTTTATTGGAATTTAAATATTCTAAATATGAATCAATTCTATTAGTAATAGATGAATCACTTAATGTATTCGACCTTAATGTTTGCCACCTATCTTTTAATTTATTTTTAAAACTAGGGCTCTCCATCAACCTTCTCCACCAAAATGGGACTTGCCATATATCACCAGGGCAAATTGAGTTAAAATTATAAATCCAACCTTCAGGATTCATGCCATCACAATAATCAACATTTCCGAAAGCTAAATTAAAATCCCATATAGGTCCCATTTTTAATTTACCTCCAGTGTCTTTATTCATATATGTGCTTAATCTAAACCCGTCTGGATTCTTTGCTATCTCATTAATTATGAAAAAGTCAATAAATGTATCTACATCTATTACCTTTTCAAATCCATCAATAGGGTCATCAAAATTATTTGAAGCTAATATGGTTTCAAATTCATTTATTGTTGTGAAGATAAATTCCTTTTGATTATCTGTAATATTTTTAGGCTTAGGATAATCATATATAAAATAAATTTCAGAATCAGCAGATTGATTTGCATTTGTATCAAAGTTTGATCTAAATGAATAAGAACTATCGTAACAAGTACTACAGGATTCCCCATCACCAGTTGGTTTATCTATTTTAATAATATATCCAGCATCCACAGACTCAGAATTATTTTTTGATATATCGACTCTATTTGAATCACGTTTAATTTTTTCCATTAAAACATACAATCCCTTGGCATCTCCATTTATAGATAAATTATAAAACTTTGTATTACTAGCCTTAAATCCAATAGCATTGGATAAATCAAATGTTAATTTATTTCTTATTAAAGATTTATCAGAGTAAGGACCATATAAAATCCAATCTTCTTCTTCTGAGAAACCACCTATACTTACATCTAAGTCATCAGAATAATCTTCAGTTTTTGTTTCAAAACCATAAGACTTTTTTGGAAACATTTGTGAGGAACTTCCTCGTATTTCAATACCAATATTATATTTAGTTTCAATTTGATCTTCTAAAACAGATAACTCAGCATTTATTTTTGGATCATCAACTATTTCTTGATTATTAATAGTTGTAATGTTCATAGATGGAAAGTTAATTTCTTCATTTGCATCATCGTAAAAAGTGATAACTTCATTTTCAAGATTATTTAAATCTAATGCTTCAGGCCCATGACACCCTATCATAAAAGAGAAAATGACTAGAAAAAATAAGTGTTTAAGAATTTGGTGTAAAGAGTTCAATGTAGGTTTCATGAATAAAATTTGCAAGTTGAAAATCTAACCTTGATATTCCACTAATATCGTGTGTCATAATATTAAACTCAATTATCTTATAATCAATAATTATTTTTGGATGGTGATTTATTTTCTCTGACTTATCTGATATTAAATTAGCAAAACTCATAACTTCCATAAATGAGTTTAGTTTGTATGAAGTTTTCAATTGATCAGAATCAAACCTCCATCCTTCTAGAGATTCTAAATTAGCTTTTATTTCTTTAATTGAGAGTTTATCCAATTTAATTTGAATTAAAATATTTCCAAATATAATATATAGGTATTAAAATGACTCCAAATATGATAGCATAAAAAAGAAAATAAGCTACTAAAATAAGTATAAAACATACAAAAATAACTCTAATAATGATTGATAATAGCGGATGTGACATCAGATCATAATAAATACTTAATAGCATGTTTTTAATCTTTTCCATACGCTAAATTAATACATTATGAGTAATAATATTTCTCCTCAATTGATTTCCATAAAAGTAGAGATGCAACACTTTTATATGGTGACCACTGCTCAACCAAGGATTCAACAGTTTTTTTATTATTAATATCAATTTTATAATTAATTTTTAAACTATTCATTAAAGCTAAGTCACCTGGAGAGAAAATATCAATTCTCATTAAAACAAAAATCAAAAACATTTGTGCAGACCAAAGACCTATGCCTTTAATAGTAACTAATTCAGTTATAACATCTTTATTTGATGCAGATGTAAAATCATATTTTGAATCTTGGAAGTAGTTATATACGTTTTGTATGTAAGACACTTTTCTATATGATATACCTATTGACTGAAGGTTATCTAATTTTAAGATTTCATTATTGGATAGATCAGTAATCATATCTGAAAAACGTTTTTTAATAGTTATTGCTGCTTTAAAGCTAACTTGTTGCTCTATTATTAGATAAGCTAAAGCTTTTGCATAGTTCTCATTATATCTCTCTGAAATATCAATGACACCTGAAAATTTAATTATTAAGTGATTTAAACAATCATCTTTAGATAGATAATTATAAGCTTTTTTTAACGTTTTTTGATTTAGTTCCATTTATAAAAAAAAACGATATTTGCAGTATGAAAAAAATAATTTTAACATTATCACTTCTTTTACTTTCTTGTAACCAAGATACAAAAGAAAAGCTTGTGGTTTATCAATCTCCTACTTGTGGTTGTTGCTCAGGGTGGGTAGCTAATATGGAGCAGAATGGCTTAAATGTTGAGTCTGTAAAAACTAATGATATGTATTCTACTAAAGTCAAAGCTGGAATTGATATAACACTCCAATCATGTCATACAGGTTTTATTGAAGGATATTTTGTTGAGGGACATGTTCCCCATGATGCAATAACTAAGCTTTTAAATGAAAGACCTAATATTAAAGGTATAACTGTTCCCGGTATGCCAGCAGGATCTAATGTTCCAGGCATGGAAACTATTAATGAGAAAGCTAATTTTGATGTTTTAGCAGTTAATGCTGATGGCTCTACTTTTGTATGGAAACATTACGAGTAAAATGAAATACATCTATTTGTTATTAATCTCATTGTCTATGTTTTCTTGTGATAAGGAAAAGTGTTATACCATTGAAGGAAAAGAAATTATTAATGGAGATTATTATTTCTTATTAGATAATAATGAGATTAACAATCCATCAAGTAATAATGACAACTTATCTACAGGTGTACCTGATCCCTACGGAACCGGAAAGGTAGATAAGGAAACTTATGATTCCGTGAGTATTGGAGACAAATATTGTAATTAAAAAAACCTGCCTAAAAAACCGTAAAAGGCAGGTTTTAATAAAATCAGATACTACTTGAGCAGCTAACATAAACTTGGTTTCGTTTATTAATGTAAATTTACTTTACACAAACTCCAACCATAAGTTTGTTTGCTTTTTTTTTCTCACTTTTGTATAATCAGAAAAAAAACTTGTGATTTATTATGAATTTTATATCTAAAATTAAAAAAAATATGAATTTCAAAATCCGGAACTTTCCAAGGGTTAATTTTTATATCTTAATTTTATCTCTAACATTCTCATGTAATTCAGAAGTGAACATAAATAGTATTAATAAAAATCAACTTAATAAAGAAACTAGTCTTTATTTAAAGCAACACTCTGAGAATCCCATAAATTGGCAAAGATGGTCTAATTCAATATTTGATGTTTCACAGGAACTAGACAAACTTCTTGTTATAAGTATAGGATATTCAAGCTGTCATTGGTGTCATGTTATGGAAGAAGAAACTTTTACCAATGATTCTATAGCAAAAGTTATGAATGATAATTTCATAAATATTAAAGTTGACAGAGAAGAAAATCCCGATGTAGACCAAGCATACATGACTGCTTCCCAATTAATGACTGGAATGGGTGGTTGGCCATTAAATGTAATAACTCTTCCTGATGGTAGTCCAATATATGCAGGGACATATCATTCAACATCTCAATGGGATGACATCCTTAAAAGAATAATAAGACTTAAAAAGGATAACTATGATGGTCTTAAAGAAATTGCGAAAAATGTAAAGAATGGTGTTACAGATGTTAATACAATCCAAAAGCAAGAAAAACTCAGTGAATTTAGCACTGATTTTCTTAAAAATAATATTGAAGAATGGATGAAAAAGTGGGATACTGATTTTGGAGGAGATCTAGCACAACAAAAATTTGTTTCTCCATCTAAATATCTTTTTCTTTTAAACTATGGTAAAGTATATAATGACAAAAAAGTTTTAAGTCATGTTAAGAACACTCTTGATATAATTGCTTCTAGTGGTTTAAATGATTTCATAGAAGGAGGATTTTACAGGTATACTGTAGATAATGAGTGGAAAATACCTCACTTTGAGAAAATGTTATATGATCAAGCACAAATGATCAGTCTTTTCTCCATGGCTTATAAGGTATATGGAGATCAATTATATAAAGATATTGTTGATAAGACCATTGCATTTCTAAATTTAAAAATGTCCTCAAGTAATGGCTTATATTATGCAGCTATGGATGCAGATACAGATGGAGAAGAAGGAAAGTATTACTCATTTACAAAAGATGAGTTAGAAATAATTTCAAAAAATACAGATTTTAGTGTTTTTACAAGCTACTATAATATTGACATAAAAAAACCATGGGAGAATAATAGATTCTTGCTCTTACCAAAAAAAGCTGATAATGAACTGAATGATTTAATACAAATTTGGGAATCTAATATTATTAAATTAAAAGAAAAAAGGACGAAACCTAGAATAGATGATAAGATAATAGTTTCATGGAATTCACTAGCTATTGTCGGTTTAATTGATGCTTATGAAGCACTTCAGAATAATGATTATCTAGTTCTTGCAAAATCAATGTTTGAAGAGTTAAAAGATAATTCATTTAGAAAAAATAAACTTATTCATACTTATAAAGAAAATCAATTTCAAGAAGGTGTTCTAGAAGATTACGCATATCTCTCTAAAGCTTCAATGAGGCTATTCCAAGCTACAGGAGACGAGTCATATTTTGATTTTTCAAAAAATATTACAGATAATGCTTTAGGGCTTTTTGATGATGATCAATCTGATTTATTAAGATATAGTAATAACAATGAATTATTTACAAAAGTGATTTCTGTAGATGACGGTGTAATTCCTTCACCAAATTCTATAATTGCTGAGCAATTATTTAATATAGGACATATAATATTTGATGATGAGTATCTTAATTTGTCAGATAAGATGGTTTCTTCAGTTCAAGATATCATTGATGGTAACATAAACTCATATTCAGTTTGGGCAAATAATATTCTAAATAGAGTTGAGCCATTTTTTGAAATTGCTGTTATTGGTCCTAATGCTAAGTCAATTACGGATGATATAACTAATTATTTTACTCCAAATACAATTGTAGTTCAGTCTAAAATAGAGAGTGACATACCTCTCTTTATTGATAGATATTTTGAAGACGAGACATATATTTATGTCTGTCAAAATAAAACATGTCAAAGACCTGAAACAAAGATTAATTTAGCGCTTGAACAAGTTCCTTATATAAATTAAATATGAAAAATATTAACTATACTTCTATACTGTTAATTCTTTTATCCTTTATGATAATTAATTGTTCTAGTAATGATTCAGGTGAGTGTTCAAACTTCCTAGAATGTCTTGACGGTACTTATTGGACAAATAATAATAATCAATCTATATGGACTTTTAATGATGATAAAGATGGGGCATATTTAGAAGTATACATTTCGGGATACGATTGCTATACATATGAAAATAATTTTATAGTAAATGCGGAATTTAAATATCAGACTAAACTTAATTTATCAGAAGATTTCAATGGTTCTAACTGGTTTTATAGTATAGTTAACGATAGTGTCATTGAAAAGACTAAATCAACAGGGGGAAGCACAATCTATTTCTACAAAACTGATAAATCATATTTAAACGATTTATTAGAATTTGATGAGTGTAATTATTAAAGTTTTATAAAAATCTTTTTCTTAAATAGATAGTAAGCTGGTATGTAAATTATAATTACATAGATTATAGCATAAAGTAATGAGGCAACTTTTGGATAGACACCTGTATCGACAAGTGTGTTAACAAAAATTGAGTTTAGCTTAATTCCAATTATATAGTCACTATAAAATATTGATCCAAGAATACCAGCTAGTACGTATGTGAAAATTGAATTTGTACCAAAAACCTGAGACATTTTAAATTTTTTATAGCCATTAACATCAATTAAGTATGTAAATGCTGCTGTTAACATAAAAGACATTCCACCCATTAAAAAGGTGTATGATGTACTCCACAGATTCTTATTCACTGGAAAAGACCAACTAAAAAAGTCACCAACAAATACAAGAATCAAACCAATATAAAATAGATTGAGCAATTTATCTTTAATATCTGAATTGCTTATTAGTATTGTACCTGCAATTAGGCCAAAAACTCCAGTAATTATTGATGGAATAGTAGTAAGTATACCTTCCGGATCCCAGGTTCCTTGCCACATTACACCTGGTAAATAATTTTTATCAATATAATGTGCCATATTTAATTCAGGTACACTTAAATCCGGTTGACCTATTCCGGGTATTGGTAAGTACAACATAATAAACCAATAAAGAATTAATGTTATAACAGACAAATACATAAAATATTTTTTATCTATAAACATATATATCATTCCACAGAAAAGAAAAACAAATGAAATTCTTTGAAGAACTCCAGTCCACCTTATATTATCAAAGTCAAAAGATGGGAATATCCATAAAAACAAACCAACTAAATAGATTTTAAAAGCTCTCCACATAATTTTTCTGATTGTTTTGTTTCTATCTAACCCTTTTTTATTATTTAGTGAGAGAACAATTGAAACACCAACAATAAAAAGAAAGTTAGGGAATATATAGTCTGTCGGGGTTAATCCATTCCAATCTGCATGAAGCAAAGGTGCAAAGACATTATCCCATGACCCAGGTTGATTGACAATTATCATAAAGATTAAAGTCATTCCTCTTAAAACATCTATTGATAGGAGTCTGTCTTTCATAGTTCAAAAGTTAAAAAAAATAATTGATGAATCTAAATTTACTTATCAACTTGAATTGGGTAACCGCCCCTACCCTTATTATCAAATAATCTAAGATTTACAATATCATCTTGATTTAGTTTTACAGGATTATTATAATTCATGCTTTCAATATCAGGTAAAGAACCATCAAGTGTATACTTGATATTTAATCCTGGAAAGACAGAATTAGCATAGAGAGAGTCATTTTTGATAATACCACCTGGTTTCGGGAGATCATAACTTAATCCACCATAAATATTATCAATAATTGGGAGAACTCTCTGACCTATTGTGTTTGTAAATTTATTCCACTCATAGTCTAAAGTAAATTCTCTCTTGGTTTTATCTGAAATTTTCATCCACTCGGGATCCTGAGACCATGCTTTTTGAGAAAAAACTATGATATTTGGCATGAACATATAATCAAGAATATCCTCATTCCTGATAGTCTCACTCCAAATTTGAGATTGAATACCGATTATATTATCTCTATTACTAGGATTTAACTTTTCATAGGATTCAATGTATTCTTTTGAAATATTATTTTTTTCAACTCCATATGAGTCATTAAAAATATCAAAGACATCGACTGTCCACATATCCTTGTAATCTGCATATCCACTCCATGAAAGTCCAACATTATCTAGATCTTTATCGTCTACCATATCAAAATAAAAGGCACTGGAATTACTCATTACAGTTTTATATCCAAGGTTTGCATATTTATAGATCATATCTTGTCTTCCCTGACCCCAATCGTTTTTCCAAACAAATAATAAGACGTCATCTCCCTTAAAAAAGTCTTTTATTTTAGTTTCAGCCTGATTCTTCTCTGTTAATTTTAATAAAATATCATCCCAACCAGTCATGGTTGCATTATATGATAAAAGTTTATCATAAACTCTTCTCTGCATTATTTCATAAAGAGCATTATAATCACCTGCTATTGATTTCTCTTCCATAAACTGATCACAGATTGGTGATTTTTGCCATGCTCCGTATGGAAGTTCATCAGCCCCAATACCAAACTTGTTTAATTCGACTCCTGCTTCCTGATACATAAGGTGTATTTCATCGATTACTTTTTCATAAAAAGTAAAAGCACTTTCCCTGCATATACATGCTATATTATCATCAAACCCTTGCGCTGAGTAATATTCACTTTCATCATCTGGATCAGATAATAAATATTTTTCAGCTTCTTCTTGATTACCTAGCTCCATATATTTTTGATATCTAACATCCATTGAAATAATTGCTGATCTCATATGAGATGGATAACTTATCTGAGGTATTATTTTAATATTTCTGTGATCAGCATATTGAAGTATTTCAATAAAGTCAACTCTAGAGAGATAACCAGACCCAGTAGAATTTATATCTGGACCTGAACCATACATAGGTATCAAACTCTCAAATTCATCCTTTGTATATGCTCTTTTTGAGCCTACCTCTGTCAATTCCTCTAAACCAGGAATTTCCAATCTCCACCCTTCATCATCGGTTAACCTAAAATCCAAATGATTTATTTTAAAAAAAGATAAATAGTCTAAAATTTGTTTAATCTTATCTGGACCATAAAAATTTCTTGAGATATCCAGTAACATACCTCTATATGAAAATCTTGGAGAGTCACTAATATTCATATGTTTAAGCATATTGTTCTCAAGACTAGAAGCAATAAAAAGTTGTTTTAGGGACTGCAATCCATACAGTGCTCCTGCTCTATCTGATGCTTCTATTGAAATTTTATTTTCATCTATAGATAATTTATATGATTCTTCTAGTAAATTATCTATGTATTGAACTGAAATATCATAATCTGTAGAATTTTTTATATCTAAATTAAAATTTTCCACAAAAAGAGACTTTACTGTATTAATGTCAAGATTTAAAGATTCCTCAACAAAAACTTTATATTCAGATTTGAGAGAAGACTCTCCATCTAATAATGTTATTTCACTTGGGGTTGGAATAATTATTTCAAGTTCAGATTTATCAAGAACATTACCTGGAGCATATAAGTCATAGCGATCTTTAGAAGAGGGTGCATCAAGTTTTTCAATTCCATCTGCATTTTTCCAGTTGTAAGTAAACTTTACATCTATTATTTCATTATTTGAGACTATAAAACCACCAACTGGAAGATCTGATATTCTTCTGACAATTCCTGATTGGTTGAAGTCTATACTAATAGAGTCATTTGATTTTAAATCATAATTTTTACCAAATGATAAGATGTTGTATGATTGACCAGCAACATATTCATATTTGATGTTATCAGGGATAGATTCATTATTTACTATTGAACTCTGTTGATTCCAGTGCAATGACCAAACAGAGTCAAAATCAACATTAGTTGAATTTAATATAGAGAGACTAACATCAAAGTTCCAATCATTCATTTTCTTGATCTCATATACTACTTCTATTTCTTTAGATTGTGTACTACATGAAAGCACAAATAGAGAAGCTATAAAGAGAAAGAATCTGTGAAACATTTAGTTATTTTATTTTAGTAAATTCTATTAGATCATCATTCTTAGCTGAAATAATATAATCAGTATTATTTAAGGTAATAAACTCCATGTCTTTAACATCACCATTAATAAATAGTCCACTTTTTTGAGTAGATACTGACTCAAAGCCTGAATCAGGAGTATATTTTAAATAAACACCGACACTTCCATCATTTCTAGGAGTCTCGACTTCAGAATTATACATATTACCAGAGACTATAATATCTTTATAACCATCTTTATCAATATCGATTGATAGAATTTTATTAATTGAAGAAAGTTGAGCTAAAACAGGTAACTTATTCATAACAAATGAGTTACCAGTGTTTTCTAAATAAACAGATGAAAATGTTTTAGTAAAATAATGAAGAGAATTTTCTAAATCAGGTTCAGTATATACATCTTCTAAAGTAGCAATTGAGAAAGCATCATAATCCTGAAATTTTGTTTTAATAGCAGGTATTTGATCTGATGAACATTGTCTTCCTCTAAGAGGATATTGCTCTCCATCACTATAATAACTAAGGACTATATCTCCACTGTTATTCTTATCAAAATCATTATAAAAAATATCAAATGTCTCATCACCTGAAGCTTGATATTTATAATTATTTCCAAGATTTCCAATTACTAAATCCATATCTCCATCATTATCAAAATCTTCAGAAATTACATCATACCACCAACCCCTAGTAGAATCTATATCAATAAG
>JABGTW010000022.1 GCA_018646865.1 Cryomorphaceae bacterium | reverse complement strand
CTATTCTCATAATCTATACTCTTAGAATTCCTGAAAGAGTCTTTCCCCCAAACCAATTCAAGTTGATCATAGCTTGAGTTCCTGTCAGAATCATTCAATCTTAAATCAAAATCAAGAATACTTGAATTTTCTTCTAAAGAATAAGTTAATTCCAAGGACCTCTGAGTATCAATTACCGCAGTTAGCTTAAGAATAGATTTATCTTTAATTATCTCTGCAGAGTAGTTTAAATCTCTTGAGCTAATTATTGAGTTTCTACCTATTGGAATATTATAACTAAAAATTGACTTATTATTATTAACTAAGAATAATGGATCATCATTATAATTATTAAAATCTTTAAGTAATAATTTCTTTATATCTGCGCCATTTGTGCTTATTTCAAATAAAATATTGTCATTTTCTAAAGTAATTACTTCCTCTGTAAAATCTTCATCTACTTCAAAATCATTATAGTCTTCCTCAGTATTATTTAAACTAATAGAGTCATCTTCTACTTGATCTAATACATTTTCTACACCAGCTCCTTGTTGGTTTTCAATAATGTTAGATTGGTTATCATAAAACCAAAACATTAATATTACTGAGATAAGTAAAAAACCTATAAATTGAAGAGGATCAAACTTATTTTGTTCCATAGTTATTTATTTAAATATTTTTTTAGACTAGCTTTTACAAAGTTTACAAAAATTGGATGAGGATTATAAACACTACTCTTATATTCTGGATGAAATTGAACTCCAACAAACCATGGATGATCCATGTTTTCAATTATTTCAACAAGCTTTGTGTCAGGATTAAATCCGGCTACAATAAATTTATCATCAAATATTTTTTTTGAATAGTCGTTATTAAATTCATATCTATGTCTATGTCTCTCTGAAATTAATTTTTTCTTATAAACTTTATTAGATATTGTATTTTTTAATATTTCACAGTCCCAAGCTCCAAGCCTCATAGTTCCACCCATATTTACAATTTTTTTTTGAGAAGTCATCAAGTCTATTACAGGATCCTTACACTTTTCAGATATTTCAGTAGAATTAGCATATCTTATCTTCTTTACATTTCTAGCATATTCTATAACTGCCATTTGCATACCAAGACAAATTCCTAAAAATGGAATCTTATTAACTCTAGCATATTCAACAGCAAGTATTTTTCCATCTAACCCCCTCCTACCAAATCCAGGTGCAACAATTATTCCATCAAGATTACTAAGGTCTTTATCTATATTTTCTTTGTCAATATATTCAGAATGAATTGATTTGACATTTACTTTTACTTCATTTTCAGTTCCTGCGTGAATAAGTGATTCTAATATAGACTTATATGAATCATTTAGCTCTACATACTTTCCAATTAAACCAATATTAATTTGATGAGTAGGATTCTTTAGTTTATGTAAAAAGTTTTTCCATTTATCAAGATTAGGCTCAGTTTCTTTAATTTTCAGTTTCTCTAAGGTTACTTTGTCTAAACCTTCATCCATCATTTTTATAGGAACATCATAAATAGTTTCTACATCAATAGATTGAATTACACAATTATATTTAACATTACAAAAGAGTGCTAGTTTATTCTTTATTTCATCAGATAATTCTCTTTCTGATCTACAAACTAAAACATCTGCTTTCAATCCAAGTTCCATTAAAGTTTTCACGGAATGCTGAGTTGGTTTTGTCTTTAACTCTCCTGTAGCTTTCAGAAAGGGAATCAAGGTTAAATGAATTACCATTGAATTTTCTGATCCTTCCTCATATATCACTTGCCTTACAGCTTCTAGAAATGGAAGAGATTCAATATCTCCAACTGTTCCACCAATCTCGGTAATTATAATATCTAAATTATTTTTATGATTTAGATTTCTAATATTTTCCTTTATTTCATTTGTAATGTGAGGAATAACCTGAACAGTTTTACCTAGAAATTCACCTTTTCTCTCTTTTTCTATAACATTTTGATAAATCTTCCCAGTTGTCACATTATTTTTTTGAGAAGTATTTACACTTAAAAACCTTTCATAATGACCTAAATCTAGGTCAGTTTCAGCCCCATCATCAGTCACATAACACTCGCCATGCTCGTAAGGATTCAATGTGCCAGGATCAACATTTATATACGGATCTAACTTTTGAATAGCAACATTTAAGCCTTGAGCCTGAAGTAATCGAGCTAATGAGGCAGATATAATTCCTTTGCCTAGAGATGATGTAACACCACCGGTAACAAAAATATATTTAGGTTTATTCATCCGGATAGAATAGTATTTCCGGACTCAAATTTACAAAATATTAAAGTATAATGTAATTTATTAGTCAAGAATCTCCTCAAGTCCATAATCTTTATGTTTCAGAAGAAAAATAGATGAGTTATATAATCCTCCAAGGCTATCTTTTTTATATAAAAATTTAGATTCAGTATAAAATTGCTCATCATATTTAACGGTTTTATTTAAATTATTATCAATTAAAACTCTAATTAAAATATCTTTAGTTACATCATAACCTCGGATGATATCCTTATTAGGAAAGCTTCCAAATAATTTAATGTAATTGCTTTCAAATTTTGAAATAGAATCATTGTTTGTTTTTTTTGAAATAGAACTGTAAGTAAAACTTAAATTTCCAAGATCTTTAACATTAATACTTGGATCATCATATTGATTCCCCCTGTAAGTAGTATATAATCTAACATCACGTTCAGAAGTTATTTGAGAATTAAGTTGTGAAACTACACTTGAAATTAAGGTAAATATTTCAGACTCAATAATTACCTTGTTTGGAAGAGAGTCGACTAAAAGAGAGTCCAAAAGCTCTGGAAGAATATACCCCTCAAACTCAGGTTTTATCTTTATAGCTTTAGGAAAAATATTAACTAATTTACTTTCAATATCTTTATTTAAAGAATCCGCTATAATTACAATATTTTCTTCTCTATCAATATTTTTATCTAAATAAGATAACATTCTTTCTCTTAAAAGTTTTCTCGGAGTTACAGTCTGAACTACACCTTTAATAATTTGAATAGGAATTGTAGATAATGGGAAAACTTTAGGAATAGCCTCTAAAAATTCAAAATTTGAAAAAGTTTCAAAATTTCTTGGAATCAATGGGCCAATTATAACATCTGAGTTGTTAATATTCTCGTTTTTAGATATTTCTAATATCTTATTTCTAGAGTTTTCAGTATCAAAAACATTAAGATTAACTGAAACTTTTAATTGTTTTAAATCCTCTATTGCAAATAAAATACCAGAATAAAAATCCAAAGCTATTGTATAAAGATTTCTGTCTTCAAATAAAGATTCCACTTCCTGAATTGAATCATAATTTAAAGTTGCTGATCTAAAAGGTAAAAGAACAGACACATTTAATTGGTTGTTTTTTTTTCTTTTTTTTATATATAACGAGTCTAATTTTGAAGAAACATTAACTGACCCTTCTATTGAATCTTTTATTATTAAGGAATTATCTTTATTTGATTTAAAAATTGGAATTAAGATTGTTGACCTTCTTCTAAGCCTAGAATCTCTTAAATTTGGATTTAACTTTAATATATCGTTTACGTTAATACCATATCTTTTTGAAATTGAGAATAATGTTTCTTTTCTTTCTACATCATGCAGAATTGTATCCGAAACAATATTCTGAGAATGTATTGTCTGAAATAACATTAATAATAATATGGAAAAAGTAAAGTTCTTCATTTACTTTTGCTTTTCAAGTTTCCATCTTTCATAATCTTCATTATTCACAATATAGGACCAATGTAACAAAGACTGCTGAATTCTAGGTGAAATACTTTTTGAATTTTCAATTCCTAATCCAGATTTATAAATCTTATTATAAATAGAGTTTCTAAATCTCCCCTTTGGACCACAGAAAGCCAACCATCTTTTAATTTGCCTTTCATCATCCTCATGTCGTCTTCCATTAAAATACTTACAATACCACTCAAACCACCCTCTTGGATCATCTTTATTAATCCAACCTTTTGCCTCCCACTCTTCTTGAGATTGACCTGATTTTATTTTAAAGTAATTAATTTTTTTATCATAATTATTTGACAAAAAATAACTTTTGTCTAAATCGGAAAACCAATTTTTAGGGAATATTCTGTAATCGACTAATTGATTAAAATATGTTCCACCAAAAATTCCTTTTTCAAGCATTGCTTTTGGAGTCAACATTGGTTTAAAAGAAATATTGAAATCAGTCATTTTATTCCCACTCAATAGTTGCAGGCGGCTTGGAACTAATATCATAAACAACTCTGTTAATTCCTGATACCTTATTAATTATCCTATTAGAAATTTCTTTTAAAAAGTTATTTGGAAATTCAAACCAATCTGCAGTCATTCCATCAGTTGAAATTACTGCCCTTAATGCCACACATCTCTCATATGTCCTTTCATCACCCATAACTCCTACACTTTTTACTGGAAGCAATATAGAACCTGCTTGCCATATTTTATCGTATAAGTCCCACTCTTTGAGTCCATCAATATAAATTTTATCAGCCTCCTGAATAAGCCTTACACTTTCAGAATCAACTTCTCCAAGAATTCTTATACCAAGACCAGGTCCAGGGAAAGGATGTCTATTTAAAATTTCTGAATCCATTTTTAGTGATCTACCTATCCTTCTTACTTCATCTTTGAATAGCATTTTTAATGGTTCAACTACTTTAAGATTCATTTTCTCAGGAAGACCACCTACATTATGATGAGATTTTATTGTAGCTGATGGACCTTTTACTGATATTGATTCTATTACATCTGGATAGATTGTTCCTTGAGCTAACCACTTTGCATTTTTTATTTTTTTAGACTCTTGCTCAAATACTTCTACAAACATATTACCTATTATTTTTCTCTTTTTTTCTGGATCAGTTACTCCATTTAAAGATTCTATAAATAATTTTGAGGAATCTACCCCTTTTACATTTAGACCCATTCCAATATATTGTTCTAAAACTTCTTCATATTCATTTTTTCTTAAAAGTCCATTATTTACAAATACGCAATACAAATTATCTCCAATAGCTTTATCTAAAAGTACAGCTGCTACACTAGAATCGACACCACCTGATAAACCCAATATAACATTATCGTCTTTGAGCTTAGTCTTTAAATCATCTACAGTTCTATCTATAAAAGATTCTGGATTCCATTCTTTAATAAATTTCAACTCATTAATAAAAAAGTTTTCAAAAATTTTCAAGCCATTTTCTGAGTGAAAAACTTCAGGATGAAATTGCAAAGCGTATAAATTTAAAGACTCAATACTATAAGCCGCATTTATAACAGAATCTGTACTTGCTACAAGTTTTGCTTCATCTGGTAATGCAGTAATAGTATCTCCGTGACTCATCCAGACTTGATTATTTATGTTAATATTCTTGAATAATATGCAGTCTCTGTCTATAAAAGAAAGTTTTGCCCTACCATACTCCCTTGAATTTGAATTTTCTACATTGCCATTTAAACTCTTAGCAATTAATTGAGCCCCATAACAAATTGCAATAACAGGTTTTTTACCTAAAAAAATTTCAAGATTAATATCAGGAGAGTCTTTTTGATTGACAGAGAACGGTGAGCCTGATAAAACAACTGCCTTAAACTGATCTAGATTTTCTGGAATGTTATTAAAAGGTGAGATTTCACAGTAAATGAATAACTCCCTAATTCTTCTTGCTATAAGCTGAGTATATTGAGATCCAAAATCAACTATTAAGACTTTATTTTGCATGGGCAAAAATACAACTATAAATTAATCTTCAAGATTTATAACTAATATTTTATCATCTGAAATCAGCACTTTATCAACTATGTAATCAATTAATTCTTGACCTTTGAATGAATAAAAATTACCAAAATTCAGGTATCTCTCTTGATCGCTATCATTAGGGTGAAGTGATTCAAAAAGACTTTTAATCTTATTTACTTCTGTTTCATGATTTTTCTTTTCAGCTTTTCTTAATTTTTTCTCAAGATCAACTAAACCTTTAATTTGTTTTTTTTCTTGAGCATTTAATGCGCCAATAAATGATTCATTTGTTTTAATTGAAACTCTTCTTAATTCATCAAATTGATTAGTCAATGTAGTTTTTAAAGAATCAAAACTTAAATTTAATTTAGATGAGGTATTAATTTTAAAGTCTAGTAAATCATCTAATTTTCCAAAAAAATATTTCATTTCAATATTACTCTTAGTGATTTTAATAGATGTTTTTTTATCTAAAATAAATGCAGAAGTTCTAAGTTTTAAAATTGGAAATTGAACGCTGGAATTTTCAAAATAAAGCTTTAGTTGCATCCAATATTTTAATTCGTTAGGACCGCCAACATAACATACATTTGGAAGAATTTTCTCTTGATATAAAGCCCTCATTAAAACATTAGGTGAAAACAACTCAGGATAAGATTCAATTTGATTAATTATTTCATCTAATGTGTATTCATCTTCATCGTCAACAATAAATTTTTTTCCATTTTTCCTGATTCTTTTTCTTCCATTTTTAGTAATCTTAAAAAAGTTTATGTCAGATGGATTAACCTGAGGTTTAAAAGATTTTATATCATTCTTAATTTTTGAAATTTGAGAATTTGAGTCGACATAACATCTTGAATCTAAAATTTCATTTTTAAAGTTATCTAAAAAAGTTTTCTTAAAAACTCTTCTATTGGAGTCAATAATTACGAGTCCATGTCCTGCAAACAATGAATTTATAAATTTAATATTTGCAGTCGACAAAGTCTCTCCATCTTTATATGCATCATCAATTATACTTTCAAGTTTATCTTTATATTCAAAATCAATAATTGAATTTTTATAAGCACTTTTTACTTGTTTAAAATCATTTAATTTTATTTCTCCTACTGGTAAATTTTTTGAATCAAGTTTCCAATTAATCTTATTTTTATGAAGATTAACTTCTGATATTTCCTCAAAATCATGATCTTCACTAGCAATCCAAAAAACAGGAACATAATTAAAGTTTTTAATCTTTAAGTTCAAATAGTTAGTTGTAGAGATTACTTGAGCAATTTTATAGATAACCATTAATGGTCCAGAAAATATATTAAGTTGATGGCCAGTAGTTACAGAGAGTGTGTTAGGGTTTGAGAGTAATTTAATATTTTCTAATGTTGCATCTGAAGTTTCTACTTTTGAGTACTGTTTAGTTAACTCTTCTGTTAAAATATTTCTTTGATCATCTTTAAATTGAGTCGTTTTATTTTTTGAATGATTTAAAATATTTTCCTCACTAAAAAAAGAGTTCACATATTTAGAAGCTTTACTATCCTTCAATATAAATTTCTTTATAAGATCATCTCCTACTAGACTTAAGTCTCTTTGGATGTTTTGACTTCTCATTGGTTTATTTTTGTAAATATATCTGAATTTTTGAAAATTGAATGTAACTTAGTGTAAACTAACATTTTTATCATGAAAAATTTAAGCATTTTTTTTGTTTTCTTAACTGTAATTCCATTTTCTTATTCTCAAGATATTGAAGAAAAACTTGAAGAAGTTAAGTATAGAAATATAGGTCCTTTTAGAGGTGGGAGATCTGTTTCATCAGTAGGTGTTATAAATGATCCCTTAACTTACTATATGGGAACTGTTGGAGGAGGACTATGGAAAACAACTAATGCAGGGAGTGAGTGGTTCAATATATCAGATGACTATTTTAAAACTTCATCGGTAGGGGCCATAGCTGTGTCAGAAAGTGATAGTAGAATAATTTATGTTGGTATGGGTGAACATGCACCAAGAGGGGTTACAACATCCTATGGAGATGGAATTTATAAATCAACAGATGCTGGAGAAACATGGGAACATATTGGCTTAGAAAATACTCAACAAATTTCTCGAATTATAATTCATCCTGACAATCCTAATATAGTATATATAGCTGCACAAGGGGCCATAAATGGTCCAACTAAAGAAAGAGGAATATATAAATCAACAGATGGTGGAAAGTCCTGGAAAAATGTTCTTTTTGTTAATGAATTAAGTGGAGCCTCAGAGTTATCAATTGACTATAATAACCCTAAGGTTCTCTACGCAACAATTTGGGAACATCAAAGATTGCCTTGGAAGGTAATTTCTGGAGGGGAAGGAAGTGGCGTTTATAAATCAACAGATGGAGGTGATAATTGGTTTAAAATAGAAAATGGCTTACCCAATGAATTAGGAAAATTGGCAATTTCAGTATCAAGAGCTAACTCAGATAAAGTATATCTTTTAGCTGAAAGTGATTCAGATAAAAGATTAGGTGGATTATTTATGTCTAATAATGCTGGAGAAAGTTGGTCTAGAGTAAGTAAGTATGCTGAGTTAACCTCAAGAGCTTGGTACTACATAGAAGTATTTGCAGATCCTAATGATGAAAATACAGTATATGTTTTAAGCGCCAGGACTTTTAGATCTATAGATGGAGGTAAAACATGGGAAAGAATTTCAAGTGGTCATGGAGACTATCATGACTTGTGGATAAATCCAAAAAACTCAAAAAATATGATAATATCTGATGATGGTGGTGGTGAAATAACTTTTGATAATGGAAATTCATGGTCTAGTATTAATATTATGCCAACAGCTCAGTTTTACAGGGTAAATGTAGATAATTTGTTCCCATATAATTTATATGGGGGTCAACAAGATAATTCAACTGTTAAAATAGCTAGTATTGGCTCAAGGGGAGGAATTTCTCAAAGTGATTGGTCTGCGTCAGCGGGTGGTGAAAGTGCTTTTTTAGCTTTTGATCCTGATGATCCACAATTAGTAATGGGAGGTAGCTATCTTGGAAGTGTAAATATATATGATACAAAAGCTAAGGCTAGAAAAAAAGTAATGATAGAGCCAATAAATTATATTGGTAAAGCATCAAGAGACATGAAATATAGGTTCAACTGGAATGCACCTATAATTTGGTCTCAACATGAGTCAAATACATTTTATCACGCTGCTCAGCACCTATTCAAAACAAAAGACTTTGGGAAATCTTGGGAAGTAGTATCCCCAGATTTAACAATGGATGAAGATGAAAAACAAGGCAACGGTGGTGGACCATATACAAATGAAGCTGTTGGAGCTGAAAACTATGGAACAATAAGTTATGTTATAGAATCACCGCACGAGCCTAATACCATTTATACTGGATCTGATGATGGTCTCGTTCATTTGACTAAAGATGGTGGTAAAACATGGAAAAATATCACACCTAGAGGCCTCCCTGAAACAATAATTAATGCAATTGATATATCTCCTCATGATAAAGAAACAGTATATATTGCAACTACTAGATATAAATTTAATGATAAATCTCCAGGATTATATAAGTCAACAAACTATGGAGAGTCTTGGAAAGAAATTACTGGTAATATTCCATATGGAGCATATACTAGAGTTGTAAGAGAAGATGAGGTAAGAAAAGGTTTACTATTGGCTGGTACTGAGTTAGGAGTTTATATTTCATTTAATGATGGTAAAAGCTGGGAAAGATTTAACCTTAACATGCCTGTTTTAGCTGTTACTGATTTAATGATAAAACATGATGACTTAATTGTTGCAACTCAAGGTAGATCATTTTGGATCCTAGATGATATGGGATTGATTAGACAAATGGATGATACCAAAGAAACGAGACTTTTTAACCCAGAGAATTCTACTATAGGAAATTGGTACAGTCAACTTAATTCAAATTATTCAGATGGAACATCGACATTCACTGGAGTTAATCCTGCTAATGGGGTTGTTATATATTATAACCTAAATGAGGGTGATCATGATCAGAAACTAACAGTTAAAATTTATGATGAAAACAATAAATTAATTAGAGAAATTAATAATCAAACTAATAAAAACTTCATTTCTTATAATGGAGGTCCATCTAGAGAGCCTGTATTAACAAATAATATTGGTTTGAATAGATTTGTTTGGAATACAAGGCATAAGTCATTAATTGGTGTTCCATATGCATATATAGAAGGTAGGTTCAGCGGACATAAAGCTATTCCTGGAAAATATAAAATATCACTAGAGGTAGGAGAAAAATCATATACTTCAAACTTTGAAATCTTAAAAAACCCGAACTTCAATGTGTCAGATATAGATTATGCTGAATTTGATAAATACACTAGTCATATGGAAAAGAAATTTAATAAAATGGCTGAATACATTAATAATAATATAAGTTCAATTAACAGACTCACTGAAGTAATTAAGAATATTAAAGATAATGAAGACGTTAAAAATAATGGTAAATCATTACTTAGCAAAATGGACGCCTGGGATAAAAAGATGATGCAGAGAAAATCATTAGCTTATGATGATGTTGAAAATTTTCCAAATAAATTTTTAGCAGATTACTTGTTTATTTTAGATGAAATAAAAGGCGATATTCCAAATGTTAGTAAGGGAATTTTAAAATCATTAAAGGATTTAGATGATAGCTGGGAAAGTTTGAAAAAAGAAATAGATCAGATTATTGATACTGATCTTCCTGATTTAAATTCAAAATTGTGGAAAATTGGGATTGGAGCTATAAACTAAGTTAATTACTTAGAGTCAGTACTTTTTGCAGCTGGCTCTTCAGTTTTTGCTTCTTCTGCAGCTGGCTCTTCAGTTTTTGCTTCTTCAACTGGTTGAATAGGTTTAGACTCTACTTTTTTAACAAGAGGTTTACCAGCAAGCCAATCGTTTACAAGATCTTGTGGCAATATTCTTTCCTCAAAAGAATAGCTAGATGAGCCATCTTTTTTTACCATCTTAATTGCTTTTGCAAGTTTTTTTGAGCCAGTTTGTAAACTAGCAACTGCTTTTTTTGCCATCTTATTTAATTTCTTTGTGAACAGTCATCTTCTTCAGAATAGGATTGAATTTTTTTATTTCAAGTCTATCTGGAGAATTTTTTTTGTTTTTAGTTGTTATATATCTAGAAGTACCTGGCATACCTGAGTCTTTGTGCTCAGTACATTCTAAAATTACTTGAACTCTATTACCTTTCTTTGCCATTTTTACTTAATTAAACCTTGTTTTCTAGCTTCTTTTAAAACTTCCGAAATACCCTTTTTGTTTATAGTTTTTAAAGCAGATGCTGAAACTTTAAGAGTAACCCATTTGTTTTCGTCTGGAATAAAGAATCTTTTTTTCATAAGATTCACATCAAATCTTCTTTTAGTTCTATTTAATGATTTAGAAACATTGTTTCCAAACATAACTTTCTTTCCAGTAATTTCGCAAGTCTTAGACATAACGTACTAATTTTTTGTAACGTGCAAAACTAATGTATTTAACTTTAATAAAAAAATAATTTTATTGGTTAATAATTTTATCTATAAAGAGTTTAAATGATTTTTCAGTTACTGTTTTAATGAAGTCTTCCCTTGAGGTAATGACTTCATATTTTTCGCAAAATATTTCATTTTCAGATGATATAGCAATAAAACAATCACCAACTGAAGACCTAGTGCCATCTGAGAATGGCCCAGCATTACCAGTAATAGAAATTGAGTAATCAGAGTTAAACTTTTCCTTTACTTTTTCTGCCATTTTTACTGCTATTTCCTGACTTACTGGAGAAAATGAATCAATTTCATTTCTTCCTATTCCAATAACCTTTTCTTTTGAATATGTGCTGTAAGAAACAATTGAGCCTTTGAATACTTTTGAAGCACCAGCAATTTTTGTTATAGATAGAGACAGATTACCACCAGAGCAACTCTCAGCAAAAGAAATTGTCTTACCTTTTAAAATTAGATAATCAAAGATTTTTTTTATCATATCTATTTTACCTTAAGTGAAAACATTTTACTTGAATTTATATAACCCTCCAATAAATCTTCACTTACAACTTTTGAAACACCTGCAGGTGTTCCAGTGAAAATTAAATCACCTATTTTAAGAGTAAAATATTGTGAAACGTATGAAATCAATTCATCAATTTTCCACAACATATTATAAGAGTTGCCCGATTGAACTATTTGATTATTTTTTTTTAAACTAAAATCAATTTTTGATAAGTCTTCAAATTTATCTTTATTAATAAAATCACCTACTAAACAAGAATTATCAAAAGCTTTTGATTTCTCCCAGGGATGTCCTTTTTCTTTTAAATTATTTTGAATATCTCTAGCAGTAAAATCAATTCCTAGACCAATTTCGTTGTAATATTTGTTTGAAAATGATTCATCTATATGCTTTCCCACTTTATTAATCTTTACTACTAATTCAACCTCATGATGAATTTCATTTGAAAAAGAAGGTATAATAAAATTTTGATTTTTTGCAATTATAGATGAATCAGGTTTTAAAAAAACAACAGGATTAGATGGTCTAAGATTAGCTAACTCTTTGATATGGTCAGAATAATTTCGTCCTATGCAGATTATTTTCATCTTATTTAGAGTTTATTAAACTTATTTTTAATTGCGTAAATATTTTTTTGGTATACTCAGGAAAATCACCCTTCATTATCCATGAATAGTAACCCACATCATTTTTAAATACTTCAACTACTTTTTGACCAGTGTATTTGCCAAATGCAAAAATTGCATTATTGTCTGAGTCAATCCTAATTTTTCCAGCAAAGTCTAGATTATTATTTCTCTTTGAGAATTCACTTAGAAAATCCATATCAGGTTCTAGATCATCATATTTTTCTAATTGTCCCTTAAACACTTCATAAGCAGCAATAGTATCATCCAATGCAGAATGAGCATTTTCTAGATCTTTGTTACAATAATATTTTAGAGCAGCTGAAAGATTTCTAGGTTCTTTTTTATGATAAATTACTTGGCTGTCAATCATTCTTATTTGAGTAAAATCAAACTCAGTATCTGCTCTTATAAACTCTTCGACAAGTATAGGAATATCAAATTTTATTGCATTAAATCCAGATAAATCACATCCTTTAATAAATTGATGAATTTCATTTGAATAATGAGCAAAATTTGGCTCACTTTCTATCATCTCATTTGTTATTCCATGCACTTGAGTTGCTTGAAGTGAAATTTCCATTTCTGGATTAATTCTCCAGACTTTTTGAGACTCTGATCTATCTAAGTCAACTCTTAAAATAGCTATTTCAACAATCCTATCTTTTCCAACCTTTGCTCCAGTGGTTTCTAGATCAAAAAAACAAATTGGTCTATTAAGATTAACTTTCATTTTAAATGATTTGATTCATATCCCAATCTTCAAGATATTCAGCAACTCTTTTAACAAAGCTCCCTCCTATTGAACCATTTATGATTCTGTGATCATAGGTATGTGATAAAATAAGTTTTTTTCTAATTCCAATAAAGTCTCCATTATTAGTTTCAATAACAGATGGAGTTTTACGAATGACACCTATAGCAATTATTCCAACTTGAGGTTGATTGATAATTGGAGTACCCATGATTGAACCAAAATTACCAACATTAGTAACTGTATATGTTCCGTCTGAAATTTCCTCCGGTTTCAATAAATTTGATCTAGCTCTGTTAGATAAGTCATTCACAGCAAGTGTAAGGCCTTTAAGATTAAGATGATCAGCATTTTTTATAACAGGCACTATCAAATTACCATTTTCAATAGCTGTGGCCATTCCAATGTTAATAGATCTTTTCATGATAATTTTTTCATCAATAATAGAACTATTCAAAATAGGATAGTCTTTAAGCGATTTTATCACTGCATCTATAAAAAGAGGAGTGAAAGTCAATTTTTGTCCTTCTTTCTCTTGAAATGAATTCTTGTAACGATCTCTCCATTCCCAAAGATTAGTTACATCAACTTCTACAAATGATTGAACATGAGCAGATATTTTTTTACTATTAGACATATGGTCAAAAATTATTTTACCCATTCTATCCAATTCAATTATCTGATCTTCCAAAGAAGGTTTGGGTTCAGTAAATGGCTCACTAATAGGTGTATGGACAGGTTTACTTGATTTTGATTCTATGTAATTTAAAATGTCTTGTTTTGTAACTCTTCCTTCCTTTCCTGACCCAGGAATTAAATTAAGTTCTTGCTGACTAATATTTTCTTTTTTTGCTATGTTTTTTACTAACGGTGAGAAAAATTTATCACTTTTATCAATTTCAGTATTATCTTTTTCATTTTTTAATAAATCAATAGAAGGAACATTCATAACTTCTGTTTCTGAAACAGTTATTTCTTCATCATTATCTGTAATTAATTCGTTTTCCTTTTCTCTAGAAATTATTTTACTTTTGTCATTATCTTTTGAATCTGTTTCAATTTCAGCAATTACTTCTCCAACCTTAACTACATCATTTACTTCAAAGTTTTTTTTGATTAGTTTACCTTGAAATTCAGATGGAACATCAGAATCAACCTTATCAGTAGCTATTTCTACTATTGATTCATCCACATCAACAATATCACCAACTTCTTTTAACCATTTGGTTATAGTGGCTTCTGCAATACTTTCTCCCATTTTTGGAAGTTTCAATAGATATTTTCCCATTATTATAGTATTTGCAAATTTACAATATTAAATCATTACTAGTTTGATAGATCGGATTCATAAGGACGTCTATTTTGAATACTTCTTGCCAATGTAACTTCATCTGTATATTCTAATTGATCACCAACAGGTATACCTCTTGCTAATACTGATACTTTTACATCAAGTTTTTTTAAGATTTTAAATAGATAAAAGCTAGTAGTGTCAGCCTCAATAGTTGCACTTAATGCAAAGATTACTTCATCAACTTTTTTATCTATAATCTTTTTTTCAAGACTCAAAATATTTAGATCCTCTGTGCCTATTCCTTCAATTGGAGAAATTACTCCACCCAAAACATGATAAAGGCCATTAAAAAGATTTGTATTTTCAATTGCAATGACATCTCTAATGTCTTCAACAACACAAACTATAGATTGATCTCTTGATGAATTTGAACATATGTCACATATATCTTTATCTGAAATATTATGGCATTGAGTACAGTGTTTAATCTGAGTTTTAAAGTCAAAAATACTTTCCGATAAGTCTCTGGAAAATTCTTTTGGTTTTCTTAAAATTTCTAATGCAATTCTTAAAGCAGATCTTTTTCCAATTCCTGATAATTGGGAAATATTATATACTAAATTTTTAAGAAGTTTGGATGGAAATTCCATTAAGCAAATTTAGAAATATTCGTTGTAAGTTCTTTTGTATATTTATAAAAATGTTATCTCCGCAAATTATTTTAATTGCAATTGCAGCATATTTTATAGTCTTAACAACTATATCATATTTAACAGGCAAAGAAGACAACAATGAAGTTTTTTTTAATGCCAAAAGGAGCTCTAATTGGGCTATTGTTGCTTTTGGGATGGTTGGAGCATCTCTATCTGGAGTAACATTTATATCAGTTCCCGGATGGGTTGGCGAGTCTCAATTTACATATTTTCAAGTTGTTATTGGATATTTAATTGGATATCTAATTGTTGCTAATTTATTGCTTCCTCTCTATTATAGGTTAGGATTAACATCCATTTATGAATACTTATTTACGAGGTTTGGAAAAAACTCTCATTATGTAGGATCTATATCTTTTTTAATTTCTAGAATTCTGGGTGCCTCATTTAGATTATTTCTAGTTGCTATTGTTATGCAGAAATTTATTTTTGATGATTTAGGGATTCCATTTGAAATAACAGTTATATTATCAATTCTACTAATCTGGTTGTATACAAGAAGAGGTGGAATTAAAACAATAGTATGGACAGATACTATTCAAACTTCATTAATGATTCTAGCAGTTATATTATCAATTTATTATATAAATAAAGACTTAGGCTGGACATTCTCGGAATTTCTTTCTTCTTCTGATTTTAAAGAATTCAATAAAATATTTGTGACTGAAAGCTTTACAGAAAGAAATTATTTTTTAAAATCAATTATTGGTGGTGCCTTTATAACAATTTGCATGACTGGTTTAGACCAGGATATGATGCAAAAAAATTTAACATGTAAAAATATTAAAGAAGCCAAAAAGAATATGATTGTTTTTAGTTTTATACTAACTATTGTCACATTCTTGTTTATAGTATTAGGTGCTCTTCTTTTTATATATGCAAGTAAAAATAATATAGCTGTTCCTTTGGTTGATAACACCCCTCGAACAGATCTTTTATTTCCAGAGATTGCTCTAAAATCAGGACTTGGAGAGTTTTTGGGAATCACATTTATACTAGGCTTAATTGCTGCTGCTTACAGTAGCGCAGACAGCGCTCTAACATCTCTAACAACATCTTTCTGTGTAGATATTCTTAAAATAGACAATACTGATTCAAAATCAATTAAAACAAGAAAAAATGTTCATGTTTTAATGAGTATAATATTGATAATAGTTGTTATAGTTTTTAGATATATTCAGGACAAAAATGTAATTGACAGTCTTTTAACTGTTGCACAATATACATATGGCCCATTATTAGGTTTATTTGCTTTTGGAATTTTTACAAAATTTAAGATAGATGACAGTAAGGTTTATTTTGTTGTTATAGTTAATATTGTAATAATTGTAATAATAGGAAATCTACCCTCAAATCTTATAGGGGGTTATCAAATTGGATATGAGCTTCTGCCATTTAATGGATTACTTAATTTTATAGGACTTTATATGATCAGAAAATAGTGTCAATTTGTCATATTTATTGATTGGTATTTTTTTTGCAATCATATAATAAAAAGAAATTATGCCAAAAGGAAAAATTAACGTTTCAGTTGAGAATATATTTCCACTTATAAAAAAGTTCTTGTATAGCGATCAAGAAATTTTCCTAAGAGAACTTATATCAAATGCTACAGATGCACTTACTAAAATTCAACATTTATCGAGCATAGGAGAAGTTAAAGGAGAAATTGGTGAATTAGGAGTGGATATTAAAATTGATAAGAAAAAGAAAACTCTTCATATTACCGACAATGGAGTGGGCATGTCGTCAGATGAGGTAAAAAAATATATTAATGATGTTGCATTTTCAGGTGCCGAGGAGTTTCTTGAGAAATATAAAGAAAGTTCAAAGGATACTGGCATAATTGGCCATTTTGGACTCGGTTTTTATTCCTCTTTTATGGTTGCTGATAAAGTTGAAATAATTACTAAATCTTTTAAAGATGAACCTGCTGCTCATTGGATTTGTGATGGATCTCCAGAATACAGTTTAAAAAAAGCAGATAAAAAAGAAAGAGGAACAGAAATTATTCTTCATATTTCTAAGGATTCTAAAGATTATCTTGAAGAAAATAAAATCACAGAGCTTTTAAATAAGTACAACAAGTTCATGCCGCATCCAATAAAATTTGGAACAAGGGAAGAAAGCATCCCAGTAAAAGAGGGTGAGAAGGAAGAAAAAGTAACTGTTGACAACATTATAAACAATCCTAATCCTGCCTGGACTAGACAACCAGCAGATTTAAAAAATGAAGACTATAATCAGTTTTACAAGGAGCTATATCCATATCAATTTGAAGAGCCCTTATTTCATATTCACCTTAATGTTGATTATCCATTCAATCTAACTGGTATTCTTTATTTTCCCAAAATATCAAATGATTTAAATCTTCAAAAAGACAGAATTCAGTTATACCAGAATCAGGTATTTGTTACAGATAATGTTGAAGGAATTGTTCCTGAGTTTTTAGGTCTTCTTAAAGGTGTTATAGATTCTCCTGACATTCCACTAAATGTATCTAGAAGTTATCTTCAATCTGATGCTTCTGTCAAAAAGATCACTAACTATATAACAAGAAAAGTTGCTGATAAACTTGGCTCAATCTTCAAAAATGAAAGAGAAAACCTTGAAAGTAAATGGAATGATATAAAGGTGGTCATTGAGTATGGGATGCTAACAGAAGATAAGTTCTATGATAAAGCTGAATCATTTAATCTATATCCTTCAGTTGATAATAAATATTATACTTATCAAGAACTAGACGATAAAATTAAAGATATACAGACTGACAAAGATGGAAACTTGATTATTCTTTATGCTCAAAATAAAGATGAACAGTATACTTATGTAGAATCTGCAAAAGAGAAGGGATATGAAGTTCTTCTATTAGACTCACCTATTATTCCTCATTTAATTCAAAAACTTGAATCTAAAAAAGAGAAAGTTAAATTTTCTAGAGTTGACTCTGATACGTTAGAGAACTTAATTAAAAAAGATGATCAAGTAGTATCAAAACTATCTGATGAAGAAAAAGAGAAACTTAAGCCTATGATTGAAAATGCAGTCTCTGATGATAAATATACAGTTCAACTTGAATCATTAGATAGTAAATCATTACCATTTATGCTAGCTCAGCCTGAGTTTATGAGAAGAATGAAAGAAATGCAACAGTCTGGTGGTGGTGGAATGGGCAATATGCCAGAAATGTATTCTTTAATAGTCAATATAAATCATGAATTAGTTACTAAAATATTAACCACTAGAACAGAAAAAAAGAGGAATAGTCTTATAAAACAATCAGTAGATTTAGCTAAACTTTCTCAAAATGCTCTTACCGGTAAAGAACTTACAGAATTTATAAATAGAAGTATAGATTTAATCAAATAGATAATTTAAAATTTTAGCTAGCCTTATACCTGCAATTAGTAATAATTCTTTAGCTGTATCAAAGTTTTCATATTGATATTTATAACCTAATTTGTCATCAATCGAAACACCTTCATATATTTGATTTGTATAGGTATGTAATTCATTAACCCAATCTAAAATATCGCTTCTCTCAAAATCTTTAGCCTCTTTTGTGAAGACTAAAAGCTCTGGATTTGGCAAATTTAACGCTAACTCTGAATAACTCATGTTATGACCATTAATCATATCAGAGTCCCAAACTCTGTGTAGGTTTGAATTTCGACCAAACCATTTTACATATACTTTGTTTGCACCTCTGTCTTCATATCTTCCAATATGTAAAGGCTGATGAAGATCTCCTACAAAATGAACAAGAAGTTTAAGGTAAAAGGATTTTTCAGAATCCGAAACCGAATCACTTTCTAAAATATCTATACATCGATTTATAGCTATATAAATATCTCCTTTCTCTGATGGAACAGTATTTTCATAGTCCTCATCCAGTTCCATATTTATAAAATGCCAATCATAGTATTCTGAATATCTAGAGTCAGATTTAATATCATCTGCATAAGTTGATGCATTAACTAATGTTTCTCCATCAAGGATTTTAATTATTCTCTGGTTAGAATTATCTGTTAAATATTTATTCGCAACTTCAGCTACCACCCTGTGTCCTGTTGAACCCCATTCCACCGTAGTGTGAAAGTTTAATAATAATAGTGTTAAAATTAATGACATAAACTTATTTGTATAATTAAGGTCCAATATAATTATATATAATAAATCCTTATAATTTTATTACTTTTAAAATCGAAAAAAATACTTTGAAAAAACCACCAATTATTTTAGTGTTAGCAATAGTATACTCTAATCTAATTTTTTCTCAAGAATTAACAGTAAAATATACAGAAGATGAAATAGAAATTGATGGATCTCCCTCTGATTCAGCCTGGAAAGATGCTGAATCATCAACTGATTTTTGGCAATGGAGGCCAACTGATTCATTAAGAGCTGTGAAGCAAACAGAGTTTAAGGCTCTATTTGACAATGAAAACTTATATTTCCTAGTTAAAGCTTACACAAAAGAAAAAAAGTTTACTGTATATAATTTAGAAAGAGATTTTGAAACTAAAAGTGCAGATTACGTACAATTAATTTTTGACACTTTTAATGATGCTTCAAATGCTTTTAAATTTCAAACCAATCATCTTGGATTAAAAGGAGATATGCTATTATCTTCTGTTAATTCATTTGGCGGAAGAGGAATGAATTCATCTTGGGATGCAATTTGGGAGGTGGAATCAAAATTATATGATGATTCTTATATAGTTGAAGTAAAAATCCCATTAAATCAACTTTATTTTATTAATGGGGCTAAAAGTTGGAGATTTAATATCTATAGAAGTGATACTCAATCACTAGAGCATTCTAGTTGGGCAAAAACACCTCAACAACAGAGGATTGGAGATCTTGCCTTTATGGGTAAGATTAATTTTGAAAAAGCTTTAGGTGAATCCAAAAAACCTGTCTCCATTATACCATATATTAATGGATCAATAGGAAAGGACTATATTCAAGAAAAAAATACAAATAATTTTGATTTTGGTCTTGATATGAAAATACCTATTGGTAATTCTTTAAATGTAGACTTTGCTTTAAATCCTGATTTTTCTCAGGTAGAAGTTGATGACCAATTAGTAAACTTGACTCAATTTGAATTGAGACTTCCAGAGAGGAGACAATTCTTTACTCAAAATTCTGATCTATTTACTGATTTTGGTCAAGAAAGAGATGCAGAACCTTTCTTTTCTCGAAGAATTGGTATTTCAAAAGACCTTGAAGGAAATACTGTCGAAAACAGAATAATTAGTGGTGTAAGGTTAAGTGGAAAAATAAATGATAAACTTAGAATAGGTTTACTAAATGTATTAACAGAAGAAGATAGAACAAAGGGTATTCCTCAGAATAATAGCACAGTATTTACCCTAAGAAATAAAGTTTTTGCAAGATCAAATTATTCATTTTTTTTCATAAATAGAGAAAACACAAAAACTTATGATTTTGTTGAGACCCAGAACACATATAATAGAGTTTTTGGATTAGAATATAACTTAGCATCTAAAAATGGAGAATGGAAAGGAAGAACGTTCTTTCACAAATCTTTTACTCCTGAAAAAAATGATAAAAATGCATCTTTTGGAATAAAATTATCAAAAAACACTCGTAAACACTATGTTAGCATGGGTGGTTCTTATGTTGGAGATGATTTTAGGTCAGATTTAGGGTATTATAGAAGATACGGTTTTGTAAAATTTACTCCATTCTATCAGTATAGGATATATCCAAAAAATAATGATAAGATTCTAAATTATGAACTGCAACATTATGCAGCTTATGTGTTTAGACCAAATAAAGAAGAAAAATTTGAGGGGAGGTGGAATATTTCTTCTTTTGAAATAAAATATAGGAATCAAAGTGTATTTGAAATTAAACAAAACATAAAGAGAGATTATCTATATTATGATTTTGATCCAACTAGAACTGAAGGCGCTGTCCCTCTTCCTTCAAATAATTTTTATTCTTATACAGACTATGAAATAGCATTTTCTTCTCCAGATAAAAATCTATTTAAATTTGCAACTGGAATACAGTATGGGGATTTTTTTAATGGAACTAAATTTTCATTCAAGACTGGGTTTAAATATAGAATTCAGCCTTATTTTAATATGAGTTTAAGATTTGATTATGACTCAATTAAATTACCTGAACCATACACCTCCAGAAATATTTGGTTAATAAATCCTAAATTTCAATATACTTTTAATAAAAAAACTTCATGGTCTACATATATTCAATACACCAATCAATCTGAAAATCTTGGGATAAATTCTAGATTTAAATGGAGATTTGCTCCACTCTCTGACCTTTATATTGTCTACAATGATAATTATATTAACACAGATTCTCTGGAACCACAGTATAGATCAATTAATCTTAAATTAACATACTGGATAAATTTATAATATGAAAAAAACTCTTCTAACTTGTCTTACATTATTAATGATTTGTTGTAACTCAGATCAAAATCAAATGATTGTTTCTGGAAATGTTGATGGACTTAGGAAAGGAACAATTTATCTTCAAAAAAAACAAGATTCAATTATAGTCTCCTTAGATTCTATCAAAATAAATGGAAATAGTAATTTTAAGTTTAGTACTAAAATAGATGAACCTGATATCTATTATTTATACTTAGATAAATTGGATGGAGATTCTTTAAATGATATAATTACTTTTTTTGGAAATAAAGGAGAAGTAGTTATTAATACAAGATTACTAACATTTGATTCTGGTTTTGAAATATCTGGTTCAAAAAATAGTGAGCTATTACTTGAATATTTTTCTATCATAAGAAAGTATAATCTTCAAAACCTTGATTTACTTGAAATTTTTTACAAAGCTCAAATTGAAAACAATCAAAATAGAATAGACTCAGTGAATGGTCAAATAGAAAATTTGATTAAAAGAAAATATTTATATAGTCTAAATTTTGCAATAACTAACTCGTCAAATGAAGTTTCTCCATACATAGCAGTCAGTCAAATACCTGATGCTAATAGGACTTTGCTTATAAAGCTCTATGATACTTTACCTGAAGATATTAAGAAGTCTAAGTATGGTAAGATTCTAAATAATTTAACAACAGATTAACCGCTGTACTCAACAAAATTTCTTGGAGTTTCATATAAAGTAATTTTGAGTTTATAATTTTCCTCAAAATACTTAATTAGTCTATTATAAATTAAAATAGCTATATTTTCAGCTGTTGGATTTAAAGATGAGAATTCATCTATATCTAGATTTAAATTTTTATGATCTAGATAATCTTCAATTTCAGACTTTATTATATTTTTTAGTTTTCCTATATCAAAAACATATCCAGTATCAGGATCAACTTGTCCTGTAAGACTAACAATTAATTCATAGTTATGGCCATGAAAATTTTTATTTGAACACTTTCCAAAGATTTGTTTATTCTTTTCATCAGTCCAATCAGATCTATACAACTTATGTGCAGCATTAAAATGTGCTCTTCTACTTATTGTTATCATTATTTAAATATTTATAAAAGTAATCAAAAGCAATTTTAAACCATACTGTGTAATTATCACTATTTCTAATAATATCATTACTAATAGTTTCCATATCAACCCATTTATAATCATCTGCCTCTTCCTTATTTAAGATTGGATTTTCATCATAAACTCCATAAAAAACATGATCAAATTCATTCTCTGTTAGTTCATTATCAAGCTCAGCTTTGTAGATAAAGTCAAAGACCTTTCTAAGATTAGTTTTGATTCCCATTTCCTCATGTAATCTTCGATTAGCTGCGTCTATTGTGTCTTCTGCTTCCCTAGGGTGACTACAGCACGTGTTAGTCCATAAACCACCTGAGTGATATTTAGAAATAGCTCTTTTTTGAAGTAGCAATTGATATTTACTATTAAAGATAAATACAGAAAACGCCCTATGAAGAAGACCCTTTTGATGAGCTTCAAGTTTAGGCATTAAACCAACTTGATTATCATTTTCATCAACAAGAATTACTTTTTCTTCCGACATTGAGTTAAATTAATAATTTAGCTCTTCTTCCTCTTTGTTGATTAACAAGCTATTATATTCATCTTTTGGTCCAACTATTATTTCATCATATTTTCTCATACCAGTACCGGCTGGTATTTTATGACCTACAATAACATTTTCTTTTAGACCTTCAAGCATATCATTTTTACCATTAACAGCAGCTTCGTTTAAAACTTTAGTAGTTTCTTGGAATGATGCAGCTGATATAAATGATTTAGTTTGAAGAGATGCTCTAGTAATACCTTGTAACTGAGTTGAAGCAGTTGCAGGTTTCGCATCTCTAGCATCAACTAGTTTGTTGTCATCTCTTTTAAGAATAGAGTTTTCATCTCGAAGATTTCTAGCTGATACGAGTTGCCCCACTTTAAGATTTTCACTATCACCAGCATCTTCAATAACCTTCATACCATATAAATTATCATTCTGAGATATAAATTCATCTTTAAAAGTTAATTGGTCTTCTAGGAATAATGTATCTCCTGGATCAATTATTTTCACCTTTCTCATCATTTGTCTAACAACAACTTCGAAGTGTTTATCATTAATTTTTACACCCTGAAGCCTATATACTTCTTGAACTTCATTAACAAGATACTGTTGAACAGCAGAAGGACCTTTAATATTTAGAATATCGTTAGGAGTAATTGAACCATCAGAAAGTGGCATACCTGCTTTAATAAAATCATTTTCTTGAACAAGAATTTGATTTGACAACTTAACAAGATACTTTTTAATATCACCAAACTTTGACTCAACTATAATTTCTCTATTACCTCTTTTAATTTTACCAAATGAAACAACACCATCAATTTCAGAAACAACAGCTGGATTTGATGGGTTTCTAGCTTCAAATAATTCGGTAACACGAGGTAAACCACCTGTGATATCACCAGATTTAGCAGATTTTCTTGGAATCTTTACTAAAATTTTACCTTTCTCTATTGATTCATCTTCATCAACCATGATATGCGCACCAACAGGTAAATTGTAAGATCGAAGAGTAACACCTTTTTTATCTTGAATAAGAAGTGTTGGTATAAGTTTTTTATCTCTAGTATCAGTAATAACCTTTTCTTTAAATCCAGTTTGCTCATCAATTTCAACTTGAAATGTTTTACCAACTTCAATATTTTCATAAACAATTTTACCAGAAAATTCAGAAACAATTACACCATTAAATGGATCCCACTGACATATTACATCACCTTTAGATAATTTCTGACCATTTTTAATATTCAAATATGATCCGTAAGGTATATTTTTAGTACTTAACACATTCTTAGTTTTAGAATCTAAAATCTTAATCTCAGAAGTCCGTGAAATAAGAATGTTTGAAGATTTCCCCTCGTTATCTTTAGTTTTAGCAACTTTTAGATCATCAATTTCAGCAACTCCATCAAATTTACTTATTAAGGAATTTTCTTCTGAAATGTTACCCGCAACACCTCCAACATGGAATGTTCTAAGAGTTAACTGAGTTCCTGGTTCACCTATTGATTGAGCAGCTACTACACCTACTGCTTCACCAATCTGAACTGGTTTTCCTGTTGCTAGATTTCTACCATAACAACTAGCGCAAATCCCTCTTTTTGTTTCACATGTTAGAGCTGATCTTACTTCAACTGAAGTAATTAAAGTATTCTCTATTTTAGAAGTGGCAATTTCATCAATTAGTTTACCTCCCTCAATAAGAATTTCATTTGTTGAAGGATCAACTACATCATTAAGAGCTACTCTACCAAGAATTCTTTCACCAAGAGTTTCTACAATTTCTTCATTTTTTTTAAGTGGATTAACTTCTATTCCTCTCAGTGTACCACAATCAAATTCATTAACAATTACATCTTGAGAAACATCAACTAGTCTTCTAGTTAAATATCCAGCATCTGCAGTTTTTAGAGCTGTATCTGCTAAACCTTTTCTAGCACCGTGAGTTGAAATAAAGTATTCTAAAATTGATAAACCTTCTTTAAAGTTTGATAAGATAGGGTTTTCAATAATTTCACCTCCACCAATATTTGACTTTTTAGGTTTAGCCATAAGCCCTCTCATTCCGGTTAACTGTCTGATTTGTTCTTTAGAACCTCTAGCTCCAGAATCAAGCATCATATATACAGAGTTAAATCCTTGTTGGTCTTCACTAATTTGCTTCATTGCTAACTCTGTTAGAGTAGCATTGGCTGAAGTCCAAACATCAATTACCTGATTATATCTTTCGTTGTTAGTTATTAGACCCATATTATAGTTACCAATAATACCGTCTACTTGATTATTAGCATCATTAATAAGACTTTGCTTCTGTTCAGGAATAATTATGTCACCCAAACTAAAAGAAAGACCACCTCTAAACGCAAAAGAATATCCAAGATCTTTAATTTTATCAAGGAATTCAGCAGTTTCAGGTACGCTAGTAACATGAAGTATTTGTCCTATAATTTCTCTTAAATTCTTCTTAGTAAGAACCTCATTAAAGAAACCTGCCTTTTCAGGAACCACTTCATTGAAAAAGATTCTCCCCGGAGTAGTTTCGATTAACTCATAAGAATCATCAGATTCAGGTGTTTTTATTCTACACTTGATTATAGCATTTAAATCAACTATTTTCTCATTGTAGGCCATATTAACCTCTTCTGGAGAATAGAAAGTCAATCCTTCACCTTTTAATTTAATAGATTCAGAAGATTTTCTTGATTTAGTCATATAATATAGACCTAGAACCATATCTTGAGATGGAACAGTAATAGGTGATCCATTTGCAGGATTCAAAATATTATGAGATCCCAACATTAATAATTGAGCTTCAAGAATTGCCTCAGGACCTAAAGGAAGGTGAACTGCCATTTGATCACCATCAAAGTCAGCATTAAACGCAGTACATGTTAATGGGTGAAGTTGGATAGCTTTTCCTTCAATAAGTTTTGGTTGAAATGCCTGAATACCAAGTCTGTGAAGAGTTGGAGCTCTATTTAGCATCACAGGATGTCCTTTTAAAACATTTTCTAAAATATCCCATACAACTGGTTCTCTTCTATCAATAATTTTTTTAGCAGACTTAACAGTTTTTACAATACCTCTCTCAATAAGTTTTCTAATAATGAAAGGCTTATATAACTCTGCTGCCATATCTTTTGGCAATCCACACTCATATAACTTTAATTCTGGACCTACCACAATAACTGATCTAGCGGAATAATCCACTCTTTTTCCAAGAAGATTTTGTCTGAAACGCCCTTGCTTACCCTTAAGAGAATCTGATAATGATTTCAGAGGTCTATTAGATTCTGTTTTAACAGCTGATGATTTTCTTGTATTATCAAATAATGAATCAACAGATTCTTGAAGCATCCTTTTTTCATTTCTAAGAATAACTTCAGGTGCTTTAATTTCAACCAGTCTTTTTAGTCTGTTATTTCTTATGATTACCCTTCTATAAAGATCGTTAAGATCTGAAGTAGCAAATCTACCACCATCTAATGGTACAAGTGGTCTTAGTTCGGGAGGTATAACAGGAATAACTTTAACTACCATCCACTCTGGAAGATTTTCTTTTCTTTCATTACCCTCTTTAAAAGATTCTACAACTTGAAGCCTCTTAAGAGCCTCTGTCTTTCTTTGTTTAGAAGTTTCAGTATTTGCTTTATGTCTTAATTCATAAGAAAGCTCTTCTAGGTCAATTCTAGAAAGAAGCTCTATCAAACATTCCGCACCCATCTTAGCAATAAACTTTCTATCATCAGAATCATCTAGAAATTGATTATCAGCTGGAAGAGTCTCCATTATTGAAATGTATTCTTCTTCAGTAAGAAAGTCCATTTTATTAACAGGTTCACCCTCAGCATTTTTAGCTTCACCTGGTTGAATAACAACATATCTTTCATAATATATTATCATATCAAGCTTTTTAGAAGGCAATCCTAAAAGATATCCAATCTTATTAGGTAATGACTTAAAATACCAAATATGTGCGACAGGAACTACTAAGTTAATATGTCCTACTCTATCTCTTCTAACTTTTTTTTCGGTTACTTCAACACCACATCTATCACAAACAATCCCCTTATATCTAATTCTCTTATATTTACCACACGCACATTCATAATCTTTTACAGGGCCAAAAATCCTTTCACAAAAGAGTCCATCTCTTTCAGGCTTATGAGTTCTATAATTAATAGTTTCTGGCTTGAGAATTTCTCCTCTTGAGTTACCAAGTATTACTTCAGGAGATGAAAGACCAATTGAAATGGTATTAAATCTTTTTTGCGTCAATAATTCGTTATTTTTTGCCATTTTTATTTGTAATTTATTTTTCTTCTAATCTAATATCTAAACCAAGACCTTTTAATTCATGCATTAATACATTGAAAGACTCAGGAAGTCCAGCTTCAGGGAGATTTTCACCTTTAACAATAGACTCATAAGCTTTAGCTCTACCTATTACGTCATCTGATTTAATAGTTAAAATTTCTTGCAGTGCACTTGAAGCTCCGTATGCTTCCAGTGCCCAAACTTCCATCTCACCAAATCTTTGTCCACCAAATTGTGCTTTACCACCAAGTGGTTGTTGAGTAATTAAACTGTATGGTCCAATAGACCTAGAGTGCATTTTATCATCAACCATGTGGCCAAGTTTTAGCATATAAATTACACCAACGGTAGCCGCCTGATCAAATTTTTCACCAGTTCCTCCGTCGTACAGGTGAGTATGTCCAAATCTTGGAACACCTGCCTCATCTGTAAGCTCATTTATTTCATCTAAAGTAGCTCCATCAAAAATTGGAGTAGAGAATTTTCTGCCAAGTTGTTTTCCTGCCCAACCAAGTACAGTCTCGTAAATCTGACCAATGTTCATTCTAGAAGGAACACCTAAAGGATTTAAAACAATATCAACTGGAGTTCCATCCTCTAAGAAAGGCATATCTTCTTTCCTAACAATTCTAGCAACAATTCCCTTGTTACCATGTCTACCAGCCATTTTATCACCAACTTTGAGTTTCCTTTTCTTAGCAATATAAACTTTAGCAAGTTTTTTTATACCAGGAGGAAGTTCATCACCAACACTTATAGTGAATTTTTCTCTTCTTAGTGAACCTTGAATGTCATTTTCTTGAATTCTATAGTTGTGAAGAAGTGTTGATACTAGTGCATTTATATCATCAGATGTAGTCCATACTCCCTTAGTAAGATGAGTGTAGTCCTCGACATTAGATAACATTTTATTTGAAAATTTCTTTCCTTTAACTAAAACTTCATCACCTAAGTCATTAAAAACTCCTTGACAAGTTTTACCAACAACAAGAGATGATACTTTTTCAACTAGCTTTAGTCTATGATCTTCAAGAATTTTTTCATACTTAGTTTTAAGTAATTCTAGATCAACTTTATCTTGTGATCTTGTTCGTTTATCTTTTAGAGATCTAACAAATAATTTTTTATCAATTACAATACCATTAAGCGAAGGAGGAGCTTTAAGTGAAGCATCTTTAACGTCTCCTGCTTTATCTCCAAAAATTGCTCTTAATAATTTCTCTTCCGGTGTAGGATCAGATTCTCCTTTAGGTGTGATTTTACCAATAAGAATATCTCCTGCTGTTACATCAGCACCAACTCTTATCATACCATTTTCATCTAATTCACTAGTAGCTTCTTCACTAACATTTGGGATATCATCAGTTAATTCTTCAGTTCCAAGTTTAGTATCCCTTACATCTAGTGAATATTCATCTATGTGAATAGAAGTAAATATATCTTCTCTTACAACTTCTTCTGAAATTACTATAGCATCTTCAAAATTATACCCTTTCCAAGGCATAAATGCTACTTTAAGATTTCTACCAAGTGCTAACTCACCTTTTTGAGTTGCATAACCTTCACATAGAACCTGTCCTTTCGAAACTTGATCACCTTTATATACAATTGGTTTTAAATTTATACATGTTCCTTGGTTAGTCTTTTGAAATTTGATAAGATCATATACTTTTGTATCATCATCAAAGCTTAATAATTTCTCTTCGCTAGTCAACTTGTATTTAATAATAATCTTATTTGCATCAACGTAATCAACCAATCCATCTCTTTCAGCATTAATTAATACTCTTGAGTCTGAAGCAACAGATTTCTCTAAACCAGTACCAACAATTGGTGATTCAGGTTTTAAAAGAGGAACAGCTTGACGCATCATATTAGATCCCATTAATGCACGGTTAGCATCATCATGTTCAAGAAATGGAATTAGCGAAGCCGATATAGAAGCTATTTGGTTAGGAGCTACATCTGTATAATTTATATTATCAGGTGAAACAACAGGAAAATCAGCTTGATCTCTTGCAATTACTTTATCAGCTTTAATTTTTCCTGTATTATCATAATCAATATTTGCCTGAGCAATTAGTTTATTTTCTTCTTGCTCTGCGGATAAATATGTTATATTTTTCAGATCAATCTTACCATTTTTAACCTGTCTATAAGGTGTTTCTATAAAACCAAGGCTATTAACTCTAGCATATACTGAAAGTGAAGATATTAGACCAATATTTGGACCTTCAGGTGTTTCAATTGGACAAAGTCTTCCGTAATGAGTATAGTGTACATCTCTTACCTCAAATCCTGCTCTTTCTCTAGATAAACCACCTGGTCCAAGAGCAGATAGACGTCTTTTGTGCGTAATCTCTGCAAGTGGATTTGTTTGGTCCATAAACTGTGAAAGTTGATTTGTTCCAAAGAACGTGTTAATCACAGATGATAAAGTTTTGGCATTAATCAAATCAATTGGAGTAAACACTTCATTATCACGAACGTTCATTCTTTCTCTAATAGTTCTTGCCATTCTAGCAAGACCAACACCAAATTGGGAAGATAATTGTTCACCAACAGTTCTAACTCTTCTGTTAGATAAGTGATCAATATCATCAATCTCTGCTTTTGAATTTATTAATTCAATTAGATATTTTATAATAGTAGTAATATCAAGTCTAGTTAAAGTCCTTTCCTCCATATCAACATCAAGGTTCAACTTCTTGTTCATTCTATATCTACCAACTTCTCCAAGATTATATCTTTGATCAGAAAAGAATAATTTATCTATAATACCTCTAGCCGTTTCCTCATCTGGTGGTTCAGCATTTCTAAGTTGTCTGTAGATATACTCTACAGCTTCTTTTTCAGTATTTGTCTGATCCTTTTGCAGTGTATTATAAATAATTGCATAATCTGAGTTTTGAGCATCTTCTTTATGAATCAAAACTGTTTTTACATCAGCATCCAGGATTTGTTCGATATGATCTTTCTCAATAACCGTATCTCTATCTATAATAATTTCATTTCTTTCAATTGAAATAACCTCTCCAGTGTCTTCATCAACGAAATCCTCATGCCATGTTCTTAAAACTCTGGCAGCTAGTTTTCTGTTAAGTGCTTTCTTAAGTCCAGCTTTTGAAACTTTAATTTCTTCAGCTAAATCAAAAATTTCAAGTATTTCTTTATCACCTTGATATCCAATTGCTCTAAATAATGTTGTAACAGGCAGCTTTTTCTTTCTATCTATGTAAGCGTACATTACATTATTGATATCAGTAGCAAATTCAATCCATGATCCTTTGAAAGGAATTACTCTAGCTGAGTAAAGCTTTGTTCCATTAGCATGAAATGATTGACCAAAAAACACACCAGGAGATCTATGAAGTTGTGATACAACTACTCTCTCTGCTCCATTAATAATAAAAGTACCACTTGGAGTCATATATGGAATTGACCCTAAGAAAACATCTTGAACTATTGTTTCAAAGTCTTCGTGTTCTGCATCAGTACAGTAGAGTTTTAATCTTGCCTTAAGAGGAACAGAATAACTTAGACCTCTTTGGATACACTCTTGCATTGAATACCTAGGTGGATCAACGAAATAGTCTAAAAACTCTAGCACAAACTGATTCCTAGCATCGGTTATAGGAAAGTTCTCTTTAAAAGTATTAAATAAACCTTCTTCAACCCTCTCATCAGACTTAGTTTCGAGTTGGAAGAAATCTTGAAATGATTTTATTTGAATATCTAAAAAATCAGTTTCAATATTTGCAGTTTTAGTATTAGAAAAATTTGTTCTCAATTTGTTATTAGTCATATTTTAGAGTTTAATTCAAACAAGCATAGGCCTTTAGATATATATCTAAAAGCCTAAAAAACGAAGTTATTTAAACTTACTTAAGTTCAACCTCAGCTCCAGCTTCTTCAAGTGATTTCTTTAGTCCTTCAGCATCGTCTTTTGATACTGCTTCTTTAATTGAACTTGGAGTGTTATCAACTAGATCTTTAGCTTCTTTAAGCCCTAATCCAGTTAACTCCTTGACCAATTTAACCACTGCAAGTTTTGAGCCACCAGCTGCTTTTAAAACAACATCAAATTCTGATTTTGCTTCAGCTGCGTCTTCTCCACCAGCACCAGGACCCGCTGCTACCGCTACTGCTGCTGCTGCTGCAGGTTCGATACCATATTCATCTTTAAGAATATCAGCAAGTTCGTTAACTTCTTTAACTGTTAAACCAACTAACTGTTCTGCGACTTTTTTTAGATCTGCCATTATTAGAGTTTTTAATTATTAATTATTATTATTTTACCTAACTTTTTATTTAGATTCATCTTTAGATTCATCATCAGAGGTTTGCTCCTCTGCTTTATCAGTTTTTACTTCTTCTGCAACTGGCTCCTCAGCTTTTACTTCTTCTGCAGGTTTTTCACTTAATGTCTTAACTAGACCAGCTATTGTTCCACTACTTGACTTAAGTGCAGAAATAACATTTTTTACTGGTGATTGAAGAAGAGAAATGATTTCACCAATAACTTCTTCTTTAGATTTCAAGTTGAATAATGCTTCAATATGCTCATCACCAATATAGATAGCTTCCTCAACAAATGCTCCTTTTAAAATTGGTTTATCACCATCTTTTCTAAATTTTTTGATAACCTTAGCTGGACTATTACCAATTGCTGATAACATTATAGTAGTATTACCTTTTAATAAATCTTTAAGCTCACCGAAGTCATTTTCTGATTCGGTCATTGCTCTTTCAAGAAATGTGTTCTTTACTACTGAAAGTTTAACGTTAGAGTTAAAACATTCTCTTCTAAGTTTACTTGTTTGAACAGCATTAAGACCTGCAATATCAGTCAAGTATATTGACTTATAATCAGCAAGTTGACCTTTCAACTCTTCTACAGCTTTAACTTTTTCTTCTTTATTCATCTTGAGTATTATTCAAATTTTGATTCAATTGCAATGCCAGGACTCATAGTACTTGACATTGAAATACTTTTAATATATGTTCCTTTTGATCCTGATGGCTTGAGTTTAACAATTGTATTAATAAGTTCATTGGCATTATCCATAATCTTGTCAGCAGTAAAAGATACTTTACCAACTGAAGCATGGATTATTCCTGTTTTATCAACTTTAAAATCAATTTTTCCACCTTTAATTTCAGTAACAGCTTTTGCTATATCCATAGTAACAGTTCCAGTCTTTGGATTTGGCATTAAACCTCTAGGACCTAAAACCTTACCTAAAGGACCTAGCTTACCCATCACACTTGGCATAGTTACTATTACATCAACATCAACCCATCCTTTTTTAATTTTTTCAACATATTCATCAAGACCTACTAAGTCAGCTCCTGCTTTTTTTGCTTCTTCTTCTTTATCTGGAGTAACCAAAGCAAGTAATTTTAGTGTCTTACCTGTACCATGAGGAAGTGATACTACACCTCTAACCATTTCATTAGCCTTTTTAGGATCTACACCTAATCTTATAGCCAAGTCGACAGATGAATCAAACTTTGTTGTAGTAATTTCTTTTACGAGAGATGAAGCCTCTTCAAGGGTGTAAGACTTCTCTGAGTCTACCTTTTCAATTGAAATTTTTCTGTTCTTAGTTAGTTTTCCCATAATTATTTAGCTGGTGGAGTCCCTCCATTTACTTTAATTCCCATTGATCTCGCAGTACCTGCTACCATTTTCATTGCAGATTCTACAGTGAAAGCGTTAAGGTCTACCATTTTATCTTCTGCAATTTTTTTAACCTGATCCCAAGAAACAGTTGCTACTTTTTCTCTATTTGGCTCTCCAGAACCTTTTTTCTTTTTTGTTGCTTCAAGAAGTTGTATAGCTGCAGGGGGAGTTTTAATTATAAAATCAAAACTTTTATCTTTAAAAACACTTACAACAACAGGAAGAATTTTTCCAGGTTTATCCTGACTTCTAGAGTTAAATTGCTTACAAAACTCCATTATATTAACACCGGCAGCACCAAGAGCTGGTCCTACTGGGGGAGAAGGGTTTGCAGCTCCTCCTCTAATTTGTAATTTTAATACTTTGTCTAATGCTTTTGCCATAATTATAATTTTTCAACTTGCATGTAACTTAATTCTAATGGAGTTTTTCTTCCGAAAATTTTAACCATCACTTCAAGTTTTCTTTTTTCTTCGTTTACATTGTCAATTGATCCAGTAAATCCATTAAAAGGACCATCAATAACTTTTACATTTTCACCAATAGAAAATGGAATATTTATTTGTTCTCCTGAAATAGCTAACTCGTCTACTTTACCAAGCATTCTATTAACTTCTGCCTGTCTTAATGGAATTGGTTCACCACCTTTAGTTTCCCCTAGGAATCCTAGAACGTTTGAAACAGATTTAATAACATGTAAAATTTCTCCAGATATGTCAGCCTTCATCATTATATAACCAGGAAAATACGTTTTCTCCTTAGAAATCTTTTTTCCTTTTCTAATTTGAATAACTTTTTCAGTAGGAACAAGCATCTCTTCGATCTGTTTATCAAGAGAGACTCTAGAGACTTCGTACTCGATGTAGTCTTTTATCTTGACTTCTTGACCAGTCACTACTCTTATTACGTACCATTTTTTTTCTGCAACTTCCACCATCTATCCTATTAAATTGAAATAAAATTTAACTACTCTAGAGAGAATTGAATCAGCGCCCCATATAACTAATGAGAAAATCACTGAAAAAACTATCACCAAAGCAGATAGGTTTAACAATTCTGAACGGGGTGTCCATTTGACGTTATCCCTCAGTTCTGTTACAGATTCCTTTATAAAGTTTATAATCGACATCATATTGTTTTGTGCACGGGTTGAGAGACTCGAACTCCCGACACCTGGTTTTGGAGACCAGTGCTCTACCAACTGAGCTAAACCCGTTTATATTTTACACAAGGTATCAAGCTAAATGCAAGACACCCTTAGAGTTAATTAAACTTTGTTTTACTAGTCTAAAAGTTCAGTTACCTGACCTGCACCGACGGTTCTACCACCTTCACGGATTGCAAATCTTAAACCAACATTTAGAGCAATAGGTGATATTAACTCAACATCAATAGTTAAGTTGTCACCCGGCATCACCATCTCTACACCACTTGGAAGCACAATATTACCTGTAACATCTGTAGTTCTAACATAGAACTGAGGGCGATAATTGTTGTGGAATGGAGTATGACGACCACCTTCTTCTTTTTTCAAGATATAAACCTCAGCCTTAAATTTAGCATGAGGAGTTACAGAGCCAGGCTTACAAATAACCATACCTCTTGTTATATCAGTTTTTTCAATACCTCTTAAAAGGATACCAGCGTTATCACCAGCTTCACCTTTATCAAGAATTTTTCTAAACATTTCAATACCTGTTATTGTAGATTTAAGCTTTTCAGCTCCCATCCCAATAATATCTACTTCATCACCTGAGTTTGCAATACCAGTTTCAATTCTACCAGTTGCAACAGTACCTCTACCAGTTATTGAGAATACATCCTCAACAGGCATAAGGAAGTCTTTATCAACTTCTCTTTTTGGAAGCTCAATGTAGCTATCTACACCTTCCATAAGCTTTAATACACTGTCAACCCATTTTTGCTCACCATTTAAGGCACCTAAAGCAGAACCAAGAATAACTGGAGTATTATCTCCATCATAATCATAAAAAGATAGAAGATCTCTAACTTCCATTTCAACTAATTCTAAAAGCTCAGCATCGTCTACCATATCAGCTTTATTTAAAAAAGCAACTATTCTAGGTATACCTACTTGTCTTCCTAATAATATGTGTTCTCTTGTTTGAGGCATTGGACCATCAGTTGCAGCAACAACTAATATAGCACCATCCATTTGAGCAGCACCAGTAACCATGTTTTTAACGTAATCAGCGTGACCAGGACAATCTACGTGAGCGTAGTGACGGTTAGCTGTTTGGTATTCAACATGAGATGTGTTAATTGTAATACCACGTTCTTTTTCTTCCGGTGCATTATCAATAGAATCAAAACTTCTAGCTTCTGAAAAACCAGCATCTGATAATACTTTTGTAATTGCAGCAGTAAGAGTTGTTTTTCCGTGGTCAACGTGACCGATAGTACCTATGTTTAGGTGGGGTTTCGATCTATCAAAATTTTCTTTAGCCATAGCAGTATTTTTTTCTTGTTTTTTTACGATCTGCAAATTTATAATTTTTTTCTTATATATAAACTGATTTAACGTTTTTTTTTAACACTATAATAATTTCTTTTTTATCTTTAAATTTAAATGAACAAAATGTTGAAAAACTTAAGTAAGGTTTTATCGGTGTTTGTTGGTCTAACGATCATTAATGTGTGGTTATTTAGATCCAATAGATCTACTTCATATAGAGGTGGAGATGCCACTAATCTTATCGAAGAATTTGCAGTTTATGGACTAGAAGATTATTTTTTAATAATTGGCATTATTAAAGTTTCTCTTGCGATAATTTTAATCTTAAGCTTGTATTACAATAAATTAAGATTGTTTGCATCCCTCGGAATTGCAATTATGATGCTCGTCGCTATAAACATGCACATGAGTGTTGGAGATGAATTAATCAAATTAACTCCAGCTGCAACTATGCTTATCAGTTCATTATTAATTGTTTATTCAACGAAGAATTCTAAATAAATGTCAAACAATGTTAAAGTATATTATGACCCTAATTGCAGGTTATGCTATAACGCTGTGAACTTTGCAAAAAAAAATGATAAAAAAAATTCTTTAAAATTCTTTCCAAACGATTTAATGGAAGACAAAGGTTTCGATATAAAAAATACAGTTATTGTTAATGATGGAAATAAAAATTTAGAGAAATCTGAAGCTGTAATATTAATGCTAGATAAAATCAATTTTAAAAAAACTTCATTATTCATTAAAATCTTTCCAACTTTTATTAGAAATCTAGTTTATGATTTCATTGCTAGATATAGATATAATATATTTGGAAAAATCAATAATTATAAAAATGGAAATTAAAAGCATTCAAAAATTTAATACTGTAAATTCAATATCTCTATTTACTATGTCAATTTGGGGCTATATTGACACTAACTCATTCACCGCTTTAATACCTTTATTTTTTGGAATAATTTTATTCAGCTTGGGAGCATTGCTTGATAAAGAAAAGCTTGTAAAGATTTCAGCTCATCTAATAGTTCTTTTTACACTTATGATTTTAGTAGCGTTATCTGTTCAAGTTCTTCCTGGTGCAATTGAAAGAGGCGGAATTGGGCTTGCAAGAGTTTTAGTTATGACAGTAACTTCATCAATTGCAATGATTGTTTTTATAAAAAGCTTTATTGATAATAGAAAATCTCGTTAATTTTTCAATTCATTTTTGTAACTTATAGTTATGAAAAAAACGGGAAAATCATACATTCAAAAAAAGATAAATAAACTAAATAAAAAAATCCACAGATCAGAATCTCAAAATGAGGAAAACAAAACTTGGTGGAGAAAACTAAAGCTTACTAAATTAAAAGATAAATTAAATCACACCGATTAATAACAATGAAAAAATTCTTTTTCCTGTTTATCTCCCTTCTTATTTTTTCATGTAGCTCTATTGAATTAACTAATGACTATTTGATTTCATCACCTAATACTTTAAAACTTAATTTTGAGGAGGCGACAAAGAAAAACTGGCATAATCTTGATCTTGAAAGAGACTCTGTTCCAGGCATGAGTGTTGAAAGAGCTTATCAGGAGCTTATCAAAGATATGAAGGGCAAGAAAGTCATAGTAGCAGTAATTGATGCTGGTATTGATACAAATCATGAAGACCTTAATGATGTAATTTGGGTAAATGATAAAGAAATTCCAAACAATTTAATTGATGATGATAATAATGGCTACATAGATGATATTAATGGTTGGAATTTTCTAGGAGAATCTTATAATGAAACTCTAGAAATGACAAGAATCATTCGAGATAGCCTTATTAATAATCGAAGATATGATTCAGCTCTAAATAATATAAATAGTAAAAGAGGTGTTACCCAAAGAAGTTTAGATTATTACAATAAAATTGTTGATGATTATAAAAAATCTGTTAATGATCTTTCTAATTACCTTGGTAAAGATGATTTTGAACAATCAGATGTGGCAAGTATCAAATCAAATGACAGCATTTTATTAAAGTCTAAAGAAATGATAACATATTTCAATTCTTTGAATCTTGATCTTGATGATTTACTAGAAGGTGTTGAATATTTTTCTGATCAAATGAATTATCATTATAACACTAGTTTTAACGGCAGATCAATTGTCGGTGATAATGTATATGACATAAAAGATGTTTCTTATGGTAATTCAAGAGTTAAACACTCAAAAAGTTCTGAGAGCCATGGCACTCATGTTTCAGGAATAATAGGAGGTATTAGAAATAATTCAATTGGTAGTAATGGTGTAAATAATAATTTGGAAATAATGGCTATTAGAGCTGTTCCAAATGGGGATGAATATGATAAAGACATAGCCCTAGGTATTAGATATGCTGTTGACAACGGAGCTAGAATTATCAATATGAGTTTTGGTAAATCATATTCCACAAATCCTGAATGGGTTATAGACGCAATTAAATATGCTGCAAAAAATAATGTTCTTATAGTTCACGCTGCTGGTAATGAAACTGAAGATCTTGATAATAATAGCAATGAAAACTATCCTAATGATCAATATTTAGGAAAAAATGAGTTTTCTAATAATTTTATAAATGTTGGAGCCAGCACAATTGACTTCAATGAAAATATTGTTGCAAGTTTTTCAAACTTTGGACTAAATAATGTGGATATTTTTGCTCCTGGTTATGATATATATTCATTAATGCCAGACAATAAATATGATTATCAAAGCGGAACTTCGATGGCTGCGCCAGCATTAACTGGAGTTGCATCTATGGTTTTATCATATTTCCCCAGATTATCAGCTGCAAAGCTTAAAGAGATTATATTGGAGAGTGGAATTGAAGTAAACTTGAATGTAAAAGTTTCTGAAAAAGGGAATATACCCTTTAAATCTATATCAAAGACTGGAAAATTAGTCAATGCATATAATGCATTAATATTAGCATCTAGAAGTAAAAGAAAATAATTACTTTAATTTAAACTAACTTCTTTATTTGCTAACTGACCACATGCTGCATCAATATCTTTTCCTCTTGACCTTCTAACAGTTACAGTAATTTTATTTTTTTCTAATAAATCTTTATAAAGGTCTATCATACTTTGACTTGCAGATGTAAAATTTTCATCACCAATCGAATTATATTCGATAAGATTAACCTTTGATGGAATAGATTTACAGTAGTTTACTAATGCATTTATGTCATCAACACTATCATTTATACCTTTCCATACTATATATTCAAATGTTATTCTTCTTTTAGTTTTTGAATACCAATACAATAAAGACTCTTTAATATCTTCTAATGAAAATTTTGTTGAAAATGGCATTATCTTATTCCTAGTCTCTTCTAAGGCTGAGTGAAGTGAAAGTGCTAGATTAACTTTTAAATCTTCATCAGCAAGTTTTTTTATCATTTTAGGAATTCCTGAAGTTGAAACTACAATTCTCTTCTGGGACATATTAAGACCCTTATCTGATGATATTTTTTCAATTGATTCTATCAGGTTATTATAATTCATTAATGGCTCACCCATACCCATAAAAACAATATTTGACAGAGATCTTTTAAAATATTTTAGACTTTGGTTGTTAATTGTTACAACCTGATCATAAATTTCATCAGGATTAAGATTTCGCATTCTTTTCAATTTGGATGTAGCACAAAATTTACAATCAAGACTACAACCCACTTGAGAAGAAACACATGCAGTAGTTCTATCATTAGTTGGAATCAAAACAGATTCAACTGTATAGTCATCAAAAAGCTTTACCGCATTTTTAATTGTCCCGTCTGAGCTTTTTTGAATTTTATCAACTTCAATATGATTAATCACAAAATTTGTGTCTAGCATAAATCTAAGATCTTTAGATAAATTTGTCATTTCATCAAAAGAATAAGTCGACTTTTTCCAAATCCATTCATAAACTTGTTTACCTCTGTAAGAATCAAATCCTTTTTGTTCAAAAAATTCGATTATTTGATCTTCAGATAAACTTCTAATATCAATTTTCATTTCGAGGGTAAATTTAAACTAATTACTTAGATTTGTCAGATATGAAAAATTCTTATGCTTTAGTAACAGGCGCAACCTCTGGAATAGGACTTGAGATTTCAAGAGATCTTGCTAAAAGAGGATATAATTTAATATTGGTTTCTAGAACAACAGAAAAATTAGATCAAACATCTAAAGAGTTGATTAAAAAATTTAATATTAAATGTGATTATTTTTCATCAGACCTTACTGAAGTTAATGCACCAGATAAAATATATGATTTTACAAAATCAAATAAGTATAATATAGATATATTAATTAATAATGCTGGATATGCACTACCAAATGCATTTCATGAAAATTCGATGGAAGATGAAGAAAAATGTTTGAGAATTTTAGGAATATCTGTAATTGCACTTACAAAAAAATATATCAATGATATGATTTCAAACGGTAGTGGTAAAATAATGATAGTTTCATCTGTTGCAGCTTTTGCACCAGCTTCATCTCTTCAGTCTCTTTATGGACCTGTTAAAACCTTTATGAATAGATTTAGTGAATCTTTAGGTTTTTATAACAAGTATGGTATAACATCCACTGCAGTTTGTCCAGGTTATACAGTTACAAACTTTCATACAGCAAGTGGAGTTCAAAAAGAAATGGATAGTGTTCCCAGTTTCTTGAAGAAAAGTGCAAGAAGAATTGCAGAAGAAGGAGTAGATGCGATGTTAAAGGGTAAGAAAGTCTGTGTTCCGACTAAAACATGGAAAATAGTCGTATTCTTATTAAAAGTTATACCTCATTCTGTTTTTCCATTAATTAGCGGATTGTTAGCTCCTGGTAGATATAATGATGTCTAGTAAGATCTTAAAAGACCTCCATCAATTGGAATTGAAGCTCCATTTATATATGCAGCTTTATCTGAACTAAGGAAAGATACAAGATATCCGTATTCCTCAGTTTTACCTAATCTATTAAGTGGTACCAAAGATTTCATTTTTTCTAAAACTTCATTTTCAGATATATTTAAAGATTTTGATTTCTCTTTATTTAATTCTTTAATTCTTTCAGTATCAAAATATCCAGTTAAGATTGAGTTAACTGTAACTCCATCTTTTCCAACATCAACTGATAGACTTTTAGCCCAAGCTACAACGGCAGATCTAATACTATTTGATAAAACAAGATAATTAAGAGGTTCTTTTACTGAAACTGAAGTAACATTAATTATTCTACCCCATTTATTTTTTTGCATCTTAGGAACTATAAGTGATGTTGTGTAAACTATACTTTTAAATAATAAGTCAAAAGCTTCTTGGTATGAATCAATATCCTTAGATAATGAATTTCCTGCAGGAGGTCCTTGAGTGTTGTTAACTAAAATATCTACTTGATTGCTCTCCAAATATTCTTCAATTTTAATTTTATATTCTTCAAAATTTGAAAAATCTACTACTAAATAACTATGATTCTCAAAATTAGGAAGTTGATTAACAATCTCCTTTAATTTAGATTCATTCCTCGCCATAAGACATACACTAGCTCCAGATTCAGCTAATTGAGATGCTATCCCTAAACCAATACCTTTGCTGCTCCCTCCTATTAGAGCCTTTTTTCCTGATAAGTCTATTTTCATCCTAAATCATCTCTTCTTGGACTAAACACATCCATTAATATACAATCACTAATTGCCCTTCCTGAGTGAGGAACATTTGATGGTATAAGAAATGTGGACCCTTTCTTACATAAATTTTTCTTTCCATCTATTGTAAATTCAAATTCACCTTCTATCACATGCATTAATTGTTCATTTACATGATTATGTTCTGACAAACTCGAACCTTTATCTATTTCCCAGTATACCCAGGTAAAATCAGATCCATGTATAATCCTTCCTAGGAATCCTGGCATAATTTCATTAGATTTTAAATCTTTTATATTCATCTATATTATATTATTAAATCAATTTACAAAGTTTTACTTTACAATATTCCCATCATAGAAAAAAGTAGAACTACCATAATAACAACAATAAAAAAACTTATTAAAATTCTTTTAGCAATTTTTACAACGATACTATTTTTGTTTTTTTTATTAATCCTCTTAATGAATTGGTTTATAATTTTTTAAATTAAACAAAAATTCTAATTTTATAAAATATCTTTTTAGAATCAACAAAACTTTTCAACTTTAAAGCAATTAAATATTATGAATGGGACTTTTGAATTTTTAGACTATTTAATTTTTGGACTATATGCTGTTACCATATTATCTATAGGACTATGGGTTTCAAGAGACAAAGACGGTAAACAAAAAAATGCAGAAGATTATTTTCTTGCCAGCAAATCACTTCCTTGGTGGGCCGTTGGTACTTCTTTGATTGCTGCAAACATTTCTGCAGAACAATTTATAGGAATGTCAGGTTCAGGTTTTGCCCTTGGATTAGCTATAGCATCATATGAATGGATGGCTGCAATAACTCTGTTAGTAGTTGGTAAGTATTTTCTTCCAATTTTTATTGAAAAAGGCTTATATACAATTCCTGAGTTTATTGAAAAAAGGTTTAGTACAAATCTAAAAACAATACTAGCTATATTTTGGATTGCACTTTTTGTTTTTGTTAACCTTACAACTGTTTTGTTTCTAGGAGGTAAAGCTTTAGATACAATTATTGGTGTTGGTGATGGATCTATTTTATTAAATAGTATTATTGGACTTGGACTATTTGCTGCTGCTTATTCTCTATGGGGTGGTCTTGCTTCTGTAGCATGGACTGATGTAATACAAGTAGTAATTCTAATCTTTGGGGGGCTACTAATGACTTATTTTGCACTTGCCAATGTCACTGACTCGGGTAGTTTTATTGATGGAATGAAATATGTTTATGAAAAAGCACCAGAAAGATTTTCGATGATTCTGTCTAAAGGTGAAATCATAAAACCAAATGGCGGTGATGCTTGGTGGGATCTTCCAGGACTAGCTGTTTTAATTGGTGGAATTTGGGTAGCAAATTTATATTATTGGGGATTTAACCAATATATAATTCAAAGAACATTAGCTGCAAAAAGTCTTGAAGAAGGACAAAAAGGTATTGTATTTGCTGCCTTTTTAAAATTAATAATTCCTGTTATTGTTGTACTACCTGGTATCATAGCTTATGTTATGAATTTGGATGACACTGGAGCGCTTACAACTGCTTCTGTAGATCCTGGGTTTATTGGAGTTGCTGGAAATATTGCAAATGATAATGCTGCCCCATGGTTAATTAAAAACTTTATTCCAGTTGGAGTAAAAGGGTTAATCCTTGCCGCACTTGCTGCTGCAATTGTATCATCACTTGCTTCAATGTTAAATTCAACATCCACAATTTTTACAATGGATATCTATAGATCTCATTTTAATAAAAATGCTTCAGATGCACAAATGGTTTCTGTTGGAAGAATTACGGCTGTAGTTGCTTTAATTATTGCAATAATAATTGCACCTCAACTTGGAAGTCTTGGACAGGTATTTATATTTATTCAAGAATATACCGGTGTTGTTAGTCCAGGAATCTTAGCTGTATTTTTAATGGGACTATTTTATAAAAAAGCTACAAACAACGCAGCTATATGGGGAGCTATTTTATCAATTCCTATAGCCATGTATTTTAAAGTGGCACCAAAAGGATGGAGTGATGCATCTATTTTTGTTGAATTACCATTTATGCACCAAATGGGTTATACCTGTATAGCAACTCTTGCTGTAATTGCATTTATAAGTTATCTGGATGGCAACAAAGATGATTCAAAGGGTATCAATCTTACAAAGAAATTATTTGCAACAAATAACACATTCAATATCGGTGCATTTAGCGTTGTTCTTATTACAGCTTTCTTATATGCAATGTTTTGGTAGGTAATAATTTAATTATGAAAAAGTCAATGTCAGAAGCTAAGATACCAACCTTTACAAACTGTACTCCATAGTACTCTATACTCTAATACTATTACTTATTAGTTTTTAATTAATTTTTTACTTAATTCTTCAAGAGATACACCTTTTGTCTCTGGCATCATAAAATGAGTAAAAAGTAACTGAAGCACCATCATAAAGGCGAAGAATGCAAATACAATTCCAGGACCTATCAATCCAAATAGAAAAGGCACAAATGATGGTATAATAGCAGCTAAAATCCAGTGAGTAGAAATCCCAAATGACTGACCATAACTTCTAATATGATTTGGAAATATTTCTGATATATATACCCAAATTATAGCCCCTTGTCCAATTGCGTGAGATGCTATAAATAGAAAAAGAAAAATAGGAAGTGCTATACCTCCCCATTCTAAAATAAATGAAAGACTTATTAAACTAAGTGAAATGATATACCCTATTGAGCCAATATACATAAGTACTCTTCTACCTAGCTTGTCAATTAAATTAATACCTATAAATGTAAAAACTACATTAGTTAAACCAATTCCAATGCTATTTAATAGGGCTGCACTCTGGCCAAGCCCACCTTCTTCAAATATTCTTGGAGCATAATACAGGAATGCATTAATACCAGAAAATTGATTGAAAGCTGCAACTAAAAAAGCAAGTGTTAGTATAAAACTATATTTCTTTTGAAAAATTGATTCTGACTTCACACTTGATTCTTTATCTTTAATTATTTCACTAATTAATTCATCTGCATCCTCTTTAGAGTATGCGTCCCTTATTATTTGTTCTGCTTCATCTTGTTGATTATTCAAATAAAGCCATCTCGGACTTTTTGGAATAGATAGAACTAGTATGGTGTATAGCAAGGCAGGTAGAGCTTCAACACCCATCATATATCTCCAATCATTTTCACCAATTCCACTTAACAAGTAATTAGATAGAAATGCAATCAAAATACCTGTAACTAAATTAAATTGATATAAACCAACAAGCTTACCTCTATCTTTAGCAGGTGCAATTTCTGATATGTAAGCTGGAGCGGCAATACCTGAAATACCTACCCCCACTCCACCAATAAATCTAAAAGCAGCAAATGTAAAAGGATCATTAGCAAAGGCTGAACCAATTGCAGAAATTGTATAAAATATTCCTATCCAAATTAGTGTAGTTTTTCTTCCAAATTTTCTTGTCGGAATTCCACCAAAGATTGCTCCAAAAACAGTACCCCATAAAGCCATGGCCATAACAATAGATCCATGAAAAATATCAGAAGAACCCCATAATTGTTGGAGTTTTTGATCAGCACCAGATATTACAACAGTATCAAAACCAAAAAGAAATCCTGCAAGCGCAGCAGTTAATGACCACTTTACAAGTTTGTTCATATTTATAAAATAAAAAAGCTCTCCAATTAGGGCTATAAATTAATTTCTGCTATACTTCGCAATGTTTAAATTATATGAAGTTGGAAAATTAAAACCATTTATTATTGATTTATGCTCCTCTGTAACATCTCCAAATACATCAATCTCTAAAATATCAAAATGTTCTAGAAACTGACCAAATTCTTTTTCTAGTATTCCTTCAGGTGAGATATTTGTTATATGATTTAGATGAGCAGCCTCATCCTTGTATCTTTCAATTAGCATTATATTATCCCCTCTTTGAAAAAATCCCCAGCCATATGCATTAGGCTCATTTTCCTCAACAAGATTTGTATAATAATTTGAAAAATCCGCTATTTCTTCTGCTGATTTAGATTCATTAGCTTTCATGAGTACTGCTGCAATAACTTCGTTTTCTACAAATGCAGAAGATGTTTCTTGAGGTTGTGAACAAGAAATCAATATGACAAAGGACATTGAATATAAAAAGTGTTTCATATTATAAGATTTAAAATTATACTTCTAATTTATAAAAATTCAAGCTACTTCTTCTTTTTAAAATATTGATATATAAACACAGCTATAAACGTAATGATTGCAAGTATAATTGATATTGGTATTTTATAACCAAATAACTCAAAAGGGTTTTGTATAGGAAATTCCATATCTCTAATTTAGAAAAACCCCCTTAATTAAAAGAGG
>JABGTW010000069.1 GCA_018646865.1 Cryomorphaceae bacterium | reverse complement strand
ATTGATGAAATTCTAAGAAATTGTAATTTCTCAGACACTTTTATTCAACAAGCAAATGACCTACAAATAATGGAGGCTATTAGTGAATGTTATGATGAATACAAGTTACTTGAATTTTAATATACTGTCCAGTTAGCTTATCTTTACACAATGAATGAGTTCAATTTAAATTCAATATCTCCTATAGATGGAAGATATTTTGAGAAAACAGAAGTTTTAAGTGACTATTTTAGTGAAAGAGCATTAATTTTTTATAGATTAAAAGTTGAGATTGAATATTTTATTTCTCTCTGTAATCTAGGAATACCACAATTAAATAATTTCAATCCTAATAAATTTGATGAACTAAGAAAAATATATATTGATTTCTCAAATAAAGATGCAATTGAAATAAAAAAAATTGAAAAAATTACAAATCATGATGTCAAAGCAGTTGAATATTTTATAAAACAGAAATTTGAAACTCTAGGTATTAGTGAATTCAAGGAATTCATACATTTTGGTCTTACATCTCAGGATGTTAACAATTCAGCCATTCCATTATCTATAAAAGATTTTATTAATAATGTTTACATGCCAAAAATTCAAAAAGTGCTTAATGCAATTGATGACAAATGTCAAGAGCTCAAAGATGTTACAATAATTGCTAGAACTCATGGTCAACCCGCATCACCAACTAAACTTGGAAAAGAATTTAAAGTATTTTGGACTAGGATAAATGAACAAATAAAATCTTTAAAAAGTATACCCAATTCTGCAAAATTTGCTGGTGCCGTTGGAAACTTCAATGCTCATAAAGTGGCTTATCCCAATATTGATTGGAAAAAATTTGGAGAAAATTTTATTGAAAAAGAATTGGAATTAAACTATTCATTCCCAACAACACAAATTGAGCATTATGATTCCTTTGCTGCTTTATGTGACAATTGTAGAAGAATTAACAATATTCTTTTAGACATGTGTGTAGATATTTGGACATATATCTCAAATGACTACTTTAAACAAAAAATTATTAAAGATGAAGTTGGTTCATCTGCTATGCCTCACAAGGTAAATCCTATTGATTTTGAAAATTCTGAAGGAAATTTAGGTTTAGCTAATTCAACATTTTATTTTTTTTCAAATAAACTAACTAAATCAAGGCTACAAAGAGATCTATCCGATAGTACAGTTTTAAGGAATATCGGAGTTCCTTTTGGTCATACACTCATTTCTTTTGAATCTCTACTTAAAGGATTAAAAAAAATCTATGTTAGTGAAGTAAAGATTAATAAAGATATTGAAGATAATTGGATTGTAGTTTCAGAGGCAATTCAGACAATTTTAAGACGTGAAGGATATAGTAATCCATATGAAATAATGAAGGAACTTACTAGAAGCAATGAAAAGGTTGATAAAAAGTCTTTGCATGAATTTATTGATAAACTTGATGTTGATAATAGTATTAAAAATGAGTTAAAACAAATCTCACCCTACAATTACACTGGAATATAGTTTTACTTTTATGTTAATGAAAAAAATCAATTTTTTACTTTTAGCAAGTATAGTCATCTTTAGTAGTTGTAAAAAAAATGATGATGATGATCCTAATATAATTAGACTTGAAACAGATCTTGAAATTAGTGACTTTATTTGGCAAGGCCTAAATCAATACTACTATTGGCAAGAAAGTGTTGTTAATTTATCAGACAGTAAATCAGAAAATGAATCTGATTATGCATATTATCTTAGTCAAAATTCGAATCCAGAATCATTCTTTAATTCACTATTACATCCAGATGATGATTTTAGTTGGATTGTAGATGATTACATTGAACTTCAGAATATGCTTCAAGGTATAGACAACTCTGATGGTATGGAGTTTGGTCTTTACGTTGAGTGTAATGATCAAAATATATTTGGCTTTGTTAGATATGTTCATAAAAATTCTGATGCAGAGTCTAAGGGTATTAAAAGAGGTATGATATTTAGTGAAATAAATGGTACTAAACTTACTAGAGACAATTACAGAGATCTTCTCTTTAATAATGAAAACAATACTTACTCAATTAAATTCTCTGAACTTAGTTACAATGTAAATAATGAGTGTGCTAATATAATCCCGGGACAAGAGAATTTAACTCTTGTAAAATCAAGAATTGTTAAAAATCCTGTACATATATCCAAAGTTATAGATAGTGGTGGTAAAAAAATTGCTTATCTAATGTATAACCAGTTTCTTGGGCTTGTTGAATCAGAAAACAAAGATTATAATTCTGAACTTAATGATGTTTTTTCAAATTTCTTATCTAATGGAGCTGAAGAGCTTGTAATTGATTTAAGATACAATCCTGGCGGAAGAATATCAACTTCAATAAATCTAGCTTCAATGATTACTGGTCAATTTAACAATCAGGTTTTTGCAAAAGAAAGGTGGAATTCTAAACTCATGAATTATTGGAATGAAAATAGTCCAGAATCACTTTTAAATAAGTTTACTAATAAACTAGAAAATAATCAGTCAATAGCGTCTCTAAATCTAAATAGAGTCTTTGTTCTAACTTCTGCGAGAACTGCATCTGCAAGTGAGTTATTGATAAATGGTCTAGATCCATATATAGATGTTATACACATTGGAGATTTTACAGTCGGTAAAAATCAAGGATCTATTACTGTTTATGATTATATAAATGAATCAAAAGATAAAAATCCTAATCATATGTATGCAATGCAACCTATAGTTCTTAAAATTGGAAATGTTGCTGGATATACAGATTTTCCAAATGGTCTTGAACCAGATATATTTATTAAAGAATCTTTATTGAATCCTGGTGTACTAGGTGATTCTGAGGAACCTCTTTTAAAAATTGCTATTGATCAAATAATGGGAAATACTTCATCAAGTATTAGCACTAATAATTATAAGGAAATAGAAAAACCTAATGAGGAGTTTTTCCAACGAATTATTATTGACGATAAAATAATTGAATAATTATTTAGTTAAGTACATTTTTCTTCTTGAATAAAGTTCAAAGAAAGACTCATCATTTAAGTCATCTATAAAAAGAATACTTTCACCAGTACTTTTCATCTCAGGTCCAAGTTGTTTGTTTACATCAGGAAATTTATTGAAAGAAAACACGGGTTGTTTAATTGCATATCCTTCTAATTTAGGATTAAAATCAAAATCTTTTAACATATTCTCTCCAAGCATTACTTTAGTAGCATAGTTAACATAAGGCTCCCCGTAAGCCTTTGATATAAAAGGTACAGTTCTTGAAGCTCTTGGATTAGCTTCAATTATAAATACCTTTTCATATTTAATAGCAAATTGTATATTGATTAAACCAATAGTATTTAAAGCTTTAGCAATTTTTTTAGTGTGATCTTTTATTTGTTGAACTATTAATTCACCCAAATTAAAAACAGGAAGTGTTGCATTTGAATCACCTGAATGAATACCACATGGCTCAATATGCTCCATAATACCAATTATATAAACATCCTCACCATCACAAATTGCATCAGCCTCGGCTTCAATAGCTCCATCGAGATAATTATCAAGTAAAAGTTTATTATTAGGTATTTTAGATAAAAGATCTTCTACATGTTCTACTAATTCTTCTTCATTGATTACAATTTTCATTCCTTGCCCACCAAGAACATATGAAGGTCTAATTAAAATAGGAAAATTTAATTTTGAAGATAACTCTACTGCTTCATTTGCACTTGAAGCAACACCAAAGTCAGGATAAGGTATTTTATTCTCCTTCAATAAATTTGAAAAGCTTCCTCGGTCCTCTGCCAAGTCAAGTGATTTATATTCAGTGCCAATAATTTTAATATTATATCGATCTAATTTTTCTGCAAGTTTCAATGCAGTTTGACCTCCAAGTTGTACAATAACTCCTAAGGGATTTTCATGTCTTATTATGTCATAAATATGTTCCCAAAAAACAGGTTCAAAATAAAGCTTATCAGATATATCAAAGTCAGTAGAAACGGTTTCAGGATTACAATTGATCATTATAGTCTCATACCCACATTCACTAGCTGCAAGGACACCATGGACACAGCAATAGTCAAATTCAATTCCTTGTCCGATCCTATTTGGACCAGATCCTAATACCACAATTTTTTTCTTTTCTGATACTATACTTTCATTTTCAGAGAACTCATAATTATCTTTTGTCTTGATTTTTTCTTCAAAAGTCGAATAATAATATGGGGTTTGCGCCGGAAATTCAGCAGAACATGTATCTACTAGTTTATAGATTCTTTTAATTCCTAATTCATCTCTTTTTTTATAAACTTGACTCTCTAGACAATTTAACATATATGCTATTTGTCTGTCAGCAAATCCTTTTTGTTTTGCCTCAAAAAGGATATCATATTCAATATTATCAATTTTAAGATTAGAAATTTCTTTTTCTAATTGATAAAGTTCTTCATATTGCTTTAAGAACCAGATATCAATTTTTGTTATTTCATGAATCATTTCTATTGAAATTCCAGCTTGAATAGCATCATATATGACAAAGACTCTATCCCAACTTGCATTCTTTAGTTTATTTATGATTGTGTTGTAATCTTTATAACCCTTTCCATCTGCTCCAAGTCCATTTCTTTTAATTTCAAGTGACTGAGTAGCTTTATGAAGAGCTTCTTGAAATGATCTTCCAATTCCCATTACCTCTCCTACTGATTTCATCTGCAAACCAAGAGTTCTATCAGATCCCTCAAACTTATCAAAGTTCCATCTTGGAATTTTTACAATAACATAGTCCAGTGTAGGTTCAAATAAAGCAGAGGTAGATTTTGTGATCTGATTACTTAATTCATCTAATGTATAGCCAAGAGCTAATTTTGCAGCAATTTTTGCAATAGGATATCCAGAAGCCTTAGATGCTAAGGCAGAGGATCTGGAAACTCTAGGATTTATTTCAATTGCTATTATATCTTCATTTTCATCTGGACTAACAGCAAATTGAACATTACACCCTCCTGCAAAGTCTCCTATACTTTTCATCATCTTAATTGCCATGTCTCTCATTTTCTGATAAGTAGTATCAGATAAAGTCATAGCAGGAGCAACTGTTATAGAGTCTCCAGTATGAATACCCATTGGATCCATATTCTCTATTGTACAAATAATTACAATATTATTATTCTTATCACGAAGCAATTCTAGTTCATATTCCTTCCATCCCATTAGAGCTTTATCTATAAGTACTTCATGTATAGGAGATGATTCTAGACCTCTAGTTAAAAGATCATTAAATTTGTCCTCTTCAAAAACTATAGAAGCACCTGTACCTCCCAAAGTAAATGATGGTCTAATTACAAGTGGAAAACCAAACTTTTGAGCTATTTCTTTACCTTTTAAAAATGAAGAAGCACTCTCAGCAGGAGCAACAGGAATATTAATTTCATTTAATAATGTTCTAAATTTCTCTCTATCCTCTGTTATTTCAATTGCATCTATATCTACACCTATGATTTCAACAGAATGTTTTGACCAAATTTCTTTTTCCTGAGCTTCTATACAAAGATTTAATGCAGTTTGCCCTCCCATTGTTGGTAATACTGCATCTATATCACTATGAATTTCAAGAATTTCAGAAATAGATTTAATGGTAAGTGGTTTTAGATAAATATGATCTGCCATTGATGGATCAGTCATAATAGTAGCAGGATTTGAATTTATTAAAACTGTTTTGATGCCATCTTCTCGAAGAGATCTTAAAGCTTGAGATCCTGAATAATCAAATTCGCAGGCTTGACCAATTATTATAGGTCCTGAACCAATTATTAGAATTGATTTAATATTTTTATCCTTAGGCATAAATCACACTAAAATATAAAAAAAAAGGTGCTGTAAAAGCACCATCTTTAAAAAGTTATTAAAAATTATTTCTTGTGACGAGATTCATCAGAAACAGATAATTTTTTTCTACCTTTTGCTCTTCTTCCTGCAAGCACTCTTCGTCCATTGGCTGATGACATTCTGTCCATAAAGCCGTGCTTATTTCTTCTTTTTCTCTTAGATGGTTGATACGTCCTTTTCACAATTGTCTATTTAATCGGTGGCAAATATAATATCTTTTTAATCAACTTCATATAAATATTTTTAAATTGTAAATTTGCAACATATATGATACCAAAAATAATTAAGCTTATAGCTTCGATATTACTCCTAGGATATGGAGTTTATCAAATTACAGAAACTTTTATAGGTAATGGAATATTTTTAATTATTCTATCAATACTATTAATTGTACTATATTTTAAAAATGAAGTTTTAATTTTTGCATTTCTGAGTCTAAGAAAGCAGAATTTTGATAGAACTGAAAGAATTCTTAAATATATAAAGAATCCTAAATCAGCATTAGTGCAGAAACAACAAGGTTTCTATTATTATCTGCATGGATTAATCCAATCACAGAAGAACCTAACAATTGCAGAAAAACATTTTCGTGAATCTCTAAAACTTGGTCTTAGCATGAAGCATGACATTGCAATGGCAAAACTAAGCCTTGCAGGAATTATGATGCAAAAAAGAAGAAAAAGAGAAGCTCAAGGACTTCTAAGTGAAGCAAAAGCTCATGACACCCACAATATGTTGACTGCTCAAATTAAATTGATGCAGGAACAGATGAAAAGAATTTAGTATCAAGTTTTTTTATCCTCAATAGATTTTTTTTTATCTTTGCAATTCAGCTTTTTTATTTATGAATCAAATAGTAATTGAAAATAATGAGTTTTTAAGACAATTTGAAGTCAAGATTTCAGACTCATTAGCTAGGATAGAATACGCTGAACAAGAAAGAAAGATATTCTTAACTAAAATTCATATACCAGATACTGTTAGTGAGAAATCTTTTGAAGAAGACTTTATAATTAAGGTACTTGAATTTATTGAAAGCAAAAACTTAAGAGTTGTTCCCACTTCACCTAGAATAGCAGGTTTTGTTAGAAAAAATAAAGCTTTTAAACATTTACTCCCTGTAGGAATTAAATTGTAATTAAATATTAAATTGCAAAACCCTGAGAATCAATTTCCATAAATTTTGATTCAACTAGAGATCCAGCTAGACTCGAATCCCATTTTCTTCTAAAACGAATATAGTTTGGTGAAAATCCTTCAATAAATCCGTTTTTAACTTCAGACTCAAACAATACATTATGAGTACTACCTATGTTTCTTTTGTAAAAGTCTGCTTTTTTCCTACTAGACAAAATTCTTAATAGTTTGCTTCTTTTAGATCTAATATTTGATTGAACTATTTTTGGTAAAGTAATAGCATGAGTATTATCCCTCTCTGAATATGTAAAAACGTGTAAGTAAGAAATATCTAACTTTTCCAAAAAACTCAAGCTCTCTAAAAACTTATCATCATCTTCACCAGGAAATCCAACAATTACATCAACACCAATACATGCATCAGGCATTAACTTGTTAATTTTATTTATTCTACTCTCATATAATTTACTATCATATCTTCTTCTCATTGACTTTAAGATAGTATCACTTCCACTTTGCAAAGGAATGTGAAAGTGATGAACAAACTTTTTACTAGTGCTGATAAATTCTATTATCTCATCACTTAATAAATTTGGCTCTATTGAAGATATTCTAAATCTCAAATCAAGATCTAATTTGTCTAACTCTTTAACAAGATCAAAGAAATTGGAATCATTAGTTTTATTAACAGTTTTTCCAAAATCTCCAAGATTTATTCCTGTCAGCACAATCTCTTTTACATCTTGAGAGGCAATTTTATAAACATTAGATACAACATTTGATATTGTATTACTTCTTGATTTACCTCTAGCTAAAGGTATAGTACAAAAACTACATTTATAATCACATCCGTCTTGAACTTTTAAAAATGCTCTAGTCCTATGATTTAAAGAGTAGCTTTCATTAAAAAAGTTTACTTCATTAATATTACATGAATGAATTTTATTTGAATAATCATTATCAATATTTTTTAAATAATCCAATAGATTAAACTTATCAGCAGCCCCTAAAACTAAATCAACACCATTAACGGATAATAACTCTTTGGGTTTAAGTTGAGCGTAACATCCTATAGCAGCTATAAAAGCTTCTGGGTTTATTTTTAGAGCTTGTTTCACAAAATGTTTAAACTTATTATCTGCATTTTCTGTTACCGAACATGTATTAATTATATACACATCTGCATATTCATTAAATTCTACAATTTTGAAATCATTGTCTTCAAGAGACTTTGAAATATAGGAAGACTCAGAGAAATTTAGTTTACAACCTAACGTATGAATTGAAACGGTAGAAATCTTTCTTTTAGATTCAATAGTAACTTTAGATGTTGACAAAACTTGAGAATTATCTATGAAGGATCAGAATCGTTAGATTCAGCAGGAGCTTCCTCAACAACAGGAGTTTCCTCAGCAGCAGGAGTTTCCTCAACAACAGGAGCTTCCTCAACAACAGGAGTTTCCTCAACAGCAGGAGTTTCCATTACTTGATCAGCTTTCACATCCTCGACAGGTTCGCTAGATTCTGACTTTGGAGCTTGATTAAAGTTTGCATATTTACTTCTAAACTTATCTACCCTACCAGCTGTATCTACAAGTTTAGACTTACCAGTATAATAAGGATGAGATGTTCTAGAAATTTCAAGCTTAAAAAGAGGATATTCAACACCATCTATCTTTGTAGTTTCCTTTGTTTCAACAGTAGATTTTGTAATAAACATATCATTATTAGACATATCTTTGAAGGCTACTAATCTATAGTTATCAGGATGTGTATTACTCTTCATAATTTTAAAGTGAGTGCAAATTTAAAATTTTTTTCATATATCCTGTCATTATAATTGCTTAATTTTACTTGAAACAAATTAATACAAACAAAATGTTAGAATCTAAAGGTACTATTAAGTCTACAGTATTAAACTACGGTATAATTATGGGTGGACTATCCGTTGCATTTTCATTAATGTTATTTATAATGGACATGCATTATCAAAACTCTTCAATTCAACAATGGACAGGGTTATTAATAATGGCTGGATCTATAGTTTTTGGGCAGCTAGCTTATAAACAAGCAAATGAAGGATTTATAAGTCTAGGAGAAGGAATGAAAATAGGTATTGGAATAGTCGCACTTGGATCTTCAATAGGAATTCTATATGGTCTATTTCAAGGATATGTATTAGATCCTGAGACTATGAGTAAGGCTATGCAGTATGCAATAAATCAGGCAATTGATCAAAATCCAGAGCTTACTGATGAAATGATAGAGGGAATTGAAGGTGCTTTTGAATTTTTTGCAAATCCATTTCTTTCTTCTGCAATTGGAATAACTGTTTCACTATTTTTTGGTAGTCTTATTTCATTACTTACTGGATTAGCTGTCAAAAAAAATAGGACAGCATAGTAAATTATATGGATGTTTCAATTATTATACCCCTATTAAATGAGTCTGATTCTCTGAAGGAGCTCAATTCATGGATTTTTAAATCTTTTGAAAATTTGGAATTAGAAATTGAAATTATATACATTGATGATGGAAGTGATGACTCATCTTGGAAAATAATTGAAGAATTGGCCAATACTAATAATAATGTGAAGGGCATTTCATTTACTAGAAATTATGGTAAATCACAAGCTTTAAGAGTTGGATTTTCTGAGGCAAAAGGAGAATATGTTGCTACTCTTGATGCGGATCTTCAAGATTCACCTGAAGAAATTCCTGTAATGATTGATAAACTTATTGATTCTAATCTTGATATGATTTCAGGTTGGAAAAAGAAAAGATATGATTCATTTTTTTTAAAAAGGATCCCCTCCTCATTTTTTAATTTTGTAGCAAGAATTTTTTCTAGAATTAATCTTAATGATTTTAATTGTGGAATTAAAGTGTATAAAAAAGAGGTTATAAAATCTATCAACTTATATGCTGATATGCATAGATTCATTCCAATACTTGCAAAAAATGAAGGATATAATAAAATTGGTGAACATATAGTAATGCATCAGCCTAGAAAATATGGAAGAAGTAAATTCGGAAATGAAAGATTCATTAGAGGTTTTTTAGACATAATTACCCTGTGGTTTATAAATAAGTTCGGTAGAAGGCCTATGCATTTTTTTGGATCATTAGGAACACTAATGATTTTTGTAGGAATATTATTTACAATGTACCTAGGTTATAATAAATTGTTTATTGACACTAGTTCTAGACTTATCACTAATAGACCCGAATTTTACATAGCATTAATATCATTGGTTCTAGGTGTGCAATTTTTTATTGCAGGCTTTATATCTGAAATAATATTAAAAAATAATGTTAATAAGGATAATTATTCAATAAAAAATAAGACATTTTAAATGAGCTATTTTACAAGAGTATTAAAATATGGGATTGATTACTCCTACTTTGGATTACTAAATGTATTATTTAATATTCTTTACGCAATTTTTAGTGCTCTAGCTTTTGTTTCATTTATTCCAATGCTGGATGTATTATTTAAACAAACTGAAATGGTTTATACAAAACCTGTATATACTGGAATTGGTAATATTAGAGAGTATGCTGAAAATTACTTTAACTATTATTTGTCTAATCAACTAGAAACTGATGTTTCATCAACATTAATATTAGTAGTAGGAATAGTTATTTTCTTCTTTTTAATGAAAAACATATTTAATTATCTAGCATTATATAATATAACATTTGTAAAAAATGGATTATTAAAAAATCTTCGAGAAAATTTATATTCTAAAGTATTAAATATGCCTATTTCATATTTTCTAAATAAGAAAAAAGGAGATTTGATGTCAAGAATAACTGCTGATATTCTAGAAATTCAAACATCATATCTTTCAATTTTAGAATTGATGGTAAGAGAACCACTTACTATTTTATTTACATTGATTGTAATGTTCACAATTAGCCCAAGATTAACCTTGTTTGTGACTTTGTTTATCCCAATATCTGGTTTTATAATTTCAATAATTGGCAAGAAACTTAGAAAAGACTCTAAAGAGGTTCAGCAACAACAAAGTAATTTTTTATCAATAATTGATGAAACTATTAGTGGACAAAAAGTTATTAAATCATTCCTATCAGAATCATTTTTTCTTGATAAGTTTAAAAGAATAAATAATTTGCTTTATAAGTTTTCAAATAAAGTAATAAATAGAAAGAATTTAGCTGGTCCTTTTAGTGAATTCATGGGTATTCTTGTAATAGGAGTTTTACTCTGGTTTGGAGGTAAAATGGTCTTGATAAGTGAAACTATATCAGGCACAACCTTTATAGTTTTTATGGGGTTAGCTTATAATATTTTAACTCCAGCAAAAAACCTTAGTAAGTCATTTTATAGTATAAAAAAAGGAAATGCTGCTGCTGAAAGAGTATTTGAAATAATTGAATTTAATAAAGATAAGCAAGATCAAAAAAGAAATGTAGAGCTTGTAAAATTTGAAAATAGAATAACTTTTAATAGTGTTGAATTTAACTATGGTGAAGCAAAAATATTAGATAAAATAAGCTTTACTATTAATAAGGGAGAAAGTGTAGCTTTAGTTGGATCCTCAGGAAGTGGAAAAACTACCATAGCTAATCTTTTAAATGGATTCTTTAATACTAGATCTGGTAATCTTCTAATTGACGATAATAATATATCTCAAATTACAAAAGAGTCATTGTATAGGAATATCTCAATTGTTACCCAGGAATCAATTTTATTTAATGATACAATTTTAAATAATATAAAAATTGGAAACCTAGGCTCTAAAAAAGAAGATGTAATTAATGCTGCAAAAGAGGCAAATGCACATGAGTTTATAGAACAACAGCTTGATGGATACGATACCATGATTGGAGACTATGGAAACAAGCTATCTGGAGGTCAAAAACAAAGATTAACTATTGCTAGAGCAATGTTAAAGAGTCCGTCAATTCTAATTTTAGATGAGGCTACCTCATCATTAGATAGTAAATCTGAGAAAAAGATTCAAGATGCAATTGATAAATTAATGAGTGGAAAAACATCTTTGATAATTGCTCATAAGTTTTCAACAATAAAGAAGTGTGATAAAATCATACTTATTGATAAAGGCAAGATTATAGCTCAAGGAACTCATGAAGAACTTATCAACTCAAATTCTTCATATAAAAATATGAATGAGCTTCAAATCTAAGTCTAAATCAATTAAATTTACAGCTTAATTTTCTATAATGATATTATTTTTTGGTAACCCAAAATTAAAAGTATTTGCAGTTGAAATTTCTGAAAGATTATCAATTGAAAGTATTAAAAAATTATCTTGGGTACTTGATTCAAATATAATTGAAGTTGAGGAAATAACAGAAAAATTTATTGGTCCTAAATCTTCGATGATAACTCCATGGAGTACTAATGCTGTTGAGATAACAAGAAATATGGGGCTTAAGTATATAAATCGAATTGAAGTCTTTGTTAGTTATTTAATCTCTACAGAATATGATAGAATGATTCATGAAGAATACAAAACTCTAAATCAAAACATCTTTAAAAAGAATCATATACCTGAAAAAATTAATTTAATAGATGATCTCAAAAAATATAATGATGAACAGGGACTTGCACTAGATGATTTCGAAATTTCATACTTACAGGGTCTTTCTATAAAAATTGGAAGAAAATTAACAGATTCTGAAGTCTATGGTTTTTCTCAAGTTAATTCAGAGCATTGTAGACATAAAATCTTTAATGGCCAATTTATTATTGATGGAGAGGAAAAAAGTAATAGCTTATTTGAGCTAATCAAATCAACTTCAAAAGAAAATAAAAACTCTATTGTATCTGCCTATTCTGATAATGTTGCTTTCATTGGGGGGCCTAAAATCAATCAATTTCAACCAAAAAGAGGAGATAAATCAAGTTATTTTATAAATAAAGAAATTGAAAGCATTATTTCAGTAAAAGCCGAAACTCATAATTTCCCTACAACTGTTGAACCATATAATGGAGCTGCAACTGGATCAGGTGGTGAGATAAGAGATAGAGCTGCTGGGGGAACAGGGTCTCTTCCACTTATAGGATCTGCTGTTTATATGACTCCATATTCTAGATTGAATACTAACAAAATATGGGAAAAAAACATACCTGAAAGAGATTGGAAATATCAAACTCCTGTCGATATCTTAATAAAAGCCTCTAATGGTGCTTCTGATTTTGGAAATTGTTTTGGTCAGCCTCTAATTGTTGGATCTCTATTAACCTTTGAACATAATGAAAATAATGAGTTACACTCATATGATAAAGTAATAATGCTAGCAGGGGGTGTTGGTTATGGAGAACTTAAACAAGCTATGAAAAAATCTCCTAAAAAGGGTGATATTATTATTTTACTTGGAGGGGATAATTATAGAATTGGTATGGGAGGTGCTTCTGTTTCATCAACTGATACTGGAAGTTATAATAATGCCATTGAACTTAATGCTGTTCAAAGATCAAATCCAGAAATGCAAAAAAGAGTTACTAATACCATTAGGTCTTTATTTGAAATGAATGAAAATCCAATAATATCTATTCATGATCATGGAGCTGGAGGACATTTAAATTGTTTTTCAGAGTTAGTAGAAGATATTGGAGGTGAAATTTATTTAGATTCTTTACCTATTGGTGATCCATCCCTTTCTTATAAAGAGATTATTGGAAACGAATCACAAGAAAGAATTGGATTAATAATTAAAGAAAAAGATTATGATCTAGTAAAGAAAATTGCAGAAAGAGAAAGGTCACCAATATATAAAGTTGGAAAGGTTACTGGAGATAATAAGTTTAGAGTAATTGATAGAAAAAATAACACAGAGACTATAAACCTAGATTTGGATAGCTTATTTGGAGATGCACCAAAAAAGATTTTAAATGATATTACAATAACATCTAGATTTAATAAAATTGAATATGGCTCAAACAAAATTTACAAGCATGTTGAAAATGTTTTGAGTCTTGAAGCAGTTGCATGTAAAGACTGGTTAACAAATAAAGTTGATAGGTGTGTAACCGGACGTATTGCTCAACAGCAGACAGTTGGTGAAATTCAAATACCTCTTGCTAACTGTGGTGTTGTTTCTTTAGATTATAATAGTTATACAGGAGTAGCTTCTTCAATTGGCCATTCACCAATCTCAGGACTTATTGATCCAAGTATTGGAAGCATCAACTCAATTGGAGAGTCTTTGACTAATATTATATGGGCACCTCTGGCAAATGGAATTAAGTCAATCTCTCTATCAGCTAATTGGATGTGGCCATGTGGAAATGATGGTGAAGATTCCAGATTGTATCAAGCTGTTGAGGCATGTTCTAATTTTGCAATAGAATTAGGAATAAATATACCTACTGGAAAAGATTCATTATCAATGGTTCAAAAATATGATGAACTAAAAGTTAAATCTCCTGGAACTGTAATTATTTCAGCATCTGGTCAGTGTAATGATATTAGAAAAGTCGTTAAGCCTGTTTTAAGTAAAAATTTAGGTAATATTTATTATATTAATTTATCATTTGATGAATATAAATTAGGAGGTTCATCGTTTGCTCAAACACTGAATAAAATTGGATCAGAGTCACCAGAAATAAAAGATTCTAATAAATTTAAAGAATCTTTTAATCTAGTTCAAAATCTTATATCAAACAACAATATTCTATCAGGCCATGATATTTCTTCAGGAGGCCTAATCACATGCTTACTTGAGATGTGTTTTAGCTCAAACAATGTAGGTCTGGATATAGACCTAACCGATCTTGGATGTAGCGATTCTACTAAATTACTTTTCTCAGAAAATTCAGGAATTATTATTCAGTCTGCAAAAGATTTAGAAAAAGAATTTCTGTCTATAGATGTTAAATGTATTAAAATTGGAAATACTAATGAAAATAGTATTTTACAGATTAAAAATTTTGAAAATGATTTTTTCTTTAGTATAAATAAATATAGAGATATATGGTATTCTACTTCAAGAGATTTTGATTTAAAACAAAGTAAAAATAATAAAGCAATTGAGAGATATAATAATTATAAAAATCAACCTCTTAAATATAGATTTCCAAATGGGTTTAATGGTGATAATAGTGGTAATAATTTAAATAAAAAAATAAACGCAGCTGTAATTAGAGAAAAAGGTAGTAACTCAGAAAGAGAAATGGCTTTTATGTTGACATTAGCCGGGTTTAACGTAAAAGATATTCATATGACTGACATAATATCAGGAGAAGAGAATCTTGAAGATATTCATTTACTTGTTGCAGTTGGAGGGTTTTCAAATTCTGATGTGCTTGGATCAGCAAAAGGTTGGGCAGGATCTTTCCTTCATAATCCCATAGCGAAAAAATCTTTAGACAACTTCTTTAAAAGAGACGACACAATGTCTTTAGGTGTTTGCAATGGATGTCAATTATTTATTGAACTTGGACTTATCAATAAGAACCATTCCGAAAAGCCAAAAATGACTCATAACGACTCTCAAAAATTTGAATGTATTTTCTCAACTGTCAATATTGAAGAATCTCCTTCGATAATGTTGAAAAATCTTGAAGGAAGTAGATTAGGTGTCTGGTCAGCTCATGGTGAAGGTAAGTTTGTATTCCCATATAAAGAAAATAAATACTCAATTGCTGGAAAATATTCATATGACTCTTACCCTGCTAATCCAAATGGTTCAAATTTTAATACTGCGATGCTTGTATCAGATGATGGAAGACACCTTGTAATGATGCCACATATTGAAAGATCCTTATATCCACATAATTGGGCTTACTATCCTGAAGATAGAAATGACGTGTATTCACCTTGGGTAATGGTTTTCAATAATAGTTTTGAATGGTTGATTAACAAAATGAATTAAAGTTTTAAAATATTTTTTTTAAGCTAGACATAGTCATATATATTATACAAAACATTGATAATTAATGAAATATAACTAATATAATGATTTGAGTATTGTAGATTTTTTTTAAATTTTAAAAGTCTAAATATTTAAAAAACGAAATTTAAATATTAATAAAATAAATATGCCTACAGAAAATAAAATAATGTTAAAGGGTGGGGAATTTCTTCTCAAAGAATCTTTATCTGATGATATTTTTACTCCCGAAGACTTTTCAGAAGAACAACTAATGATGAAAGAAACAATAGTTGATTTCATGGACAGAGAGATTTGGCCTGATAAGATGAAGTATGAAGAGAAGAATTACGATTTAACAGTTCAAGCAATGAAAAAAATTGGAGATCTTGGATTATTAGGGGTTACATTAGAAGAAAAATATGGTGGAATGGGAATGGATTTTGTTTCTACTATGATAGCAGTTGACTATGTTTCAGGTACTACTGGATCAGTAGCTACAGCTTATGGTGCTCATACTGGTATAGCAATTTTACCTATTTATTTATTTGGCAATGAAGATCAAAAGCAAAAATACTTACCTAAACTTGCCTCTGGCGAATGGTTTGGCTCTTATTGTTTAACTGAACCTACAGCTGGATCAGATGCTAATTCTGGTAAAACTAAGGCTGTCTTAAGTGATGATGGTTCTCATTATAAAATATCAGGTCAAAAAATGTGGATTTCAAATGCTGGATTTGCAAAAATATTTATTGTTTTTGCAAGAATTGAAGAAGACAAGAACATAACAGCATTTATTGTCCCTAATGATTCTGACAATGGCATTAAGCTTGGCGAAGAAGAAAAAAAACTAGGAATACACTCGTCTTCTACTAGACAAGTATTTTTTACAGAAACAAAAGTGCCAGTAGAAAATTTACTTGGAGAAAGAAATGGTGGCTTTAAAATAGCCATGAATGCACTAAATGTTGGAAGGATAAAATTAGGTGCTGGAAATCTTGATGGTCAAAGAAGATCAATTTCAATTTCTACTGATTATGCTAACAATAGAATACAATTTAAGCAACCAATTTCAAGTTTTGGTGCAATAAAAGAAAAGCTAGCTACTATGGCTACATCTTGTTATGCTGGTGAATCTGCGTGCTATCGAGCAGCTAGTGATGTTCAGTCAAAAATAGATGAATTTCAATCAAATGGATTTAGTAAACAAGAATCTGAACTTAAAGGGGTTGAAGAGTTTGCTTTAGAATGTTCAATTTTAAAAGTAGCTATTTCAGAAGATATGCAAAATTGTGCAGATGAAGGCATACAAATCTTTGGCGGAATGGGATTTTCTGCTGAAGCACCTATTGAAAGTGCATGGAGAGATTCTAGAATTGGAAGAATCTATGAAGGAACAAATGAAATAAACAGAATGCTTATCATAGGTATGTTATTAAAAAAAGCAATGAAAGGAAGTCTCGACATAATGACACCCTACCAAGATATAGTAAACAACAAATCATTATCTGTAAATGAAAAGTCTGAAATATTAAAAGATGAAATTATTTTAGTTGAAAATATTAAAAGAATCTTCTTATTAATTTTAGGCAAAGCATTTGAAAAATATGGACCAGAAATAGATAAAAATCAACAAGTTCTTCTAAGTCTGTCTGATTTAGCAATTGAAGCATATCTTTCTGAATCTACTTTGAAAAGGACTATTAAAAATATTGGAAGAAGCTCAGAGGATGATCAGTTTGATCAAATAAACATGACAAGACTATATATTTATGAGGCTTCTCAAGTAGTTCAAAAAAAATCACGAGATTTAATAAATAGTATAATTGATGTCAATAATCAAGATGATATTTATTCTTCAATAATTGAAAAATTAAGTTATTCTAAAAATCCTAATGTATTTGATTTAAAAACTAAAATTGCTAATAAAATAATTTCAGAAAATAAATACTGCTTCTAGTGAATAAAATATATTGCTGCATTTCATTATTTCTTCTTATTTGGTTACCAAATCTGAATGCTCAAGACTCAATGTTTTATAATATTATTGATAAGGTTTCATCTGAAAGGATTGAAAAAGATATTACAAAACTAGTTTCCTTTGGCACTAGGCATTCATTAAGTGATACGATTTCAGAAATTAGGGGAATAGGAGCAGCTAGAAGATGGATTAAAAGAGAATTTGAAACAATTTCGAGTAACTGTAATAGTTGTTTGGAAGTTTTTTATGAGAAAAGCTATGTTACAGAAGGGGACAGAATTATTTTTCCAACATGGATTTATAATGTAGTAGCTATTCAAAGAGGAACAACAAATCCTAATAGGTTCATTATAATGAGTGGAGATATTGACTCCAGAATTTCAGATCCAACAAATTATAAAGATGATTCACCTGGTGCAAATGACAATGCTAGTGGAATGGCTGGAACTATAGAGGCTGCTAGAATTCTTTCAAAATATAAGTTTGAGAACAGTATTATTTATGTTGGATTAAGTGGAGAAGAGCAAGGATTATTTGGAGGTAGAAGTTTAGCTAAATATGCTAAAAAAAATGGATGGGATGTTATAGGGATTTTAAATAATGATATGATTGGAAATATAGAAGGTGTAGATGGTGTTATTGATAATAGAAGTTTTAGAATTTTTTCAGAACCATTTTTTTTTAATTCAAAATATTCTAGTGGGCTTAATATGAGAACCGGAGGTGGTGAAAATGACGGGGATTCCAGACAATTAGCAAGACATGTTTATAAAACAGTCAAAAAAATTATGCCTGAACTTAATCCTATTATGATCTACAGGTTAGACCGATTCGGAAGAGGTGGTCATCATAGACCTTTCAATGATGAAGGGATTGCAGGAATTCGAATTATGGAAGCTCATGAAAACTATAATCGACAACATAATGATATCAGAGTTGAAAATGGAATAAAATATGGAGATGTCTTATCAGGGGTGAATTTTGATTATGCTGCTAAATTAACAGCAGTAAATGCAATTTCATTAGCAAGTATTGCATCTTCTCCTAAACCTCCAAAGAATATAAAAATTGGAGGAATTGTAGAGCCTAGTGTTAAATTTAGATGGGAACATCCAAATGATCAATCAATTAAAGGATATAAAATCTACTGGCGAGAAACTACTTCTCCAACTTGGGACAATAGTAGAATAATTGATAAAGTAGATAACTATACCCTTGATGGAATTGTAATTGACAACTTTATTTTTGGGATTTCAACATTTAATTCAAAAGGATTTGAGAGTCTAGTTTCATTTCCAAAAGGAACTTTTAGGGATTAACTATATAAACCCTTTTTCTTTCATCCAATCATCATTATATATCTTACCTATATACCTGCTTCCAGAATCATGAAGGAGGGCAACAACAACTTCATTTTTTTTAAAATTCTCTTTCAATTGAATTACTCCAGCAATTGCTGCTCCACATGAATTTCCAGCAAAAATTCCCTCTTCTCTGGCTAACTTTCTTGTATAAATAGCAGCATCCTTATCAGTAACTTTTTCAAAATGATCAATTACATCAAAGTCAACATTTTTTGGAAGAATATCCTCCCCAATACCCTCAGTTGAATATGGATAAATTTCGTTTTCATCAAAGATTCCCGTTTCATGATATTTTTTAAAAACAGATCCATAAGTATCAATTCCCCATACTTTTACACTTGGCTTTTTTTCTTTTAAAAATTTTCCAACACCTGATATTGTTCCTCCAGTTCCAACACCTACTAAGAAATGATCAATTTTACCATCAGTTTGTTTCCATATCTCAGGTCCAGTTGATTCATAATGTGCAATTGCATTTGAAGGATTATCATATTGATTAACATACCATGAATTTTTTGTTTCTTGAGAAATTCTTTTTGAGACTGAATAATAAGATCTAGGGTCACTCGCATCAACATTAGTTGGACAAACAATAACTTTAGCTCCCATAGCTCTTAAGACATCGAATTTTTCTTTTGACTGCTTGTCATTAGAGACACATATTAACTTATAACCTTTAATTATAGCTGCTAGTGCAAGCCCCATACCTGTATTCCCAGAGGTTCCTTCTACTATTGTTCCACCAGGATTTATTTTACCATCTTTTTCTGCGTCTTCAATCATTTTTACAGCCATTCTATCCTTTACAGAATTACCAGGATTAAAGCTTTCTACCTTAACAAAGACTTCAGAATTAACTGATTTAGTTATTTTATTCAATTTAATTAATGGGGTGTCTCCTATAGTCTCTAAAATATTATTAAAATATTGCATTTATGAATTTATATTAAGTTTAGGTGTAAATCTTGTTATTGAAACGAAAGTAATTGATAAAATAATAGAACTTATTAAAATAAAGATAAGATTTAAAGAAATTATATACAGAGGGTCTAAGATAAAAGGAATTGATTCAACATAGTAATCATCTGGATTTAACTTAATCAATCCATAACTATTTTGAATTATTGATATAGTTAAAAATAAAATATTTGCAGGCAGCATTCCCTTTAAAATAATTTCAAATCCCTGATATAAAAATATCTTACTCAAAGATTTATTTGTAGAGCCCATTGAAGATAAAATACCAATCATTTTTATCCTTTCAAAAATCAAAATAAACAGAGAAATAATTACACTAATTATTGCAACTATAATCATTAATGAATTGATTATAAATATGTTAAAATCAAAAATTGAAATCCAACTAAATATATTATCATATTTAGATTGGATTGTTTTGATTGATAAATTATTTTTTTCAAAAGACTTTAGAGAGGACATTGATTTTTCAATTTCAAAGATTTTAGATTTGTCATCAACAGATATTTCAATGTTTGCAAAATCATTTGTGTCCCATTTATAAATATTTTGAAGTGTTCCCAAATTTCCAATTATATAGTTACTGTCAAAATCAGGAAAATCAGTATCAAAAACATGTTTTACAGTATAAGATCTTAGATTTGGTATTCTCTGGTTGTTATTTACTTTAAAATAGAGAGTAAGATTATGTCCAACTAAAATTTCTAGTTTATCAGATAAAGATTTTGAAATAATTATCTCTTGATTAGTGATAATGTCTATAATCTTAGGGCCTATTATAAATTTGTTAAAATCATCAAAGTTATATCCATCACTGACCCCTCTAAAAATAACAGTCTCAAATGAGTTGTTATTTGAAATTAAAGTTGGTTTTTCAATTATATTTTCAAATTGTAAGCTTGGAAATGCTGCTTTTATTTCACTTTCTATAAATTCAAAATTATTAATTTTTTCTGAGGCAATTCCACGAGAATTATTTTCATATGTAGACACGACTATATCAGGACTTAAACTATATAATTTATCCTTAATCGCAAGTTGTAGACCTTTACCAATAGAAATAGCTGACAAGGAAACAAATACTCCAAGAAAAACAGAAATAACTGCTATTTTTATTATACGGGATGATATATTACTTTTATCATTACTAGTTCTTAATTTTCTATATATGAAAAAAGGTAAATTCAAATTAAATGTTTTATTCAAAAATACACTTTTATTTATACTCATTTTTTCTCCAATTACAAGTCTATCTTCTCAAGATATTATTCCAGGATCAGAAATGATAAATCTATACATAGATAAACTGGTAAATAAAAAAATTGCTGTAATAGCTAATAATACAAGTGTATTAAGATCTAATAATTCGAGTATTCATTTAATTGACACTCTATTAAAAAGAGGTATTAAAATAGATAAAATATTTAGTCCCGAACATGGTTTTTTAGGAGACAAAGATGATGGTGAGAAAATTGAAAATGGTTATTATAAATCAATAAAAGTTCTCTCTTTATATGGAAAAAATAGAAAAATTAATGACAACGATATTAAAGATATAGATGTAGTAATATTTGATATTCAGGATGTCGGTGTTAGATTTTATACTTATTTATCTACTCTACATTACGCAATGGAATCTGTATCTAGAACAAATAAAAAAATAATAATTTTAGATAGACCAAATCCTAACTCTTTTTATATAGATGGACCTGTATTAGATATAAAAAATAAAAGCTTTATTGGATTACACCCAGTTCCAATTGTTTATGGTATGACAATTGGCGAGTATGGTAAAATGGTAAACGGAGAGGGTTGGCTTGAGAGTGATTTAAAAGCTGATTTAGAGGTTGTTAAAATTAAAAATTATAATCATAAGTCTAAATATGAACCTAGTATAAGACCTTCTCCGAATTTACCTAATCTTCAATCAATATATCTATACCCAAGTTTAGCTTTTCTTGAAAAGACAGAGGTGAGTGTGGGAAGAGGAACTAAAATTCAATTTCAAGTATATGGTCATCCAGACTTTGAAAAAGATTTTTACTTTACACCTCAATCAAATTTTGGAAGTCAAAATCCAAAATTAAAAGGAATTAAATCTAGCGGAGAAGATCTTAGAAATTATAAAACAATAAATAGGATTGAACTTAAATGGCTTATAAAATCATATAATCAATTTGAGGACAAAAATAAATTTTTTAGAAATGATTTTGACAAGTTAGCAGGGTCTTCTAATCTTAAAAAACAAATTATAGAAGGTATAAGTGAATCTGAAATTAGAGATTCATGGCAACAGGGTCTTGAAAAGTTTAAAAAAATTAGAAAGAAATATTTATTATATTGAATCATTTATGACAAAATTATCCCCTTTTCATCTTGCAATCCCTGTAAAAAATTTATCTGAATCTAAAAGTTTTTATCAAAATACTTTAGGCTGTAAGCCAGGAAGAGAATCAGATGAATGGGCAGATTATGATTTTTTTGGGCATCAATTAGTGATTCATGCGGACCCTACACATAAAGGTAGAGTACATCATAATGAAGTTGATAATAAATCTGTTCCAATTCCTCATTTTGGAGTTATTATTCCATGGGATGACTTTGATAAATTTGCGAAATCATTAACTGAAAATAAAATTCAATTTATAATAGAACCATATATTAGATTTGAAGGACTACCAGGAGAACAAAAGACAATGTTTTTTTATGATAATTCAGGAAATGCCATAGAATTTAAGTCATTTAAAGAAATGAGTCTGTTGTTCTCAACTAAAATATAATTATGATTGTAATTGGATCTAAAATTTTTGATGGAATATTCTCTTGATTATTTCTAGCGTTCTATTTGGACTCTTGATTTTAAAGATTTATAGCTTAATGAATAAAATTGAATAATTAATCTTTTAAACTACAAGCTTTAAGAGTGTTTTTTAATAACATAGCTATTGTCATGGGGCCTACACCTCCAGGAACAGGGGTAATATATCCAACTTTATCTGAAACACTTTTAAAGTCAACATCACCTATAATTTTATATCCTTTAACTGAGGAGTTATCATTAACTCTAGATATTCCAACATCAATAATTGTTGATCCTGTTTTAATCATTTCTCCTTTTATAAATTCTGGAATACCAATTGCAGATATAATGACATCAGAGTCAAGACATAATTCTTTTAAATTATCTGATTTACTATGAGCAACAGTTACAGTTGCATTTCCAAAAATTTTATTTTGACTTAGTAAAATACTTATAGGACGTCCAACTATTTGACTCCTTCCAATAACTAAACATTTTTTACTTTTTAAATCTATATTAGACCTTTGAATTAATTCAATGATTCCAGCAGGAGTAGCTGGAAGAAAAGTTTCAATACCCAGGGCCATTTTACCATAATTTAGAGGATGAAAGCCATCTACATCTTTATCAGGGTTAACTTTATTAAGTATTTTCTCCTGGTTTATCTTCACAGGAAGTGGAAGTTGAACTATAAAACCATCAATATTATCATTAATATTTATTTTTTGAATTTCGTTAATAAGTTTATTTTCAGATATAGATTTATCAAACTTAAAAAGAGATGATTGAAAACCTACTCGTTTGCAAGCTTTTATTTTGCTATTTACATAAGTTTGACTAGGACCCTCATCTCCAACAAGCACGGCAGCTAAATGAGGGATTTTTAAATTGTTTTTCACTCTATGACCAACTAATACTTTAATCTCATCTAAAACTTCATTAGATATTTTTTTCCCATCAATTATTTTCATAGAATTATTTTTTCAAATATACATATTGCTTTAATCAATCTTATTTTTTAATTATCAACAGGTCATTAGCCCCATTTATTACTCCAATAGATAAAATTAAAACTAACCCAAGTATGTTTTGATAAACATCTAAAATAAAATAACTTAAGATTAAAGAACTAAGAATTATTGATATTCTTGATTTGATAATTTTGTACATAAAATATTGATATATTCACAAAAAAAGATATGATTTTTTTTCAAATAATCTTTTTTTAATCCATTATTTTATTTAATTTAATCTCTATAAACAATAATTAATTTATTTTATGGAAAATTTATTAAGTATCGTACCTATTTTAGGTACTGATTTAAGCTTGGTTGATTTTACATTTTGGATCGGATTTGCTGCTATGTTAGCTGCATTTGCTTTTCTCTTATCAGGTAATGGTAATGCAATTAACAAAATCGGTTTCGGTCTTGTTGTTTACAACCTTGCTGTATCTAAGTAATTTTATACACAGACAACTTAAAAAGTCACCTTAGGGTGACTTTTTTTTACATCCTATTTGGTAAATCTATACCTAGAAGATTACTACCAGATTCTATAATATGACTTACTTTAATCGAAATCAATATACGTACTGAAGTAGACTCTTTTGTCTTGGAATTTAATATATGATGATTTTGATAAAGTGAATTATAGTTTTTTACTAATTCATATAGATAATTAGCAATAAGTGCAGGTGAAAGGTCTTTATATGAACTAATTATAACTGAAGGAAATTCATATATTATCTTAAGAACTTCTTTCTCTTTATCATTAAGCTGATAATTCTTGTCAATTAAAATATCTTTATTAACTTTTTTTAATATTGATTGAATTCTTACATAAGCATACTGAATAAATGGCCCTGTATTTCCACTTAAATCAATTGATTCTTCAGGATTAAATAGAATGTTCTTCTTCGGGTCAACTTTTAAAATATAATATTTAAGAGCACCTAGAGCTATCTTCTTATATTCATCAAAATCTAAACTTTCATTATTTGATTTATACTTATCTAAACTCTCAGTAGTTTTTTTAACAGTATCAATGAGATCATAAATCAAATCATCTGCATCTACAACAGTACCCTCCCTACTCTTCATCTTACCTGATGGAAGATCTACCATACCATAGCTTAAATGAAATAAATTTTCAGCCCAATCATACCCTAATTTCTTTAATATTTTAAAAAGTACTTTAAAATGATAATCTTGTTCATTACCCACAGTGTATATCATTCCCCTAACATTAGAATTATCAGCTATTCTTTGAACTGCAGTACCTAGATCTTGAGTCATATATACAGATGTACCATCAGATCTCAATAAAAGTTTTTCATCAAGTCCTTCATTATCAAGATTTATCCAAACTGATGAATCTTCTCTTTTATACAGTACATTTTTTTTAAGTCCTTCCTCCATTATATTCTTACCTAAGAGATAAGTTTCACTTTCATAATAGTTTTTATCAAAAGATACTCCCAACAAATCATATGTTTTATCGAACCCATCATAAACCCAATCATTCATCATTTTCCAAATTTGCCTAGTTTCTTTATTGTTTTTCTCCCAATTCATTAGCTCTTCTTTTGCAGCTTTCATTATCTCTGTATTTTCTGCAGCAATATCCTTATCAATACCAGAATTAATAAGTTCGTTCATTTGATCTTTATGAACCTTATCAAACATTATATAGTAATCACCAACAAATTTATCTCCTTTAATTTTTTTTGATTCAGGGTTAGCTCCTTTGGCAAATTGTTTCCATGCAACCATAGATTTACATATATGAATACCACGGTCATTAATTATTTGAACTTTTTGAACTTTCTTTCCATTAGCTTCCAGAATTTTAGAGATAGAGTAACCTAATAGATTATTCCTTATATGACCTAAATGAAGAGGTTTATTAGTGTTCGGTGATGAAAACTCAACAATATAAGTTTCATTTGTACTTTCAATTTTTCCAAAATTTAAATCATCTTTAATAGTGTCTAAAAAATCAAGATAGTATATATCAGAAACTGTAAGATTTAAAAACCCACCTACTATATTGAAGTTAATAAGATTAATTGAACTTTTAATTAAACTTTCACCAAGAGATTTTCCAAATTCTGAAATTTGATCTTTACTGATCAACTTAAAAAAAGGAAACAGGACTATGGTAATGTCCCCATCAAAGTCTTTTTTAGTATTTTGGATTTCAATTTCTTCAACTTTAATATCATAATTTTTATTTAAAAAATTAGAAGTTAAGTTTGAAATCTCTGATTTGATTTCCATCTGGTATTTTATGAAATTGTTCTATGAGTTGGACCGTTATAAACTTGTCTTGGTCTACCAATTGGATTATTTGATTCTCTCATTTCTTTCCACTGAGCTATCCAACCTGGTATTCTTCCTAGAGCAAACATTACAGTAAACATATCCGTAGGAATGCCTAAAGCTCTATATATAATACCTGAGTAGAAGTCAACATTTGGATATAATTTTTTTTGAATAAAATATTCGTCATTTAAAGCCTTTTCTTCAATTGATTTAGCAATATCAAGAACTGGATCTTCGATTCCTAAATCATTTAAAACTTGGTCAGCTGCTTTTTTAATAATTTTTGCTCTTGGATCAAAGTTTTTATAAACTCTATGGCCAAATCCCATTAATCTGAAAGGATCAGATTTATCTTTAGCCTTGTTCAGATATTTATCAATATCTGAATTGTCATTTTTTATAAGCTCTAGCATCTCAATAACAGCCTGATTTGCACCACCATGAAGTCTACCCCATAAAGCTGATATTCCAGCTGAGATAGAGGCATATAAACCAGCATATGATGATCCAACTATTCTTACAGTTGATGTAGAACAGTTTTGTTCATGATCAGCATGAAGTATTAAAAGAGTATTAAGTGCATTAACTATAATATCGTTTTGAACATACTCTTGATTAGGTTTAGCAAACATCATGTATGCAATATTTTCAGTATAGGAAAGTTTATTATCACTGTAATTTAATGGTAACCCTTTTATCTTTCTCAATGTCCAAGAAGACATAATTGGAAACTTTGCGAGAAGTCGTACCGTAGATAAATACATTTTATCATCTATAGAAACATCATCTTCATCTTTCAAAGAAATCTTTGTTTCATTTTGAGGATTAAAAGCTATAAGAGCAGATGTTAAAGATGATAAAATACCCATTGGATGTGCTGATTTTGGAAAACTCTTAAAGATTTGTTTTAAATCTTCATCAACAAGTGATTCTTCTCTTATATCATTTTGAAATTTATCAATTTGAACTTGAGACGGTAGGTCACCAAAAATCAACAAATATGTTACCTCCAGAAATGATTTTTTCTGACATAATTCATCAACTGAATAACCTCTATATCTTAATATTCCATTTTCACCATCAAGATATGTTATATTACTGATACAATGACCAGTATTCTTGTAGCCAGGGTCATAAGTAATAAGACCTACTTCAGATCTTAAATTCTTAATATCAATTGCTTCTTCATTCTCTGAGCCAGTTATTACAGGAAAGGTATAAGACTTGCCGTTAAATTCAATTTTTGCAGATTTATCCATCTATAAAGTGTTTATACAAATTTAGATTACCTGCAGTTAAGAAAAAAATTAAATAAAATTTAAATTTCTAAAGGTTCAAGTTAAAGGCGCTTTTTCCAAGATATGTAGATTTATCTCCTAGCTCCTCTTCAATTCTGAGTAATTGATTATACTTAGACATTCTATCACTCCTAGACATTGACCCTGTTTTTATTTGACCTGTATTAAAAGCTACACATAAATCTGCAATTGTAGAATCCTCTGTTTCTCCTGATCTATGAGAAATAACTGAAGTAAAGTTGTTTTCAGCAGCTAGATTTATTGATGAAATTGTTTCAGTTAATGATCCAACTTGATTGAACTTAATCAGAATGGAATTAGCTATTCTTTCATTGATCCCTTTTGATAATCTAGAAATATCAGTAACAAAAAGATCATCACCAACTAATTGAACTTTATCACCTATCTTATCTGTTAAAAGCTTCCAACCATCCCAATCGTCTTCATCCATTCCATCTTCAATTGAAATTATAGGAAATTTATCACAAAGATCAACCAAAAAATCAACTTGTTGAGCAGAAGTTAATCGAGTAGTGTTGTTCTTTTCAAATATTGAATAATCATAAAGATTATCTTTATAAAATTCAGATGCAGCACAATCTAAAGCAATCATAACATCTTTTTTCATCTGGTATCCTGCTTTTTCAACTGCATTGATTATCGTGTTAATAGCATCTTCTGTACCATCTAAATCTGGAGCAAATCCTCCCTCATCACCAACAGCAGTTGAAAGACCTCGAGATTTAAGTATAGATTTTAAATTATGAAACACCTCGTTACCGATTTGTAGAGCATGACTAAAGCTAGAAGCACCAACTGGTACAATCATAAATTCCTGAAAAGAAATTGGGGAGTCAGAATGACTGCCACCATTAATTATGTTCATTAAAGGAACAGGAAGAACATTTGAATTTTCATTGCCTAGATACTTAAAAAGTGGAATGTTTTTTTCTAATGCTGCAGCTTTAGAAACAGCTAATGATACTGATAATATAGCATTAGCACCAAGTTTAGATTTGTTTGGAGTATTATCTAAATTTATCATCGTTGAATCTATTAAAGATTGGTCAAAAACAGATAAATTTTCTAGTTCTTTAAAAATTATATCATTCACATTTTTAACAGCTTTATAAACAGACTTTCCCATATAATTTTTTGTCCCATCTCTAAGTTCAACAGCCTCATGTTGACCTGTAGATGCTCCTGATGGAACGGCAGCCCTACCCATTATACCATTTGTAGTTATAACGTCAGTTTCAACAGTAGGATTACCTCTTGAATCGAATATTTGTCTAGCAACAATAGTTTTTATTTTAGTCATATTTTTAAAGTTTAGATAAAAATTGATCAAAAAGATAATTTCCATCATTAGGACCTGGTCCTGCCTCAGGGTGGTATTGAACAGAAAAACATTTTTTTCCATCTATTTCTAGACCTGCAACTGTTTGATCATTTAGATGTTTATGTGATATTTTTACAGCTTTATTTGATATCGCAGTATCGTAATCAACAGCAAAACCATGGTTTTGAGATGTTATTTCACCTTTTCCTGTATTTAAATTTATAACAGGATGGTTTATACCTCTATGACCATTAAACATTTTATAGGTTTTAATTCCATTAGCAAGAGCTATAACCTGATGACCTAAACATATTCCAAATAGTGGATAGTCTTTATCTAATATTTTTTTTGTAGTATTAATTACCTTGGTTAAAGGCTTAGGATCTCCTGGTCCATTTGAAAGAAAAAAGCCATTTGGTTTAAATTTTATCATTTCCTCAAAATCAGTATCAAAAGGAAAAACCTTGATGAAAATATCTCTTCTGGAGAAATTATCAAGAATATTTTTCTTTATACCCAAATCAATTATAGCTAATCTTATTTTTGAATTACTATTACCATATTCATAAGGCTTCGTAGTTGAAACCTTTGAAGCAAGTTCTAAACCATCCATAATTGGAAAGTCTTTTAATTTTTTTTGGATATCATCAATTTTATCAACTTCTGTAGTAATTGCAGCATTCATAGCACCATTGTCTCTAATATATCTTACTAGTGCTCTAGTATCAACCTCGCTTAAAGTAACTAGCTTATTTGATTCAAACCATTTTTTTAATGATTTAGAATTAGATCTAGAATTTAATGAGCTAAAGGTTTTGCATATTAGCCCACTAATAAAGATTTTTTGAGATTGAGATTCAGACATCTTAATCCCATAATTACCAATATGAGAAGTAGTAGTGACCATAATTTGTCCAAAGTAAGAAGGATCAGTAAATATTTCTTGATAACCGGTTACACCTGTATTAAAACAAATTTCACCATATGAAGTACCTTCGATACCAGCAGAACGACCATAAAAAGTGGTACCATCAGCTAATAGTACAAGACCTTTTTTTCTTTTTTCGTTGGACATTTCGGAAAGTAAAATTAAACAAAAAAAGGATATATGAAAAACATATATCCTTTTGTTAATTACTTTTTCAAAGCGACTATTCAGCGCTGGACTCTACAACTGGCTCATCAATTGTTTTAGACGAAGAGGTGTTGTTATATATATTATTAAAGTCAACTAATTCAATCATTGCCATAGATGCATTATCACCCAATCTATTACCTAACTTGATAATTCTTGTATAACCACCTGGCCTATCAGCAATTTTTTTTGAAATTTCATCAAATAAAATCTGAACACCTACTTTGTTTCTTAGCTTACTAAAACATAATCTTCTATTATGAACATTGTCATTCTTAGACTTGGTAATTAATGGCTCAATAAATATTTTTAAAGCCTTAGCTTTTGTAGAACTAGTTGTAATTCTTTTGTGCTGTAATAAAGAAATAGCCATGTTAGCAAGCATTGCTTTTCTATGAGCAGTTTTTCTACCAAGTTTAATATTTTTCTTACCGTGTCTCATTATTTAAAATTTAATCTTTATCTAATTTATATTTTGAAAGATCCATTCCGAAAGAAAGACCTTTAAGTATAACCAATTCTTCTAATTCTGTTAAAGATTTTCTACCAAAGTTTCTAAACTTCATTAAATCATTTTTATTAAATGATACAAGATCACCTAAAGTATCTACCTCTGCAGCCTTAAGACAATTTAATGCTCTTACAGATAAATCCATATCTATAAGTTTAGTTTTAAGTAGCTGTCTCATGTGAAGAGATTCTTCATCATAAGTTTCAGATTGAGCAATTTCGTCTGCTTCCAAAGTTATTAACTCGTCTGAGAATAACATGAAATGGTGTATTAAGATTTTAGCCGCTTCAGTAAGAGCATCTTTTGGATGTATAGAACCATCAGTTACAATCTCAAAAACTAATTTTTCATAATCAGTCTTTTGTTCAACTCTATAATTCTCAATATCGTACTTAACATTCTTAATTGGAGTATAGATAGAATCAATTGCAATTACTCCTATAGATTCACTTTGTTTTTTATTTTCTTCGGCAGGAACATATCCCCTTCCTTTTTCAATATTCAGTTCAATAGAAAGTTTAACATTTTTTTCTAAACTACAGATAACTAGATCTGGATTTAAGATTTGAAAACCAGAAATAAACTTTTGAAGGTCTGAAGCTTTTAATACTTTTTGGTTACCTACAATAACATTTATTTTTTCGTTTTCAACATCATCAATTTGTCTTTTCAATCTAATTTGCTTGATATTAAGAATGATTTCTGTCACATCCTCAACAACACCTTCTATAGTAGAAAATTCATGGTCTACACCTTCTATTTTCACAGAAGTAAAGGCATAACCTTCTAAAGATGATAACAAAACTCTACGAAGAGCATTACCAATAGTTAAACCATATCCTGGTTCAAGTGGTCTAAATTCAAATTTACCATGAGATTCCGTAGAATCTATCATGATTACTTTATCTGGTTTTTGAAAGTTTAAAATTGCCATATTTTTTATTTTGAGTATAATTCAACGATTAATTGTTCTTTAATGTTTTCTGGAATCTGCTCTCTTTCTGGAACTGTAACAAACTCTCCTTCAAGTCTTTCTCTATTAAACTTGATCCAATCATATTCAGAGCTATTTTCCATAAGAGAGCTCTCAATAGCCTTTAATGATTTTGATTTTTCCCTAATAGAAACCTTATCACCTGGTCTAAGGGTATAAGATGGAATATTTACAATTGAGCCATTAACAGTCACATGTTTGTGAGAAACTAATTGTCTTGCTCCATCTCTTGTTTTTGAAATACCCATTCTAAATACAACATTATCTAGTCTAGATTCACAAAGCTGAAGTAATAATTCACCTGTAATACCTTTACCGCTGTTGGCTTTATCATATATATTTCTAAACTGCTTTTCAAGAATTCCATAAGTATACTTGGCTTTCTGTTTCTCCATTAATTGAACAGCATATTCAGACTTTTTAGCCCTTCTCTTGTTGTTTCCATGTTGACCTGGAGGGTAATTTTTTTTCTCTAAAGTACGATCTTCACCAAAAAGTGGTTCACCGAATTTTCTTGAGATTTTTGTTTTTGGTCCTGTATATCTTGCCATTTATATTTTAATTAATTAAACTCTTCTTCTTTTAGGAGGTCTACATCCGTTATGAGGTACTGGGGTTACATCAATAATCTCAGAAACTTCTAGACCATTATTGTGAAGTGTTCTTATTGCTGATTCCCTACCATTACCTGGTCCTTTTACAAGAACTTTAATTCTTCTTAGCCCAGCATCAAAAGCAACCTTTGCACAATCTTCAGCAGCGGTTTGAGCAGCAAATGGAGTGTTCTTTTTGGAACCTCTAAAGCCCATTTTTCCGGCAGAAGACCATGAAATTACTTCACCTTTTAAATTTGTTAATGATATAATTATATTGTTAAATGAAGCATTAATATGAGCCTCACCTACTGAATCTACAATTACTTTTCTTTTTTTATTAGTTGATTTTGCCATAATTACTTAGTCGCTTTTTTCTTGTTAGCTACAGTTTTTCTTTTACCCTTTCTGGTTCTAGAATTATTTTTTGTTCTTTGACCTCTCAAAGGAAGACCTGTTCTATGTCTTATACCTCTATAACTACCAATGTCCATTAATCTTTTAATATTCAATTGAGTTTCCGATCTTAGCTCGCCTTCAATTGTTAGACTTCCAACCACATCCCTAATACTAGCAATGTCTTTATCATCCCAATCTGCAACTTTTTTGTTAGGATCTACTTTTGCATTATCTAATATTGTAATTGCTAAGCTTTTACCAATACCATATATGTACGTCAAAGAGATAGCTCCTCTTTTTTCTTTTGGTATATCAATTCCTGAAATTCTTGCCATAATTAACCTTGTCTTTGTTTAAACCTTGGATTTTTTTTGTTAATGACATATAATCGTCCTTTTCTTCTGACGATTTTACATTCACTACTTCTTTTTTTTATTGATGCTTTAACTTTCATTTTGATTTGTTTTACATTCTAAATGTTATTCTTGCTTTGGTTAAATCATATGGACTCATTTCTAATTTAACTTTATCCCCAGGTAAAAGTTTAATGTAATGAAGTCTCATCTTACCTGATATATGAGCTGTAACAACATGTCCATTCTCTAGCTCAACTCTAAACATAGCATTTGAGAGTGCTTCAATAATCTTACCTTCCTGCTCTATTGATTTCTGCTTTGCCATTTATATTGTTGGTTTACTTCTCATTGAACCTGACTTCATAAGACCATCATAATGATTATTAAGTAAATATGCATTTACTTGTTGTATTGTATCTATTGCTACTCCTACCATAATTAGAAGAGAAGTACCTCCAAAAAAGAGAGCCCAACCTTGCTGCATACCAATTAATTGAACAACTATAGCTGGGAAAACTGCAATTACTGCTAGATATAAAGATCCAGGAAAAGTTATATGTGACATTACTGAATCAAGGTATTCCGATGTTTCATTTCCAGGTCTAATTCCTGGAACAAAACCACCGCTTCTTTTTAAATCATCTGACATTTTATTAGTTGGAACAGTTATCGCCGTGTAGAAAAAAGTAAAAATTACAACTAACAGCCCAAATAAAATATTATACCATAATCCAAAAATATCAGAGAAACTTGCTTGAAGCCATTGACCAATTGATGATGTTCCGAAAACACTTCCAATAGTTGCAGGTGCAAACATTAGAGCTTGAGCAAAAATAATTGGCATAACACCTGATGCATTTAGCTTAAGTGGTATATATTGTCTTTTAGCCATTCCTGATGATTGAGATCCAGGAACAGAATTTCTTCTTGCATACTGAACTGGTATCTGTCTTACAGCCATGACTAATAATATACTTAATAAAATAATTACAAGCCATACAGCAAGCTCAATAACTACCATTATTAAACCTCCATTACTTTCAGATATCCTTGAAATTAAATTCTGTGTAAATGAAAGAGGTAAAGAAGCAACAATACCAACTGTTATAAGAAGAGATATTCCATTACCAATACCTCTATCTGTAATTTTTTCTCCAAGCCACATTGCAAAAATACATCCTGTTACAAGAATTATAATTGAAGTGAAAATAAACATTGGAGTTCTTCCGAAGATGAAGGCACTATCAGGAACACCTAAAGCACTTAAACCATAAAGATATGCTGGAGCTTGAACCGTACAAATAAAAATAGTCAACCATCTTGTGATTTGAGTAATCTTTTTCCTACCACTTTCTCCTTCTTTTTGTAATTTTTGCAAATATGGAAGTGCAACTCCCATAAGCTGAACTACAATGGATGCTGATATGTATGGCATAATTCCTAAAGCAAAAATAGAGGCATTTGCAAAGGCTCCACCTGTAAAGGCATTAAGAATACCTAAAAGACCTCCACCATCAGATCTTGAAGAAAGATCAGACAATGCAAGTGAGTCAACACCAGGAAGAACAACTTGAGCTCCAAGCCTGTAGACTAATAAAAGACCAAGAGTAAATAGAATCCTATCCCTTAACTCTTTGATATTATATATACTTTTTATTATGTCTACTAACTTATTCATTATTATATCTTAGTAATTTTACCACCGGCCTTTTCAATTAGTTTTTCAGCAGTAGCAGAAAATTTATTAGCTGTTATGTTAACAGGAGCATCAATTTTACCTCTACCTAAAATTTTAACAAGACTTCCCTTTTTTACAAGTCTCAACTCTACCATTTTTTCGATAGTTAAGTCTTTCTTTATCTTTTTATCATCAACAAGGGTCTGAATGTCATCAATATTAATAGTATTATATTCAATTCTATTAATATTTTTAAAACCAAATTTAGGTATCCTTCTTTGAAGTGGCATTTGTCCACCTTCAAAACCAATTTTTCTTGAATAACCAGATCTAGACTGCGCACCATTATGTCCTCTACCTGAGGTTTTTCCTTTACCTGAACCCTGTCCTCTTCCAAGTCTCTTACCACTGGTTGTATTTGATCCTTTTGCAGGTTTTAAATTATTTAAACTCATAATTATTATTTTATAGAATTAACTTCAACAAGGTGACTTACCTTATCAACCATACCCTTGATTGAAGAAGTAAGTTCATGTTCAACTTCCATTCCAATTTTTCTTAAACCAAGAGCTTCAAGAGTTCTTTTTTGAGACTCTATTCTTTTGATCGTACTCCTTACCTGTTTTATTCTTATTTTTTTGCTCATCCTTTAAAAACTTTATCTAGCGAAATCCCTCTTTGTCTTGAAATTGTTAAGGGACTTCTTAAATTTAATAATGCATCAAATGTAGCTTTCACAACATTGTGAGGATTTGAAGATCCTTGAGATTTTGAAAGTACATTTTGAATTCCAACAGCCTCTAAAACTGTTCTAACTGCACCACCTGCAATAACTCCAGTACCAGGAGCAGCAGGTTTTATAAAAACTCTAGAGCCACCAAACTTACCTTTTTGTTCGTGAGGAAGAGTACCATTTTCAATTGGTATTCTTACCAAGTTTTTCTTTGCATCTTCAACAGCTTTTGAAATTGCAGTTGTAACTTCTTTAGCTTTTCCTAGGCCATGGCCCACTACACCGTTTTCATCTCCAACAATAACTATAGCAGAAAAACCAAAAGCCCTACCACCTTTAGTTACTTTAGTTACTCTTTGAATACCAACAAGTTTATCTTTAAGGTCTAAACCAACAGGTTTAACAAGTTCAATATTTTTATAATTTTTATACATATTTAAAATTTAAGTCCGCCTTCTCTTGCACCTTCAGCCAAGGATTTAACTCTACCATGATAAAGGTATCCACCTCTATCAAATTTTATTTTTTCAATTCCTTTTTTAATAGCTTGTTCAGCAATTAATTTTCCTACATTAAAGGAAATTTCAACATTAGTATTTAATTTAAGATCTACAATCGCCTTATCTCTTGAAGATGTTTGAAGAAGAGTTTTTCCATTAACATCGTCAATTACTTGACAGTATATTTCTTTATTACTTCTAAAAACAGAGAGTCTTGGATGATCAGGGGTACCAGAAATCACCTTCTTAATTCTTTGTCTAATTCTATTTCTTCTAAAAGTTTTAGTATTTGTCATATTATGCTGATTTACCTGCTTTTCTTCTTATTTGTTCACCAACAAATTTTATTCCTTTTCCTTTATATGGCTCTGGTCTTCTAAATGATCTTATTTTTGCCGCTACATGACCAACTAGTTGTTTATCTAGAGATGATAGTTTAATAATAGGATTTTTTCCTTTTTCATTAATAGTTTCAACTTTTACCTCAGGAGCAATATTCATAACAATTGTATGAGAAAACCCTAAAGATAAATCAAGTTTTTGACCTGAAGCATTAGCCCTATAACCAACTCCTACTAATTCTAATTCAAGGGTAAATCCATCTGTAACACCTACAACCATATTAAAGACAAGAGCTCTAAATAACCCATGCTTAGATTTGTGATCTTTTGATTCAGAATTTCTTTTAACTATGATAGTGTCATTAGAAATATTGAAACTCACACCATCAAAGTTTTGATTCATTTCACCATTTTTACCTTTTACAGTAATTATATCACCATTTACGCTAACTGAGACGCCTTCTGGGATACTTATCGGATTGTTACCTATTCTTGACATAATTATTTTTTAATAAACATAACAAATTAATTCACCACCAATATTCTGACTAGCAGCTTGTTTTCCAGTCATAACACCTTTTGAGGTTGATATGATTGAAATACCTAAACCATTCAAAACTCTAGGAAATTCTTGGGAATTAGAATATTTTCTAAGACCAGGTTTACTTATCCTTTGAATCTCTTTGATAACTGGTTGTTTAGATACAGAATCATATTTCAAAGCAATCTTAATATTACCTTGATTGTTATCTGTATTTTCAAATTTATAGCTTAAAATAAAGCCTTGATCAAAAAGAATTTTTGTTATATCCTTCTTAATATTGGAAGAAGGAATATCAACAACTCTATGACCTGCCATGCTAGCGTTTCTTACTCTAGTTAAATAATCTGCAATAGTATCTGTATTCATAATCTTTAATTTACCAACTTGCTTTTGTTACACCTGGGATTAAACCTTTATTAGCCATTTCTCTAAACATTACCCTAGAAAGACCAAATTGTCTTATATAACCTTTTGGTCTTCCCGTTAACTTACATCTATTGTGAAGTCTAACTGGGGAAGCGTTTTTTGGAAGTTTCTGAAGACCAACATAATCATTAGCTTCTTTTAAAGACTTTCTTTTAGCTGCATACTTTGCAACTATACGTTGTCTTTTTCTCTCCCTAGCTTTCATTGATTCTTTTGCCATATTATTGTTTTTTAAATGGTAATCCTAAGTCTGTTAATAATGCTTTTGCCTCTTTATTAGAGTTTGTGTTTGTCACAAATGTTATATCCATACCCGAAATCTTATTCACTTTGTCAATGTTAATTTCTGGAAATATAATTTGTTCTTTTATTCCAAGGTTATAATTTCCTCTACCATCAAAACCATCAGCTTTAATACCTTGAAAATCTCTAACCCTAGGTAATGCTATAGTTATAAGTCTATCAAGAAACTCATACATTCTATCACCTCTCAAAGTGACTTTAGCGCCAATAGCTGTGCCTTTTCTAAGTTTAAATGATGCAACATCTTTCTTTGAAAGTGTAGCTATAGCCTTTTGACCAGAAATTAAAGTTAATTCTTCAACAGCATGATCAATTAATTTTTTATCACTTACAGCAGCTCCAACTCCTCTTGAAATAACAATTTTATCTAACGAAGGTACCTGCATTATGTTTGTTAAACCTAGCTTATCTTTAAGCTCTTTAACTATTTTATTTGAATAATTTTCTTTTAATCTTGGTGTATTCGACATAATTAAATAATTTCTTTAGATTTTGTAGATATACGAACTTTTTTACCATCCTCATTTTTATATCCAATTCTAGTCTTCTCTCCGTCTTTATTCATCAATGATAGATTAGAAATATTAATTGGAAGTTGTTTCTCAATAATTCCACCTTTTGGATTTTCAGAATTTGGTTTAGTATGTCTTTTGACAGTATTTACACCTTCAACTAGTGCTTTATTTGAAGTATATAAAACTTTTAGAACAGTACCTTTAGTCCCTTTGTTCTCTCCAGCAATTACTATTACTTGATCTCCTTTTTTAATTTTTATCTTATTCATATCTCTATTATAAAACTTCAGGTGCAAGAGAAACAATTTTCATTAACTGTTTATCTCTTAATTCTCTAGCTACTGGACCAAATACCCTTGTACCTCTCATCTCACCAGTTTGATCAAGTAAAACACAGGCATTCTCATCAAATCTAATATATGATCCATCATTTCTTCTAACTTCTTTTTTTGTTCTTACTACAACAGCAATTGAAACTTGACCTTTTTTAACTGTCCCATTTGGTGTTGCATCCTTAACAGTAACAACAATTTTATCGCCAATTCTTGCATACCTTCTTTTAGTTCCACCCAATACTCGTATTGTAAGAACTTCTTTTGCTCCTGTATTATCAGCTACCTTAAGTCTTGATTCTTGTTGTACCATTTTATTTTGCTCTTTCTATTATTTCTACAATTCTCCACTTTTTTGTTTTACTCATAGGTCTTGTCTCCATTATTCTTACAGTATCACCTTCATTACAATCATTCTTCTCATCATGAGCAACATATTTTTTTGTCTTTAAAACAAATTTTCCGTAAACAGGGTGTTTCACCTTTTTAACCTCTGCCACTACAACAGATTTTTCCATTTTGTCAGAGGACACAATCCCTATTCTTTCTTTTCTTAGACTTCTAGTTGACATTTAATCTTGTTTTTTTTCGTTTAATACTGTTTTTAGCTTAGCAAGCTGTCTTCTCAAAATTTTAATTTCAAGAGGATTTTCTATTGTTTGAACAGAGTTATTAAATTTTAACTGAGATAACTTCTTAGAAGTATCAGTTAACTTTTCATTTAACTCATCAGTTGACATATTTCTTATTTCACTAATTTTCATAATATCCTTTAAAATCTCTTGCAATAATAAACTTAGTTGTTACTGGTAATTTTTGAGCAGCAAGCCTAAGAGCTTCTTTTGCAACTGCAACTGGTACACCTGATACTTCAAAAAGAACTCTACCTGGTTTAACAACTGCTACAAAATACTCAGGAGCACCTTTTCCTTTACCCATTCTTACCTCAAGAGGCTTTTTAGTTATAGGTTTGTCTGGAAATATTTTAATCCAAAGCTGTCCTTCTCTTTTCATATATCTAGTAGCTGCAATCCTTGCAGCCTCAATTTGTCTTGAAGTAAGAAACTTAGATTCTAAAGATTTAATTCCAAACATACCATTAGATAGTCTATGACCCCTTTGAGATAAACCTTTCATTTTACCTTTCTGCGCTTTTCTATATTTGGTCCTTTTAGGTTGTAACATATCTAATTAATTTTTTCTATCTCTTTGTCTATTATTCTTTTTTGAATTGTTAGATGATTTTTTCATGCCAGTTAAAGGAGATAATTCTCTTTTACCATAAACTTCACCTTTCATAATCCAAACTTTTATTCCAAGTCTTCCGTAGGTTGTATGAGCCTCAACAATTGCATAGTCAATATCAGCTCTAAAAGTTGAAAGAGGAATCCTACCCTCCTTATATGACTCAGATCTAGCCATTTCAGCACCATTTAACCTTCCTGATATTTGAATTTTAATTCCCTCAGCATTCATTCTCATTGCAGCAGCAATGGCCATTTTGATAGCTCTTCTAAAAGAAATTCTATTCTCAATTTGTCTTGCAATACTACTTCCAACAAGGAATGCATCTAATTCAGGACGCTTAATTTCAAAAATATTAAGTTGAATATCTTTAGCTGTAATTTTTTTAAGTTCTTCTTTTAGTTTATCAACTTCAGATCCTGCCTTACCAATAATTATTCCTGGTCTTGCAGTGGTTATAGTAATGATAATTAGTTTAAGAGTCCTCTCAATTATAACACTAGAAACACTAGCACGAGAAAGTCTCGCAAAGATGTATTTTCTAATCTTATCATCCTCTGCAATTTTATCACCATAGTCTCTACCACCCCACCAGTTAGAATCCCAGCCTCTAATAATACCTAATCTATTTCCTATCGGATTTGTCTTTTGTCCCATTTAATTAATTGTTTTTGAAGAAAGCACTAATGTTACATGATTAGATCTCTTTCTAATTCTATGAGCTCTACCTTGGGGAGCTGTTCTTATTCTTTTCAACATACTACCACCATCTACTCTAATTTCCTTAACAAAAAGCTGAGCTGCATCAATATTAGCATTTTCGTTCTTAGATTGCCAGTTAGCTATAGCAGAAACTAAAAGTTTTTCTAGTCTTCCTGAAGCTTCTTTTGGACTAAACTTAAGTATAGATAATGCATTAGATATACCCTCACCTCTAATCTGATCAGCTACAAGACGCATTTTTCTTGGAGAAGTCGGACAATTATTAAGTTTAGCAAAGACTATATCTTGTTTTGCTTCTTTAATTTTATCAGCGCTATTTCTTTTTCTTGATCCCATTTAATTAATCAATATTATTTTATCTTTTGTTTCCAGTATGCCCTCTAAACGACCTTGTTGGAGAAAATTCTCCAAGCTTATGACCAACCATGTTTTCTGTTATATAAACTGGTATAAACTGTTTCCCATTATGAACAGCTATAGTTTGACCAACAAAATCAGGAATAATCATTGAAGATCTAGACCATGTTTTAATAACAGCTTTCTTATTATCTTCAATATTTTTATTAACCTTTTTTAGTAGGCTTAGGTGAACATATGGTCCTTTTTTTAATGATCTTGACATACTATATTATTTTTGTCTTCTTTCAATTATAAATTTAGAAGATGATTTCTTTTTTGATCTTGTTCTATAACCCTTAGCAGGTATTCCTTTTTTAGATCTTGGATGACCTCCTGAAGCCTTACCTTCTCCACCACCCATTGGATGATCAACAGGGTTCATAGCTACTGGTCTAGTTCTAGGTCTTCTACCTAACCATCTTTTTCTTCCAGCTTTACCAGATGAAATAAGTTGATTATCAGAATTCGAAACTGCACCAATGGTTGCGTAACAAGTGTTAAGAATCATCCTAGTTTCTCCTGAAGGAAGTTTAACAGTACAAAATTTACCATCTTTAGCCATTAGTTGAGCAAAAGATCCAGCACTTCTTGAAATACTAGCACCTTTTCCTGGATTCAACTCAATACAGGAAATAATAGTACCTAATGGAATATTATTAACAGGCATTGCATTTCCAATCTCAGGAGAAACTGATTCTCCAGATATAACACTTTGTCCAACCTTTAAACCATTTTGTGCAACTATATATCTCTTTTCACCGTCTTTATATTCAATTAATGATATAAAAGCAGATCTGTTAGGGTCATATTCAATTGATTTAACTTCAGCAGTAACATCAAACTTATCTCTTTTGAAATCGATTATTCTATATCTTTTTTTATGACCTCCACCTCTGTACTTACTAGTCATTTTACCATTATTATTTCTTCCACCAGTTCTTTTCTTAGTGGTTAATAATGATTTTTCAGGTATATCTGTTGTAATAGCATCAAATCCATTAACAACTCTAAATCTCTGTGACGGTGTGACCGGTTTTAATTTTCTTACTGGCATAATTATAGATTTGCAAAGAAGTCAATTCTGTCTCCCTCTGAAATTTTAACGATTGCTTTTTTGTAGGAGCCTTTTTTACTAGTTTGAACTCCTTTCTTAGTAAATCTTGTTCTTGATTCAGATCCATAAATCATAGTTCTTACTTTTGAAACTGAAACTCCATATAAAGACTCAACAGCTTTTTTTATTTCAACCTTGTTTGCAGATTTAGAAACAATGAAAGTATATGAATTTCTCAATTCACTTTCGTTAGTCGCTTTTTCAGTTAATATTGGTTTAATAAGTATATCCATAATCTAATTTATTTCAAGGTTGATTCAATCCCTTCAACCGCACTTTCTAAAATTAAAATATTGTTAGCATCTGTAATTTCATAAGTGTTTAATTCTGAGTTAATTACAACTTTAGAATTTTTTAAATTTCGTGACGACAAATATATATTATTATTTATATCACTAGTAACTAATAAAGTCTTTTTTGTTTCAAGGCCAAAAGCTTTGATAATATTTAAATAATCAGATGTTTTTGGGTTTGAAAGATTGAAATCCTCTAATATTAATATTTCTTTATTTTTCGCCTTGTATGCAAGAGCAGATTTTCTAGCTAGCTTTTTAACTTTTTTGTTAACCTTTTGATCGTAAGATCTAGGCCTTGGACCAAAAACTCTACCTCCACCTCTAAATAATGGGTTTTTAATACTTCCAGCTCTAGCAGTACCTGTACCCTTTTGTTTCTTGATCTTTCTAGTACTACCAGTAATTTCACCTCTTTCTTTTGCCTTGTGAAGACCTTTTCTGTTGTTAGCAAGATATTGCTTAACATCAAGATAAATAGCGTGATCATTTGGCTCTATACCAAATACTAATTTATTTAGCTTGACTTTTTTATCAGTCTCTTTGCCTTTTATATTATGTACTTTAAGTTCCATTACTTTTGAACAATTATATATGAGTTATTGTGACCAGGAACACTTCCCTTAACAATTAAAATATTATCTTCTGGCATTACCTTAACAACTTTAAGATTTAGCACTTTAATTTTTGAGTTACCAGTTTGACCTGCCATTCTCATACCTTTAAAAACTCTTGAAGGACTTGAACCTGCACCAATTGAACCTGGAGCTCTTAATCTATTATGTTGACCATGAGTAGAATCACCAACACCTCTAAAACCATGTCTTTTAACTACTCCTTGAAAACCTTTTCCTTTTGAAATTCCTGATACATCAACAAACTCTCCTTCTAAAAAGTGATCTACAGTAATTTTATCTCCTAATTTAGGGTCTCCTTCAAATCCTTTAAACTCAACTAATTTGTTCATAGGATTTGACTTACTCTTTTTGAATTGACCATCATATGATTTTGTAGTGTTCTTAGATTTCTCATCAAAACCAAGCTGAAAAGAAGAATAACCATCTTTTTCGTCAGTTTTAACCTGAGTAATAGTACATGGACCCGCTTTAAGAATTGTACAAGGAATGTTCTTACCATTCTCATCGTAAATACTTGTCATCCCAATTTTTTTTCCAATAATACCAGACATAATTATTATACTTTAATTTCTACTTCAACTCCACTAGGAAGTTCTAATTTCATAAGTGCATCAACAGTCTTAGATGATGAACTGTAAATATCTAAAAGCCTCTTATAAGAACATAACTTAAATTGTTCTCTTGATTTTTTGTTTACATGAGGTGATCTAAGAACAGTGAAAATTTTCTTATGAGTTGGTAAAGGTATAGGGCCTGTAACAATAGCACCAGTATTTTTTACGGTTTTAACAATCTTATCAGCTGACTTGTCAACCAGATTGTAATCATAAGATTTTAATTTTATTCTAATTTTTTGACTCATATTAATACGTTTAATCAGTTGTATTTCCTCTTACTTCAGAAATAACAGTTTCTGAGATATTTGATGGAGTTTGATCATAATGAGAAAATTCCATCGTTGATGTTGCTCTTCCAGAAGATAAAGTTCTTAATGATGTAACATACCCAAACATTTCAGATAGTGGTACTTCTCCTTTTACAACTTTTGCTCCAGCTCTATCATCCATTGCACCAACCTGACCTCTTCTTCTATTTAAATCACCTACAATATCACCCATATTTTCCTCTGGGGTAATTACTTCGAGTTTCATTATAGGTTCCATAATAACTGCTTTTGCAGCTTTTGCTGAAGTTTTAAAAGCTAGTTTTGCAGCTAACTCAAAAGACAGAGAATCGGAATCAACAGGGTGGAATGAACCATCCTTAAGTGTAACTTTCATTGAATCTACTTCAAAGCCTGCAAGCGGACCGTTCTTCATAGAATCTTTAAAACCTTTTTCAACAGAAGGGATATATTCTCTAGGAATATTACCACCTTTAATTTTATTAATAAATTCAAGACCAGGTTTTCCTTTTTCTCCAGGCTCTATAGTAAAAACAATATCTGCAAACTTACCACGACCACCTGTTTGTTTCTTATATGTCTCTCTATGATCAGCAGATTGAGTTAAAGATTCTTTGTATTCAACTTGAGGTTGACCCTGGTTAACTTCAACTTTAAATTCTCTTCTAAGTCTATCAACTAGTATATCTAGATGAAGTTCACCCATACCAGAAATGATAGTTTGACCAGATGCTTCATCAGTTTTTACTTGAAATGTTGGATCTTCTTCAGCTAATTTTCCGAGAGCCATTCCTAGCTTATCAACATCAGCTTTAGTTTTTGGTTCAACTGCTACACCAATAACTGGATCAGGAAAGTTCATGCTTTCTAGAACTATAGGATGTTTTTCTGATGATAAGGTATCACCTGTTTTAATATCTTTAAAACCAACAGCAGCTCCAATATCTCCCGCTTCTATATAATCAATAGCATTTTGTTTGTTAGAATGCATCTGATAAATTCTAGAAATTCTTTCTTTATTTTCTGATCTATTATTTAGAATATATGAACCAGCATCAAGTCTACCTGAATAAACTCTAAAAAATGCTAATCTTCCGACATAAGGGTCAGTAGCAATTTTAAATGCTAAAGCAGAAAAAGGCTCTGAAACCTTAGGAAGCCTAGAAATTTCTTCTTCAGAATCAGGGTTTGTTCCTATTATAGCATCTTTATCTACAGGTGAAGGCAAATATCTACAAACAGCATCTAGTAAAAATTGAACACCTTTATTTTTAAATGCAGAACCACAAATCATAGGAATAATACTAATTTCTTGTGTAGCAGCCCTAAGTGCATTATGAACTTCGTCCTCAGTAATAGAATCAGGATCTTCAAAGTACTTTTCTAGAAGATTTTCATCATATTCAGCAACAGCTTCAATTAATTCTCCTCTTAGTTTTTGAGACTCCTCCTTTAAATCATCTGGTATGTCAACAACATCAAATGTTGAACCAAAATTATCATCATGCCATACAATGGCTTGATTTTTTACAAGATCTACAATACCTTTAAAATCTTCTTCATCTCCAATATTCAAAACAATAGGAACAGCTTTAGATCCAAGTTTTTCAATAACTTGTCTACATACTCCTAAGAAATCAGAGCCCTGTCTATCCATTTTGTTCACAAAACCTATTCTAGGAACTTTATAGTTATCGGCAAGTCTCCAGTTAGTTTCTGACTGAGGTTCAACTCCATCAACTGCAGAAAATAAAAATACAAGACCGTCAAGAACTCTTAAGGATCTATTTACTTCAACAGTAAAGTCAACGTGACCAGGTGTGTCAATTATATTAAAGTGATAAGATTTTGTTTCATCAATTACTTCTCCTTGCTCAGTTGGAAAATTCCAATTACAAGTTGTTGCTGCAGATGTAATAGTAATTCCTCTTTCTTGCTCTTGCTCCATCCAATCCATAGTTGCAGCGCCATCATGTACTTCACCAATCTTATGACTAACACCTGTATAAAATAAAACTCTTTCTGTAGTAGTAGTTTTACCGGCATCAATGTGAGCAGCTATACCAATATTTCTTGTAAATTTTAAATCTCTTGACATACTTTAATATTAAAATCTAAAATGTGAAAAGGCTTTATTAGCTTCAGCCATTTTATGTGTATCAACTCTTTTCTTTACAGCAGCTCCCTCTTCCTTAGCAGCAGCTAAAATCTCTTGAGCAAGCTTAGCAGCCATTGATTTTTCATTTCTTTTTCTTGAAGCAGTTATTAACCATTTCATAGCTGTTGAAATTTTTCTATCTGGTCTTATAGGTTGGGGAATTTGAAAAGTTGCACCTCCTACTCTTCTACTTCTAACCTCAACATGAGGCATAACATTTGAAAGAGCATCTTTCCATAGTTCAAGTGATTCCTTGTCTTCTTCACCTTTTTTAGTTTCAATTATATCTATAGCATCATAAAAAACCTTGTAAGCAGTTGACTTTTTACCTTGTAGCATAAGATTATTAACAAATCTAGTTACTAGCTGATCATTAAACTTAGGATCAGGTATTAGAGCTCTTTTTTTAGATTGTTTCTTTCTCATTTAGGGATTATTTTTTTGGTTTTTTTCCTCCATATTTGGACCTTCTTTGAAGTCTCCCTTCTACACCTGCTGTATCAAGCGCTCCTCTAACAATATGGTACCTAACACCTGGGCAATCTTTAACTTTACCTCCACGAACAAGAACAATAGAGTGCTCTTGAAGGTTATGTCCCTCTCCTGGTATGTATGCATTAACTTCTTTACCATTAGTAAGTCTTACTCTTGCAACTTTTCTCATCGCAGAGTTTGGCTTCTTTGGAGTAGTTGTATAAACCCTTGTACAAACACCTCTTTTTTGAGGAGATTTATTGAGGGCTACAGACTTACTCTTCTTGGTTGAAGATGTCCTTCCTTTTCTTACTAATTGCGATATTGTTGGCATACAATAATTTTTAAATTCCGTATTAAAGCGTGCAAATTTAAAATATATTTTGGTTATAGTAGGTATAATTGCATGTTTTTTTTTAAAAAAAACAATTATAAATCTTAACAAATTACACCTGAGGCAATTAATTGTGTATTATCATATATAGCAACGAATTGACCTGGAGTAATAGCTGATTGTAATTCTTTAAATTCAACATATAAAAAATCAAGATATTTATGTATGGATATTTTTTGAAGTTTTTGCCTATATCTGATTCTAGCATTTAGATACAGATCATTACAATTGTAATAATTATATTGGTCATTAACCCAATTAATTTCTGAGAACTTGACTTTTAAAACTTTTTTTAATAAACCTGGATGATCTTTTCCTTCACCTACAAAAATTTCATTAGTCTCAGTATTAGTTCCTATAATAAATAAAGGTTCATTAAAGCCACCAATTGCTAAACCTTTTCTCTGACCAATTGTAAAATAATGAGCACCCTCATGTTTACCTATAATTTTACCATCTAAACTTTTATAATCTGTATGGCTAGACAACGCAAGTAGTCTTTCATTATAATCAGTCTCATGAAATCCTTCTTTAAAAACTTTAGAATTAGATAAAATCTGTATGACATTTCCAGTTTTTTTCTTCAACTTCTGTTGAAGAAAGTCTGGAAGACTGACTTTTCCAACAAAACAAAGCCCTTGCGAATCCTTTTTTTCAGCTGTAATGAGATTATTTTTTTTCGCAATCTCTCTAACCTCAGTTTTTTTCAAATTACCTATTGGAAATAAAATCTTATCAAGGTGTTTTTGATTTAATTGGCATAAAAAATAAGATTGATCTTTTGTTTCATCAAGCCCAGAGTGTAATTCATATTTAATATTATTTACATCTGAATTATTCTTTGTAATCTTACTATAGTGACCTGTTGCTACATAATCAGCTCCTAAGGAAATCGCAATATCCATAAATACATCAAATTTTATTTCCCTATTACATAAAATATCAGGATTAGGAGTATTTCCTTTTGAATACTCATCAAACATATAATCAATTATTCTTTCTTTATACTCTTTGCTTAAATCAACAGTTTGAAAAGGAATCTTAAGTTTTTCTGCAACTAACATGGCATCATTACTGTCATCTAACCATGGACATTCATCTGAAATTGTCACATTTTCATCATGCCAATTTTTCATGAATAGCCCAATTAATTCATGGCCTTGTTCTTTTAGTAAATAAGCAGCAACACTAGAGTCAACACCTCCTGATAAGGCAACAACAACTTTATTTTTTTTCATGTGATTACTTACCTCTACTTTTCTTTTGTTTTTCTGCCTCTTCTAGAGCCTTTTGAAGTCTAGCTCTGAATCCACCTACTTTAACAGGCTTCTTTTTATTTTCCTCAATATCTGTTAATATTTTATTATCATCTATTATAAAATTCTTAATAATGAGCATTAAAATTATAGTAAGAACATTAGAAATAAAATAATATAAACTTAATCCACTAGCATAATTGTTAAAGAAAAATAACATCATTAATGGCATCATATACATTATCAATTTCATATTAACTCCACCAGTTTGAGAAGCTGACATCATCTGTTGACCGGAAGTCATCTTAGTATAGAAAAAGAT
>JABGTW010000051.1 GCA_018646865.1 Cryomorphaceae bacterium | reverse complement strand
TCTTTAATTCCAATTTCAGATGTAAAATATCCAGTTATTATCATTCCTCTATACACAGCAAATAACCTGATAGCTTCTTGAAGATTATCATCAGTATTATCATTAAAGGCAATATCATCAAAAACAGACTGAATTTGAATGTCTGTGCATTCAAGTAATTTTGATCCAAATCTAACTTCGCATATTTGATCAAAGACAATTAAGCCTCTTCTAAGTACTTTTTCACCATATTCATTATGAGCTGGTGTACTAAAATCTTTTGCTATGATTTCAAATAGTTCAACAACACCGGCATCTTTAATATTTCCATTTTCATTTGGTGGTAGTACTATATTGGCAATTTTATCTATAGTTTTAAGTTCATAGTCATTAAAAAACTTTCCCTTAAGCATTTTATAATCCCATTCCAACTCCTCAGGAGTTCTTCCATATTTATATTTCCAAACTTGATCTAATATTAATTTATCTTCATCAGTTATACAACTGTTAAATGTCATTGTTGCACCAAGAGATCCAAGTACTAGGGTTTTTAAGCTATCTCTTCTTTTCATCAGATATTTTGTTTCTTTAATTCTTTAATTATATGTTCAGAAGTTCTCCATGATAATGCCATTATAGTCCAAGTTGGATTTTTATCAGCCTGAGAAACAAATGGTGCAGCATCCACTATATATACATTGTCTACATCATGGAGTCTTTCATATTTATTTACAACAGAATTCTTTGAATCATTACCCATCCTTGTAGTTCCTACTTCATGGATAATTTCTCCAGGAGCAGATATCCCATAATTATCTTTTTTAGTTGGTTTTGAGCCTAATGGAATTCCCCCCATATTATGTGCAATCTCCTCAAATGTATCATGCATGTGTTTTACTTGTTTAAATTCATTATCTGACCATTTGTACCTAAACCTTAATACTGGAATTCCATATTTATCTTTAGCATCAGGATCAATCTCACAATAATTTTCTTTTAGTGGTATAGCCTCGCCTCTACCTGAAAGAGATATTGTTGACCCATAGTACTTTTTAACATCGTCTCTTAATGAGTCACCATAACCTCCAGCTCTTAGTCCAAAAAATTTATTAAACTCATTTGGGTTAAATCCAAATCCATATTCTGGCATTTTAAAACTCCTTCCAATCTCTATATGATATCCTCTAGGGAAATCAAGTTTTTTATTATCAAGCCACCATGGAGAATAAACATGCATCCCTCCAACACCATCTTCATTATAGGTTTTTCTATTTATCAATTCTGGAATAAAAACGCCTCTTCCAGCTCCAGTGGAATCATGAAGATATTTCCCTATTAAATTACTGCTATTTCCTAATCCATTTGGATGAGCCTTACTTTTAGAATTAAGTAAAATTCTAGCTGTACTACATGCAGATGCAGCTAAAACTACAATTTTACCTTTTATAGTATAATCTTTTCCATTCTCTTTATTAATAAATGATACTCCAGTTGCACGGCCATTTTTATCAGTTAATACCTCATTAACCATTGAATTAACATATAAGTCAACCATTCCTCCTTTTAAAGACGGAATTACTAGACACGAGCTAGATGAAAAATCGCCATATACTGAACAGGATCGATCACATTGACCACAATAAAAACAAATACCTCTATCATTATTTATCCTTTTTGTAAGTATAGATAGTCTAGAAGGAATTACTTTGACACCAGATTTTTTAGCACCATTTATATAAAAAAGTTCATGTAAACGAGGTTTTGGTGGTGGCAAGAAAAAACCATCAGGATCATTAAACATATTTTCTTTTGTTCCAAATACACCAATTAATTTATCTAGTTTGTCATAATATGGTTTAATATCTTCATATGAAATTGGCCAATTCTCTCCAAGTCCATCATAATCTTTGCTTTTAAAATCTTTAGGTCCAAATCGTAGAGAGATTCTCCCCCAGTGGTTTGTTCTTCCACCTAACATCCTAGATCTCCACCATCTAAAATTTGAATCTTCAACAGAAGAATATGGTTCGCCATCCAAAGACCAGTCTCCATATGACATGTGAAAGTCTCCAAATGCTCTATTAGTTCCAGCTCCTCTTCTAGGTGATTCCCATGGCCATTTTAATTGAGTTTGTTGATCTGGGCTAGCAGGATCAAAATATGGTCCAGATTCAACTAAAGCTACTTTTACACCAGCTTCACTTAATATTTTGGTAGCCATTCCTCCACCGGCTCCTGAACCTACAACAATTACGTCATATTCTTTTTTACTCTTAAGTATTTCCATAAACCAAAGTGAATTTATTAAAAACTTTTAAATATTAACTTACTTAGCAATAAACTTTTCTTATATTAAATATCAAGCATTAAATATCAATAAAATTATCTTTAGTTTAAAATTTAAAATACTGCATTTTTACTGCTTATTTAAATCATGACAATAGAAATCTGCGCCACATCTATTAAGTCAATTATAAATGCTCAAAATGCAGGAGCAGATAGAATTGAGTTATGTGAAAAATATTTAATTGGTGGTGTTACTCCATCTATTGATTTTACTCTTGAATCAATAAAAAAATCAAGAATTCCAATTAATATCCTTATTAGACCTAGAGGTGGTAATTTTAATTTTATGGATCAAGAATATGAAAGTATGATTGAATCAATTTATAATTTTAAAAATTACAACATAAACGGATTTGTTATTGGCTTTCTTAATGAAGATGAAAAAATTGACTCTAATAGATTGATTGAATTTAGAAAAATTACAAAAGGTTATGAATTAACATTTCACAGAGCTTTTGACCATCTTATTAATCAAGATGAATCATTAGAATTATTAATTGAAAATAAATTTGATAGAATTCTTTGTTCAGGTGGTATTATTAATTCAGAGAAAGGATTTGAAAGGCTTAAATACCTTAAGAAAATATCTAAGGATAGAATTTCAATAATGCCTGGTGGGGGTATAAATTTGAAAAATTTTAATCTATTTAAAAACTCAAATTTTAATGAAATTCATCTTTCTGCAATTGATAAAAATATTTCACTTGATTCTAATTTTAATATTATTAGAGAAATTGTAGAGAAGAGTAAATAATAAAATATTATTTTTGAAAAAAATAAATATGACTTTTGATATTGATGTTATAAAGAGTGTCTATTCAGGGATGTCCTTGAAGGTTGAAAATGCAAGGAAGATTATTGGAAGACCTCTAACTCTGGCTGAAAAAATATTATATTCTCATTTATGGGATGGATCCTCCAATACTATATTTAAAAGAGGCGAAGATTATGTTGATTTCGGACCAGACAGGGTTACTTGTCAAGATGCTACTGCTCAAATGGCACTTCTTCAATTTATGCAAGCTGGTAAAGATAAGGTAGCTGTACCTACTACAGTTCATTGTGATCATCTAATATTAGCTCAATCAGGTGCTCAACAGGATCTTAAAAACGCAAATAAAGTTAGTTCTGAAGTGTTTAATTTCCTTGAGTCTGTTTCAAGAAAATATGGAATTGGATTTTGGAAGCCAGGTGCAGGAATTATTCACCAAGTAATTCTTGAAAATTATGCATTTCCAGGAGGAATGATGATAGGTACTGATTCTCACACTGTTAATGCTGGTGGGTTAGGTATGGTTGCAATTGGAGTAGGAGGTGCAGATGCTGTTGATGTAATGGCTGGAATGCCTTGGGAATTAAAATTTCCTAAGTTAATAGGGATTAAATTGACCGGAAAGTTAAATGGTTGGGCCTCAGCTAAAGATGTTATTTTAAAAGTGGCAGGCATACTTACTGTTAAAGGTGGTACTGGACATATTTTAGAATATTTTGGTGATGGTGCCGAATCACTTTCTTGTACTGGAAAAGGTACTATTTGTAATATGGGAGCTGAAGTAGGTGCTACAACTTCAATTTTTGCTTACGATAAATCAATGGAAAGGTATTTAAATTCTACTGAGAGAAAAGATATTGTAGAAGCAGCTTCTTCAGTTAAGAATGATCTTAGGGCTGATCAAGATGTTTATGATAACCCTGATTTATATTTTGATGAAATAATTGAAATTGATTTGAATACTCTTACACCTCACATCAATGGACCTTTCACTCCAGATCTAGCTACACCAGTTGATGAAATGAAAAACAAAGCTAAAGCTGAAGGTTGGCCTACTGAAATAAAATGGGGTTTAATTGGTTCATGTACAAATTCTTCTTATGAAGATTTATCTAGAGCAGCATCTATAGCTAGACAAGCCTTAGAAAAAAATATTAAAACAAAATCTCAGCTAGGAATTAATCCTGGCTCAGAACAAGTTAGATATACTGCTGAAAGAGATGGGATAATTGAGGTATTTGAGAAATTAGAATCTAAGATTTTTACTAATGCTTGTGGGCCATGTATAGGTCAATGGTATAGACCAGGAGAAGACAACACTAAAAAGAATTCTATTATTCATTCATTTAACAGAAACTTTTCTAAAAGAAATGATGGAAATCCAAATACTCATGCGTTTGTTACTTCACCTGAAATGGTAATGGCAGTTGCTCTTTCTGGTAATCTTGATTTTAACCCTCTTACTGATAAGCTAACTTCAGAAGATGGACAACAAGTATTTCTTGATCCACCAATAGGAGATGAATTGCCTTCTAATGGTTTTGCATACGAGGATAATGGTTATGTTGAACCACCACTAGATGGATCTAATATTGAAATAAATATCAATCCAGAATCAAAAAGACTTCAAGTTCTTGAACCTTTTAGCCCTTGGAATGGTGAAAATATTAATAATGCAAGACTTTTAATAAAAGCACACGGTAAATGTACTACAGATCATATTTCAATGGCAGGACCTTGGTTGAGGTTTAGAGGTCATCTAGATAATATCTCTGATAACTGCTTGATAGGTGCTGTTAACCATTTTAATATGGAGACTAATTCTGTAAAGAACTTAATAACAGGTGAATATGGTCCAGTTCCAGAAACTCAAAGATTTTATAAAAAAAATCAAGTAGCTACAATCGTTGTAGGAGATCATAACTATGGAGAGGGGTCTTCAAGAGAACATGCTGCAATGGAGCCAAGACATTTAGGGATTAAAGCTGTGATTGTTAAGTCATTTGCAAGAATTCATGAAACAAATCTTAAGAAGCAAGGAATGTTAGCATTTACCTTTGACCAAGAAGATGATTATAATAAAATACTTGAAGATGATGTCTTTAATTTTATTGATTTAAAAACTTTTTCACCTGGCAATAAGTTGTCTCTTGAAATTATTCATTCTGATAATTCTAAAGAAATAATTAAATTGAATCATACTTTTAATTCTCAACAAATTGAATGGTATAAAAATGGTTCAGCATTAAACTTAATTAAGTCTAATAAAGGATGATTAAAGATCTTAAATACCTAATGGCATACTCTATTGCAATCATTGCATTTATTGGTATTTTAGCGGGAGGGCCCCTTGTCTATTTAACTGTTGTTTATACTTTTATTTTTATTCCGATATTAGAATCAAATACAAAGGAATATAAAAACGAGTATTCAGATGATGAGAAGAAAAATAGAAATCTAGATCCATTCTTTGATTTTTTACTTTATCTAAATATTCCTATAGTTTTCGGAATATTTTTTGTTTCTCTAAACACATTACTTTATACAAACTCTGTTTATGAAATTATAGGTATAATTATATCAGCTAGTATTGTTATGGCTACTAATGGAATTAATGTTGCACACGAGCTTGGTCATAGAAAATCTTTATTTAGCAGAACTTGCTCTAAGTTACTCTATCTCCCTTGTCAGTATATGCATTTTTTTATTGAGCATAATTATGGTCACCATATTAATGTTGCTACACCTGATGATCCTGCTACTGCAAAATATAAGCAGAATTTATATAGTTTTTGGATTAGTTCAGTAACTAAAACATATATAAGTGCTTGGAGAATCCAGTTAAAACTTTTAAGAGTTTCTAAACTAAGTTTTTTTTCTCTTAGAAATGATATGATATTTTATACTTTATTTCAAATTTCATTTTTAATTTTTATATATCTTAACTATGGTCTAATTATTACTATTTATTCAGTACTCATGTCTATTGGTTCATTTCTATTTCTAGAGACGATCAATTACGTAGAACATTATGGGCTATTGCGCAAAATTAAATCGAATGGAAAATATGAAAGAGTTAAACCACACCATTCGTGGAATTCAAATCATACTATCGGAAGAATAACTCTTTACGAGCTTACAAGGCATAGTGATCATCATTTCATATCATCAAAAAAATATCAGGTTTTAGAATCTATAGATGACAGTCCTCAGCTACCATATGGTTACCCTACTTCAATTTTAATTTCGTTCTTTCCACCTTTATGGTTTAGGATAATGAATCCACTAGTAGAGCATCACATGGATTATACAAATTAATAAAAAAAGCAATTTATTTTTTAGTTATACCAACTACAATCAATATAATTAATCCCTTCAAATTTTTTATCGAAAAATCTATTTTTAGATTTTATAAATCCATTATATGTATTTGCAAAAGGAGAAGAAGGGTGCATTATATCATCTGGATTAGTACTGTGCGCATAACGAAGAACATCATGTCCAAATTCATGGTACATTAAGCCTAGTTTCTGCCATATATTAATATCATTCCAATACCTAAAAGCAATTCCAACTCTCACAACTTCATCATTACATGAACTTGCAGCATATGCTCCATAATCAAGAACTTCACCAGATGCAGTTAATGCGGCAGATTCATATTCATAATACATATTTACAATAGAATTTAGATTATCATAATCAGGATTGTTTCTCATTGAGCATTTTGCATCAGCAACAAATATATCCCAAAATGCATATAAATCATCAGAGTCAAAGTTTGGATCAGTTACTCTATCATAATCAATACAGCTAAACAAAACATCTTCAGGAATTTCCTCATATACTAAAGAATTTTTAGCACATGATATTACTAATAAAAAAATAAGATAGATTATTCCCCTGGGCATGAAATATATTTAATACCAGTAAATGATCTTTTAAACAGTCTGTCTTTGGCTTCAATAAAATCATTTACATTAATATCGCTTCGTGTACTAGAGGGGTACATGATATCAGCAGGGTTTGTGCTGTGCTCATATTTATAGACATCATGACCAAATTCATGATACATAATCCAAAGTCTTTGTAGTAAGTTTTTTTCTGTCCATTCATTGTATAATACACCAACGTTAACTCTATTATCATTACAATAACCTGAGAATGTAGAATATGCTATGTGATCAGGAGTAACACCAGCAGATATTTGCGCAGCAGATCTATATTCAAAAAAGATATTAAGAGATGGATTTCTTTCAGAGTAATCTGGACCTCCTCTAGAACATTTTACATCCTCTACAAATTTCGTCCAATATTGCATTAGATCATCTTGATTTGTATTTTTTGGATCTAGAAGATCATCATAACTTACACAACTGTAAATTTGTTCAAATTCGTCAACAATCTCTACAGTTGGTGTTTCAGCATCTTTAGAACATGCAGTTACTATAAGAGATATAAATAAGGATGATAAAATAAATCTTTTCATATTACTAAAATTTGTAGCGAGAGAGAGATTTGAACTCTCGACCTCCGGGTTATGAATCCGACGCTCTCACCAGCTGAGCTACCTCGCCAAATTAATAAATGCAAATATATAAAACAAATCTCAAGAAAGTATTGCTAAAAATCCGTTTATTGATGTATATACTAACTTTTTTTAATATATTGGAAACTATATGAGCAAGAAAAAAGAATTTGTAATTGAATATGATTTTCAATCTTCTCCGCAGTTATTATTTCAATATCTATCTACTCCTTCAGGTTTATCCGAATGGTTTTCAGATGATGTAAACTTTAGAGGTGAAAAATATACTTTTTTCTGGAATGACTCGGAGGAATATGCAAGAGTTTTATCAAAAAAGATAAATGAGAAAATTAGATTTCAATGGATTAATGGTGAACCAGATGAAGAAGAATATTTCTTTGAATTTAAAATTCAAATGGATGAAATCACCAAAGATGTCTCTCTTACAGTTACTGATTATTCAGATGAAGATGAATTAGAGGAAGCAAAACTTTTATGGAATAGTTTGATTGCAGATCTTAAACAAGTATTAGGTTCAACTTAATTTAAAGTGATATCATCAGGCGAATTAGACCATATTCTATATTTTTTTCCTAATTTTTTAATCGTATTATTCCAGCTATTTTTTTCTTTTAAGTCAAATACATTTTCAAATTGATCTTCTAAAACTATCCAACTATTATTATCTATTTCATCATCCAATTGATTAGTATCCCAACCAGAATAACCTTGAAAAAGAATCACATCTTGCTCATCAATTAATCCATCTTCAATTTGATTAAAAAGATATTCGAGGTTATTACCCCAGTATAAATTATTATCAATTTTAATGCTTTCTAAATGATCACTTTTACTTTTTAATAAATAATAATGATTATGAGAGACTGGACCACCATAATAGACATCTATCTTAACTTTTTTTGCTGATCTAATATCTTTTGTTATAAAAAGATCAGAATGTCTATTTAGAATGAAACCAGTCAAGCCATCTTCTGTCTCATCAACAATTAATATTATTGATTTATAGAAAATCATATCGCTTAAAAGGTTTGGAGAAGATATTAGAATTTTTCCTTTCATGGTAAAAAAAAAGAGCTTCCTAATAGAAGCTCTTTATGACATTTTTTAAATGAATTTAAAACTTAGTTATTTACTGTACTTGAAAGTTCAGCTCCAGCTTTAAATTTTACAACTTTTTTAGCAGGGATTTTAATAGTTGCACCAGTTTGAGGATTTCTTCCATCTCTTGCAGCTCTTTGAGAAACTGACCAAGATCCGAATCCAACTAGTGATACTCTACCACCACCTTTTAAAGTTGAACTAACACTCCCTAGAAAAGATTCTAGAGCCATTTTCGCTGATGCTTTTGATATGCCAGCGTTACCTGCCATTGCATCAATTAATTCTGATTTGTTCATATCACTTAATTTTAATGTTTAAACAAAAATATGTGTTATTATGAAAGTCCCACGATTTAAAGGCCTAAAAGTCAATTTTTGTTAATAAATAGGGGTGTTTTGTTGATAATCCAGCTGTTTTTCCTAGTAAACATGGGAATTTTCATCAAATTTCAACCCATTTATCAACTCTTTTGCGGTCATTTCTCTTTTACTTTCCAATTGAATTATGACACAATTTGTAATTCCACTATCATTATATATTAGTAATTCACCATTTTCAATAACTATTTTACCCCTTATATTATTTTTTGATGATTGACTTTTTTTCCCTACAGCCTTTAAAATTTTCATTCTAATTTCATTATGACCATTTTTCATAATTGTCCAAGCTCCTGGTTTTGGAGATAATCCTCTAATTTGACTAACTATTTTACTTACTGATTCACCCCAGTCAATTCTAGTATTTTCTGAATTTAATTTTGGAGCTAGCATTATTTTATTTTCTAAATTCTGTTTAATAGGTTTAATGGTCTCATTAAAAACCCCTTCTATAGTTTTAACTAGAAGCTCTGCACCAACTTTAGACAGTTTATTATATAATGACCCAAAGTCATCTTCATCGTTTATCATTACATCTTTCTGAAGTAAAATATCTCCTTGATCTATTTTATCATTAATAAAAAATGTGGTAACCCCTGTTTTAATCTCATTATTTATTAAGCACCAATTTATTGGCGCAGCACCTCTATAATTTGGCAAAAGAGATGCATGAAGATTAATTGTTCCATATTTAGGTATAGTGAAAATTTCTTGAGCTAATTTTCTGAAAGCTACTACTATAATTAAATCAGGTTTTAAGTCTTCAATTTGAGCAATGAATTTTTCATCTGTTAAACTTGAGGGCTGAAGAATCTTAATATTATTTTTTAGCGCGCATTTCTTTACGGTACTCTCCTTCAGCTTTTGCCCCCTTCCTGATTTTCTATCAGGTGTGCTTACAACATATTCAACATTATACTTAGAACAGATAGCTTCTAATGAAGTTACCGCAAAATCAGGCGTTCCAAAAAATATTATTTTATAATCTTGTTTCATGAGTTGTTTAAAATAAATTTAACTCTTTCTTTTATGCTAATATTAGGGACTTTAATAATTTTAATACCTGACTCCATGTATATATCATCTATAAAAGGACTGATTTTTTCTGCATCACTAAATTCCTCTATTCTGTCTTCATCTTTTTTATAAATTTCTTTCCATGGTTGAAAAATAAAAATCAGATCATATTTATAATTACTAGGTAAATTATCCCAATAACTTGAAGAATTATCAATTGATCTTAAATATGCTGTAATTTCATGAATTCCCCTGTCATAGAATGCAAGATTTTCTTTACAGTTCAAAGTATCTGCAATTTTATAGTCATGATGCCTTCTTTTAAAAATCTCTTCACTTATCTTAATAGGATCTGATTTAAACTCTGATCCTCTTTGTTTATAGTCAGAAAGTATATCTCTAGCTGCTTCCTTAAAACAATGAAATTTGAGTTTTGTAAGTTCATATATTACACTAGTCTTTCCTGTACTAGGTCCTCCAGCTAAAACAATTCTTTTATTTATTTTTTCTTGTATCATTTCTCCAAAAAGGTTTAGTTATATTTGTAGAAATTTTTACAAAAATAATTCCCTTGTCTAATAAAAATACTAAATCTGAAGATTTTTATTTAAGATTTGAAGAACAGTTGTTAGAATCTCAGGATTGGCCTGGCATGTACATGTATAAATTTATTGTTAAGGATGGGAGTGATGAGATAAACCAATTGAAGAAAATTTTAGATAATTATAATGGAAATTCATCTTTTAAGTCATCTTCAACCAATAAGTTTATAAGTGTAACGTTTGAACACTTTGCATCTTCGCCAGCAGATGTGATTAAAGTATATAAAGAGGTTAGTGTTATAGATGATATAATTAGCCTTTAAATGGTAATTAATTTATTAAATTGCGAAATATGAATTCATTAGAATACAATACAGAAAGAACCAAATTGATAATTCCAGAATATGGAAGACATGTTCATCAAATGATTGATCAAGCTGTAGCTTTAAAGGATAAAGATGAAAGAAATAAAATGGCTAAAGCAATTATTGGTGTGATGGGAAATCTAAACCCTCATTTGAGAGATGTTCCTGATTTTCAACACAAACTTTGGGCTCAACTCTTTATAATGTCAAATTTTGAACTAGATGCAGATAGTCCTTTTGAAAAGCCTTCAAAAGAACTCTATATAAATGGTAAACCAAATAAACTAGAATACCCTCAGAGCTATCCAAAATATAGGTTTTACGGAAATAATATTAAGAAAATGATTGATATTGCAATGGGGTGGGAAGAAGGTGAATTAAAAGATAAGCTTATTGCCAATATAGCTAATCATATGAAAAAATGCTTTTTAAACTGGAACAAGGATTCTGTTGATGATAAGGTAATTTTTGATCATCTAGCAGATTTATCTAATGGAACATTAAAAGTTCCTGAATCTAAGCTACCCTTGACAGACTCTAGTGAATTTCTTAAGAATATGGTTAAGACAAACAATAATTATAAGTCAAATAATAAAAACAGAAAAAAGCCTAAAAGAAGATATTAATGTCCAGTCTGAGAGTTAGAGGAGGTATTAAATTGTCTGGTGAAATCAGACCACAAGGTGCTAAAAATGAAGCACTTCAGGTGATTTGTGCAACTTTGTTATCAGAAAGTGATATCACAATTTCTAATATTCCAGATATAATTGATGTAAATAAACTTATAGAGATACTTAGAAATCTAGGTGTTAAAATAACAGAGCTAGAAAAAGGTAAATACTGTTTTAATGCAAAAAATATTAATCTTGAATATCTAAATAATGGAAATTTTTTAGATGATGCTAAATCATTAAGAGGTTCCATAATGTTGGTAGGACCTCTTCTATCAAGATTTGGATCTGCCTCAATACCTAGGCCAGGTGGAGATAAAATTGGAAGAAGAAGATTAGACACACACTTTATTAACCTTGAAAAACTTGGTGCAAAACTTGAATATAATTCTAATAATAGGACATATTCAATCATTTCTAAAGATCCCCTTAAGGGAACAAGTATTTTGCTTGATGAGGCATCTGTAACAGGAACTGCAAATATAATTATGGCAGCTGTTTTAGCAAATGGACTTACATCTATTTATAATGCTGCTTGTGAACCTTATATTCAACAATTATGTTTACTCTTAAATAAAATGGGCGCCAAAATTTCTGGTATTGGCTCAAATCTTTTAAGTATTGATGGTGTTGATAAACTAGATGGTGCTACTCACCAAATATTACCTGATATGATAGAGATAGGTAGTTGGATAGGTTTAGCAGCAATGACTCAAAGTGAGCTTAGAATTAAAGATGTTTCATGGGAAAACTTAGGACAAATACCTGATGTTTTTAGAAAGCTAGGGATTACTTTAAACAAAGAGGATGATGATATTCTTATTCCAGCTCATATAAATGGATATTCTATATCTAATTTTATTGATGGTTCTATTTTAACTGTTTCAGACGCTCCTTGGCCAGGTTTTAGTCCAGATTTAATCTCTATTATACTTGTAACAGCTACTCAAGCTAATGGAAGCACATTAATTCATCAAAAAATGTTTGAAAGCAGACTGTTTTTTGTTGATAAACTAATTGATATGGGAGCCAAAATAATCCTATGTGACCCCCATAGAGCTTCTGTTATTGGCCATAATTTTAAGTCTTCATTAAAACCAACTGTTATGACCTCTCCTGATATTAGGGCCGGTATAGCTCTTCTTATTGCTGCTCTTTCGGCCTCTGGTGAAAGTATAATTCAGAATGTTGAACAGATAGATCGTGGTTATGAGAATATAGTAGAAAGATTAAAATCTATAGGAGCTGATATTGAAAGAATTTAGACTTATCTCTTTGAGATTTTATTATTAGATATATTTCGTTGCATATTACACTTAAATCTATCTATACTGTTTTCTCTTAATTTAGAATGTTTTGTTTTTCTGCCACTAACTCTCTCTCTCCACAGTTTAAAACTACTTTTTTTGAGATTATTTCTCATTAAACTTATTAATTCCTTTTCATTAATTTCAAACTGATTAAATATTGCTTCAAAGGGAGTTCTGTCTTCCCATGCCATTTCAATTATCCTATCAATTTCAATTAGACTTTTATTCTTCACTAGTAATTGTTTTTATAAATTTCTCTCCATTTAGTAAGTGAAACTCTTTCTTTTTTCAGATCCATTTTATCAAAAGTTGTTTCTAAACCAAACTAAGCTGGTAATTTTTTTCTTTGACATGATTTACTACAGTATTTTATGTTATCCCAGTTTTTCTCCCATTTTTTTCTCCATGTAAATTTTAATCCACAGGTTATACAAATTTTTGAGGGAAGATTAATTTTTTTAACTCCTCTCATTAATTTGTTTTAACCGAACTCATACCACCATCGATTGGTATGATTTGACCAGTCATCCACTTGCTATTATCCTCAAGTAAAAATTTGACAATCTCAGAGATATCCTTAGGTGATCCAATCTCCTTAAGTGGATGTCTGTTCTTTGCATTATCTAATTTAGTTTCAGAGTTTAGGAATTTTTCAGACATAGGAGTTTCTAAAATAGATGGAGCTATAGAGTTAACTCTTATTTTAGGAGCAAATTCTGCTGCTAATGATCTTGTTAGTCCTTCAATAGCTCCTTTAGAAGATGAAACTGAGCTATGGAATGGCATTCCTATTTTTACTGCAACAGTACTGAACATAACAATACTTGGATTTTTAGCCTTTTGAATTTTTGGTAACACCTTTTGTAAAATTTTAATACACCCTATTACATTTATATTAAAATCTTCAAGAAATACAGATGGTTTTAAACCTTTAAAAGGTCTTAAATTTATTGTCCCTGGTAGATAGACAAATCCATCAATATGATCTGGCAACCAATCAGTTTCAAATTCCTGATCAAGGTTAAGTTCATTTATTTTAATGTTGGTATCACTAAATTTTTCTTGATTCCTAGTAGCTATAAAGACATTATTATCCTCTTTAAGTTTTTGCGATAGTTCATATCCGATTCCAGTTGAACCACCAATCAGTAAAATGTTTTTCATTTATTTAAAATTTCCAAAAATTTTTATTAATTCAAGTTCTCTATGTTTAAAAATAGTATTCAACTTAGAATTAATAAATAGGAAATTTAATAGAACACCTATAATTCCAAAAGGAGGCTTATAATGTATAACATCTTCCATGATAACACCACCCTCAATTTCTTTTATAAAATGTTTATGATGCCAAAATGTATAAGGACCAAATCGCTGTTCGTCTATGAAGAATTCTTTATCTCTTATTTGAGTTATTTCTGTAACCCAGTTAATCTTAATACCTAGAAGAGGTTTAACAGTATACTGTATAATTTGACCTGGGTAGGCTTTCTTTTTATCCCAATCAGTAATATTGAAATCCATAGACTTGGGTGTTATTAATTCCAAATTGTTGGGCGATGATAGAAAATCCCAGGCTTCATTCAAATTTATAGGAAGCTTTTGTGAATATTTTAACTTAAAGATTTCCATTGATAATTTTCAAGATTTGTTTTGTGACCTGAGGCACTGGAAGCCCTAAAACACTAGTGTAACTGCCACTAATTTGTTCAACTCCAATCATCCCAATCCAATCTTGAATTCCATAACTTCCTGCCTTGTCTATAGGATTGACTTTATCAACATAATAGTTGATTTCCTTATCAGTCAGCTCCTTATATGTAACCTTGGTGGTTTCAGTTAATATTTCAAAATTTTTGGAAGTTAAAAAACCAACAGAAGTAATCACATCATGTGACACACCACCAAACATTTTAAGCATTTTTTTTGCTTCCATTTTATCTTTTGGTTTCCCCCAGCATTTTTCTTCAAACCAAACAAGTGTATCAGCGGTAATAATAATTTGATTTTCTTTAACTAACTCCCTAAATGAATTTGTTTTTTTTGTAACAATGAATTCAGCTATTTCCTTACTTCTTAATGTATCTGGAAAATCTTCATTTACTGGATTTGAATTAATATCAAATTTAATTCCTGTCATTTCTAGAAGTTCTTTTCTTCTAGAAGATCCTGAGCCTAAGGTAATTTGATAATTAGAGCTATTAATTATATCCATTTATTATGAATTCTCATTACTTGTTCTATCACATCTCTAACACATCCGTAACCTCCATCTTTAGGTGAAATATAATCGCAAATAGATTTAACATCTACTGATGCATCACTTGGACATGAGGAAATACCTACAACTTTGAGGACTTTAATATCTGGATTATCATCTCCCATATATAAGATATTTTTTGGAGCAATGTTTTTTTCTTTTGTAAATTTTTCAAAAACCCCAATCTTATCAAATGCCTTTAGAAATACATCTTCAACACCAAGGGAGTTTAGTCTTTTTCTCACATTTTCCTGCATACCACCAGATATTACAGCTATTCTGTAACCTTTAGATATTGCATATTTTACAGCATAACCATCTTTAGCGTTAAATTGTCTATCAATTTTACCATCGTGGGTGTATATGATTTTACCATTAGTCATTACTCCATCTACATCAAAAATGAAAGTAGTAATATCTTTTAATCTTGTTTTATAAGTATCCATATTAATTTAAAGATGCAAATTTAACTAACTTTAACATGTAATTGTTTAGAATTAGCCTAAATATTAAAAATTCATATTTATCTTTGCCCTCTTACTAATGTGGTCAAAAATATTACAACTTTTATTTTCAACCAAGCTCATGCTTGTTCTCTTAATATTGTTTCCTTTAGCAATGGGAATAGGAACATTTCTTGAGAGTTGGTATTCTACTGATGCTGCTAGAGTTTGGGTCTATAACGCATGGTGGTTTGAACTGCTAATGATACTTTTAATGGTGAACTTTATGGGTAATATTAAAAAATATAACCTTTTAAGTAAAGAGAAGATTTCTGTTCTTATTTTGCACTTATCTTTTGTTTTTATTTTACTTGGTGCCTTTGTTACAAGGTATATTGGAGATGAAGGAGTAATGCCAATAAGAGAGAATAATTCATCCAATACATATCTATCAGAGAAGACCTATCTGACAATTTTTATTGATGGAGAAAAAAATGAACAACCTTCTAGAAAGACACTTAAAACTCAATTATTATTATCAAAACACACAAATAATTTTTTCTCAATTAATGAAGATTTTGAGTTTTCAGATAACGTAACTAAAGATTTTAATATTTCATATGATTCATTTAGAGAAGATGTTGCTGAGGGTCTTGTTTTAGATCCTGATGGTGAAAGGTTTATTAAAATTGTTGATGCAGCTGATGGTAATAGACATGAACATTTTATTAAAGAAGATGAAGTGTCAAGTATTCACAATATTCTATTTTCTTACAACAACTATGTGAAAGGAGCAATAAATCTCTCATCTAATGATGGAGAATACTATATAGAATCTCCTTTTGAAGGTCAGTTTACAATAATGGCTTCTCAACAGTCAGCTTCTCTGATTAAAGATAAAAAACAACTTCTAGAGTTAAGATCTTTATATCAAATTCCAGGTTTCCAATTTGTTTTTCCAGAACCTGCCTTAAGAGGAGTCTTTGATGTTGTAGACGCAGAAGAAACTGATGGTCTTAGCCAAGATGCCTTGTATGTAAATATTGATTATAACGGAACAACTAGAAATATACCACTTTTAGGAGGAAGAGGATTTGTAAACAACCCAAAGAAAGTTACTATTGATGATCTTGATTTTTATCTATCATACGGCTCTGATGAAGTTCAAATCCCCTTCAATATTAAACTAAATGACTTTATTGCTGAAAAATATCCAGGAACAGAAAACAGCTATTCCTCTTTCATGTCCAAGGTAACAGTGGAGGATGATAATGTCTTTGATTATGATATTTACATGAATCATATATTAAACCATAAAGGATATAGATTCTTTCAAGCCTCATTCGATCCTGATGAAAAAGGTACAGTCCTATCTGTTACTGATGATTTTTGGGGATCTTTTATTACTTATGCTGGATATCTTCTTTTATTCTTTAGTATGATTGGTATATTTTTTCAAGGTAATACTAGATTTAAATTTTTAGCAAAACAATTAAATAAAAAGACTCTTCTTTTTATCATGTTTTTTTTGTCTATGGGATCTTACTCTCAAGACATGCATTCAAATAATAAGACAAATTATATAGATTCGATAATTTCAACTAATTCTTATTCTCTAGATCATGCAAACATGTTTGGAATGATTGTTATTCAAGATAGCGGGGGAAGAATGAAACCTGCTAATACATTTTCCTCAGAATTGCTTAGGAAAGTTAGTAGATCAAACACATACAATGGTTTAACCTCTGATCAAGTTTTATTGTCAATAACAGATAATCCAGGAATTTGGTTTAATGCACCATTAGTTTACATAAAAACTGGAAAAAAGGGAGATACTATAAAAAAGATAATAGGTATTGATGAAAAAATTAAAAAGGCACCATTAGTTTCTTTTTTTGATTCTCTAGGTAATTACAAATTAGCCTCTAACCTTGAAAAAGCATATTTAGCATCAGTACCTTCTCAGATTGAAAAAGATATTATTGACCTGGATAGAAGGGTTAATCTCTTGTATTCAGCCTTAGAAGGTAAAATATTAAGGATTTTTCCTGTACCAGAGAGTGAAGATAATAAGTGGGTTTCTTATCCTGAGGTAAGTGAATTTGAGTTTAAAGGATCAGATTCATTATATGTAAATAACGTCTTAAAATTATATTTTCAAACATTAAGACTTTCTAGAGATAGTGGAGACTATTCCCAATCTGAAGAGCTTCTTGAAAGTATTAAGGGGTATCAAAAAAAATATGGGAATGATGTTATGCCTGCTGATTTCAAAATTAGTTCTGAAATAATATACAATAAGGTTAATATTTTTAATAGATTATTCAAATGGTATTTACTTGCAGGCTTATCATTGCTCATGATATTGATCCTACAAATTTTTTATAATAACAAAATCATTAATGTTTTTATAAATATTATCAAATACATTATATATATTTTATTTGTTCTTAATACAATTGGATTAGCTGCTAGGTGGTACATTGCCGGTCATGCTCCTTGGAGTGATGCTTATGAGTCAATTATTTTTGTTGCATGGGCAACAGTCATATTTGGTATAATATTCGGTAAGAAATCATATTTTACTCTTGCATCAGCCACATTTGTCTCAGCAATTATCCTTTCAGTTGCCAACATGAATTGGCTTGACCCTTCTATTGCTAATCTTCAGCCTGTTCTTGATAGTTATTGGTTAATGATTCATGTGGCTGTTATAGTTGGTAGTTATGGTCCTTTTGCTATAGGTATGATTCTCGGAATTGTAACTCTGTTATTAACAATCATTGCTAATAAAAAGAATAAAAAAGCATTCTCTACAAAACTTGAGGAGTTAACTATTGTAAATGAATTATCTCTTACAATAGGACTTGTAATGTTAACTATAGGAAACTTTCTTGGAGGTATGTGGGCAAATGAGAGTTGGGGTAGATACTGGGGTTGGGATCCAAAAGAAACATGGGCATTGATTTCTATAATGATATATACTGCCGTTCTTCATTTAAGAATTGTTCCTAAATTAAATAATAAATGGTTATTTAATTTGTTGAGCATTATTTCATTTGGAGCAATTATGATGACTTATTTTGGAGTTAATTTTTATTTAGTAGGTCTTCATTCATATGCTTCAGGTGATAAGGTTATTACTCCCGATTTTGTCTATTATTCAATTATTTTTATTACTATTTTAGGGTTAATTTCTTATTTTGCAAATAAGAAAAACAAAGTCCTTTAATGATTAATATTAATATTGAAAATGAGTATTCAAGACTCAATACAGTAATACTTGGAATTGCTAACGATCTCGGCGTTCCTCCTAAAGAAGCAGATGCGTATGATCCTCGATCATTATATCACATAAAAAATAATTCTTACCCTATTGAAGATGATCTTTTAAGAGAGGTGGATAACTTCCACAATAAATTAATAAAACATAATGTAGATGTTATAAGACCAAATAACATTAATAATTGTAATCAAATTTTTGCAAGAGATCTGGGTTTTGTTATTTCAAACTTGTTCTTTTTATCAAACATTGTTCCTAATAGACATGATGAATTAAAAGGAATTGATGAGATCTTAAAAAATTTAGATGTTGGTGTTATTAAATTACCTGAATTTATGCATATAGAAGGAGGAGATGTAATTGTTCATAATGATAAAGTTTTTATTGGAACATACTCTGATGAAGATTATCCTAAATTGATTACGGCAAGAACTAATAATTCCTCAATTGATTATTTGAAGAAAATGATAACCTCTAAAGAAATTATTCCTTTAGATTTAAAAAAATCGAATACTGATATATATAAAAATACTCTTCATTTAGATTGTTGTTTTCAAACTTTAGCAAATGATAAAGCAATCATATGTCCAGATGGTTTTAAAAATAAAAAAGATGTTGAATATTTAATTAATCATTTCGGTGAAAAAAATACGTTTATTGCTTCATTAGAAGAGACATTCGAATTAACATCTAATATATTAGTTATTTCACCTGATATTGTAGTATCTAGGCTAAAATCTAATAGATTAAATTCTTGGCTTGAAAAGAAAGGAGTGTTAGTTGAAAAAGTTAATTATTCTAATGTTTCAAAGATGTCAGGCTTATTTAGATGTTCGACATTACCCCTAAATAGAGAATGATGAAACATTTTACTTCAAGAATTTTAATGATTTCTCCTAATAAATTTAGAAACAACGAGTTGACTTTATCTGATAACTCTTTTCAATCTAAGCAAGTAGAAAATATTTCAATTTCAGGCAATGCCATTTCTGAATTTGAGAAACTTAAAGAGGCCATCTTAAAGAAAGGTATTTCGGTTCATGCTCTTAGTGATGATAGTGAATTTGATACGCCAGATGCTGTATTTCCAAATAACTGGATCTCTTTTCACAATCCTAATAAAGCTATATTATATCCAATGTATGCTTTAAATAGGAGGTTTGAAAGAAAATCTTCAGCTCTAAAAAAACTTTCTGATCAAGGAATAGAAATTGAGATAATTAAGGATTACTCTCATTTTGAGAATGATGATAAGTTTTTAGAAGGAACTGGAAGTATAGTGCTAGACAGAAAAAATAAAATTGCTTATTGTTCATTATCTAAGAGATCTAATCATGATCTATTAAAAATATTTTGTTTGGAAATGAATTATAAACCCGTTGTTTTTAATTCAATTTATCAATCAAAACCTATTTATCACACAAACGTTATGATGTCTATTTGTAATAATTTTTCAGTGATTTGTTTAGAGTCTATTAAAGATGAAAAACAGAGAAAAGATGTAATTACAAATCTAAAAGATTCTAATCTTGATATTATAGACATCAATACTGATCAAATGTGCTCTTTTTTCGGTAATTGTATTCAACTAATTGATTCAAAATCTAATCCATTATTAGTTATGAGTTCAAGAGCATACAACTCTATAAATAGCTCTCAATTAAAGATAATTGAAAAGTATACTGATATTATTCATTCTGATATAAAAACTATAGAAGATAATGGAGGAGGAAGTGCTAGATGTATGATAGCTGAGATTTTCTAAATATTACTATATTTAAGTAAACTTTACTACCCTTAAAGGGTCAAAATAAAAACTATTTATATGAAAAGACTATTAATAATAATGTTAGCTTTCTTTTTGCTTACGCCAATTGATGCTAACTCTCAAAGAAAAAGAAATCAAAAAGAGGATGCAAAGACTCAGAAGATTTCACTAAACGCTTTCAAGCTTAGGAATGTAGGGCCAGCATTTTTATCTGGTAGAATTGCAGATATAGCAATTCACCCAAATAATGAAAGTGTATGGTATGTTGCTGTTGGTTCAGGTGGTGTTTGGATGACTGAAAACGCTGGTACAACTTGGAATCCAATTTTTGATAATCAATCTACCTATTCAATAGGTTCAATTACAATAGATCCATCAAACCCAAGTATAATTTGGGTAGGTTCCGGTGAAAATGTAGGTGGAAGACATGTAGCTTATGGAGATGGTGTTTATAGAAGTTCTGACGGTGGAAAAAGCTGGAAGAATATGGGATTAAAAAATTCAGAACATATTTCTGAAATAATTGTTCATCCTGATGACTCAAACGTTGTATATGTTGCTTCTCAAGGTCCACTCTGGTCTAGTGGAGGTGATAGAGGTTTGTATAAAACAATTGATGGAGGAAAATCATGGAGTAAAATATTAGGTGGTTCAGAATGGACTGGAGTTACTGATATCATGATGGATTCTAGACATTCAAATATTATTTATGCTGCTACATGGGATCGACATAGAACTGTTGCTGCATACATGGGTGGTGGACCTGGTTCAGGTATTCACAGGTCTGATGATAATGGAAAAACATGGAAAAAGTTAAATAATGGAATCCCAAGGTCTAATCTTGGTAAAATTGGTATAACAATGTCACACCAAGATCCAGATGTAGTTTATGCCGCTGTTGAGACTGATAGAACAAAGGGAGGTATTTATAGATCTGTGAATAGAGGAGAGTCTTGGAAAAAAATGTCAAACACAGTTTCAGGTGGGACTGGACCTCATTATTATCAAGAACTTTATGCTAGTCCTCATAAATTTGATAGATTATATCTTATGAACGTTCAAATTCTAACATCCGAAGATGGTGGAAAAAATTTCCGTCAACTAGAGGGGGCAAGACAAAAACATAGTGATCACCATGCTATTGCTTTTAAAGAAAGTGATCCTGACTATATTATGGTTGGAACTGATGCAGGTATTTATGAAAGTTTTGATTTAGCTCAAAATTGGAATTACTTCTTAAACCTTCCGTTAACACAGTTCTATAAAGTTGCTGTGAATAATGCTGAACCATTCTATCATATTTTTGGTGGAACTCAAGATAATGGATCTGCTGGAGGACCTTCAGCTACTGACGAAGGTATGGGTATAACTAATAGGGATTGGTATAAAACATTATTTGCAGATGGTCACCAGTCAGCTACAGATCCAGTTTATAATAATATTATATATGCTACAACTCAAGAGGGAAGATTCCATAGAGTTGATCTTGAAACAGGAGAGCAAGTTTTTGTTCAACCTCAAGCATTAGAAGGTGATCCTCACGAAAGATACAATTGGGATACACCTATACTAGTAAGTCCACATAATCCAGCTAAAATATATATAGCTTCATATAGAGTATGGGAATCAGAAAATAGAGGTGATAGTTGGACACCAATTTCAGAAGACTTAACAAGAAATGAGAATAGAATAGAACTTCCAATAATGGGAAGAACTCAAAGTTGGGATAATGCATGGGATGTTAAAGCAATGTCTCAATACAATACTATTACATCATTATCAGAATCCCCTGTTCAAGAAGGAATTATTTGGGCTGGAACAGATGATGGATTTATTCAAGTTACTAATAATGGAGGAAGTACATGGAAATCAATACCAGTTACTAAATTAGGCATACCTGAAAGATCATTTGTAAATGATATAAAGGCAGATTTATATGACCCAAATACTGTTTACGTTTCATTAGATAATCATAAAGAGGGTGATTATTCACCATATTTATTTAAAAGTAGTGATCTTGGAGAATCATGGGAGTCTATTTCAAACAATATACCCGATAGAACATTAGTTTGGAGATTTGTTCAGGATCATATCAAGAAAGATTTATTTTTCTTAGCAACTGAGTATGGAATTTATACTTCATTAAATGCTGGTAAAAATTGGCAAAAACTTCCTGGAAGTCCTACAATTTCTTTTAAAGATATAGTAATTCAGGAAAGAGAAAATGATTTAATTGGTGCATCATTTGGTAGAGGTTTCTTTGTTCTAGATGATTTTAGTGCACTTAGGGAAATGTCTGAAGATAATTTATCTAAAAAAGGAAAATTGTTCGAACCTAGAGATGCAAAACTATATAAGCCTAGAAATTCATATGGAAATACAGGCGCACAATTTTATGTTGCTAAAAACCCTGAATATGGTGCAGTATTTACCTATCATTTAAAAGATATGCCTAAGACTTCTAAGTCCAAAAGAATTCAATCTGAGAGGAAACTTAATTCTGATAAAAAGGATGTACCATTCCCTGGTTATGATGCAATTTCTAAGGAAATGAATGAAAAACCTGCTAGTATTATTCTAACAATTAAAGATTCAGAAGGTAATCACATCAGAAATGTTAAGAAAAATGCTTCAAATGGTTCTGGTAGGATTGCTTGGAATCTTAGACATAAAAGCTATTTTCCAGTAAGAGCAGGTAGTTCAGGTCCAAGATGGGGGTATTTTAACCCTTCAGGTCCTTATGTAACTCCAGGTGAGTATCATGCTGAATTTTATCTTGAAAATAATGGATCAGTTGAAAAATTAGATGGTCCAATTTCTTTTAATGTTAAACCATTAAGAAAAGGTACTCTTGAAGGTGCTTCCTATGATGATTATAACTCTTTTAGAATTAGAGTTTCAAACTTATATATTGAAATGTCTAAATATCAGGATGAATTTAACATGATGAAAACTAAGATTGAGCTATTAGATAAAGCATCTTTACAATTAGAAACTTTCTCTCCAGAAATAATGAAGAAAATTTCTGATTTTAAAACAAAATATAATGCTTTTGATTCTGAAACTGATGGTAATCCAGCTAAAGCTGAAATAGGAGAGTGGGATAAACCTTCAATTTCAATGAGAACTCAAATTGCTATGCAAGGCCTTTCAACATCATACGGTCCAACAGACCTTAATAAATCAAATCTAGATATAGCTGAAAAGTTATTTGACAAGCTAGCTCTAGATGTTAAGATGTTTAAGTCTGAACTTGAATCACTTGAGAATGAGGTTAAAGAACTAAACCCTCCTCATCTTTCAGGAAGTGGTATTAATTAGACGCGAATTGATTAAGTTCAAAGCATTCTAATTTAAAATACTTAACAGAAGATAAAAGGTGGTCAAAAATATCAGAGGTTAATGCCTCGTATTTTGTCCACTCTTTGTCTTTTGAAAACGCATAGATTTGAATTGGAATCCCTTGAGATGTAGGTTCTAGTTGTCTACACATCATAGTTAATTCGTCGTTAGTCATAGGGTGAACTTTTAGATATTCCTCTATATAAATTCTAAAAACACCAAGGTTAGTTAAATTTCTTCCATTTAAGAGCATTGACTTGTCTGCGTTGTTATTTTTATTGTATGAGTCTATCTCTTCTGTTTTTAGCTTTAAGTACTTAGATATTAATTTAACATTTTTAAGCTCATCTATCTCATTATCCTCTAAAAAACGAATAGAGCTTGGTTTTATTAATAGTGATCTTTTAATTCTTCTTCCTTTAGACTCTTCCATTCCTCTCCAATTTACAAATGAGTCAGAAACTAATTTATATGTAGGTATGGTAGTTATTGTATTATCAAAGTTTTGAACCTTAACAGTAGAAAGATTTACCTCAACTACAGTTCCGTCGGCGTTAGATCCGGTCATTGTAATCCAATCTCCAATTCTTACAGTATCGTTTACTGTAATTTGAATACTTGATACAAAACCAAGAATGGTATCTCTAAATACAAGTATAATTATAGCAGATAAAGCACCAAGGGAAGCTAAAAATGTTCCAACCTCTCTCCCGGTTAGCACTGATAATATTAAAATTATACCTATAAACCATAGAAAAATCATAACTACTTGAATATAACTATCAATAGGAATATGTTTTAGGGAAGAGCTAAGTTTAAAATAATCTTTTACAGAGCTAAGAATAGATTTAACTGTAACTAAAAACAGTACTATAGTCAAAGCTTCAATAACTATAATTAAATTTTCGGTGTATGTTGGAACAATCCAATAAAGAAAAAACAATGAAGGTATATAAGATAAAAGCCTGGGTACTCTGTTTTTTAACATTAAATCATCAAAAGGAGATGCAGTAGATTTAGCAATTCTTTTAAAAAATGATAAAATTATTTTTCTAGTAAAAAAATTTATGGTTAATACTACAAGGGTTGCGCATACAATAATAAGGCCTGAAGTAATTAGACTAGAAAGGTTATTGTTTATGCCGTAATTTGATAAAAACTTAATTATTTCTTCTTTATACATGGTACAAAAGTAAAAAACCCACCAATAAGGTGGGTTTTTTTAGTAATAAATTTTAAAGTTAGTTATGAATAGATACTAACTCAAGTTGACCACCATTTTGATGTTCACTAGCAGCCCCTAGTCCTTCAAGTAATTTTTGACCTTTAAAACTAGATTGCATTTTTTGCCATCCTTCAGTATTATCTGCACCCTCTACACCAATATTAAAGAACATGTGAGTGATATCACCATAGGCGTTTTCAGTTCTCTCATAAATTCTTGAAAGCGCCCACCATCTGTGATTTCCTTTAAGAATTTCTTTTTCAATTAAAGGTTTATAAACTTCTGATTCATAGGATTCAAAATCATCTGATTTTGCAATTGTACCAAGAATACTCATTTTATCACCTGGCTTAAGATCACCACCTGACCAAATAGTTTGATCAACACCTACTAGATGGTAATTTCTTCTTTCATTACTTTCTGAACCAACTGAATTCAAATATCTTGTAACAGCACGTTTAGACATTCTACCCTTATGAGCCTCAATTGCAAGATCTAACCATGCACCTGATTCCCAACTAGAATTGTAAGCATCTAATTGTTCCTTGCTTGAGAGTCCAGTAATTATAAAGAAATCAGCAACACTTTCTCCATCATCATTAGTTTGAACAACTTTAAATACTGCTTGTAAGTCTTGAATACCTCTTTCAATTGCTAAATCATGAACTGGTCCAAAAAACTCTTCAAGTTGAAGATATTGATCTTCCATTCCATCTTTAATATCAACAGCACTTAAAATTGTGTATTGAGCTGACGCACTAATTGTAAAAACTAATGCTAATAATAATTGTAATTTTTTCATTTTATTTAATTTTTAAGTTAATAATTTTTAGTAAGCAAATACACATGTGTATTCCTCACTATCCTGCATATCTCTTGATGACTCAATACCTTCCCATAGTTTATCCCATTTAAAGCCAGACATACCTTCAAATTCTACATCTGAATTACCCATTAAGTTCCATGCAAAATGTGTAAATCCTTCAAAAGCATTATCAGCTTTATCTGTCACTTCCACAAGAGCCCAATGTCTTAATCTTCCATTTAGAATATTTTTCTCTGCAATAGGCTTCCATACCTTACTCTCATAATTCTCAAAATCATCATTTTTTTTATTCATGAGATTAAGTGTTGCTTTATCACCAGGTTTGACATCTCCTCCAGCAACTATTGTTTGATCAACTATTTTAAGTGTATAGTTTCTTCTTTCTCTACTTTCAGATCCAGTACCTTCCATCATTCTCTTAATAGATCTTTTTGACATCTTACCCTTATACACTTTTTGAGCTAATGCTTCACTATCAAAATATTTTTCTAAGTTTTCCATTGAATTAAAAATATCAAAGATTAGATATTCATTATTTTCTGGCTGATCTCCTTCTTGAGGAGTTCTTTTCCAAACAGACCATCCTGCTTGAAGACCTTGATCAATTGCTTCTTGATGAATGGCTGACCAAAATTCTTCAAGTTTTAAATAATCTTCTTCAGCACCTTCATTAAGGTCAACAGCAGACATTACTGCATATTGTGCATTAAGTGAGAGGCTGAATAATAATATAAATGTTAATAATAAATTTTTCATTATAAATTGTTTAAAGTTATTTGTTAAGTCATAAATATAAGAAAAAACAGACCTTTTAAAAGTAAATTTTTATTGTTAGGGTAAATATTATGTTATTTTTACAATAAGATGGAGCCACAAACTATAAGTAAATTAATTCCTGTTATATTTCTATTAATACTAGGAATTATTGAATCTTTTGGTGGCCTATATTTTAATGATAGAAGATCAAAAGATGATTTAACTATTGAATTAATATGTTTAACTATCCTTCCAACATTAATTCAGCCTGCTATTTTAGCTTTTGTTCTATTTGTAATGGATACATGGTTTTCTGTCTATGAAAAT
>JABGTW010000024.1 GCA_018646865.1 Cryomorphaceae bacterium | reverse complement strand
ATTTATATTGTCGACTATAACACGAGAGCTATCATTAGTAAGAATGATAAATCCACTTTTTGTTTCAATCTCATTATATAAATAGGTTGCAAATCCAACCCATCCGCCAGAGTGAAAAACACTTCTTCGATTTTTATTATCACCTATAAACCAGCCATACCCATATCTTGAGTACTCTGGTCTTCCATCAAATCCTGCTATTTTACCATTATTAAGTATTCCAGGTGACCATGCTTCATCTAAAAATTCTTTTGGCAGAACTTTATAATTTATTAATGCCATATTCCATTTGTATAAGTCAATTATTGTGGAGAATACCCCTCCATCTCCTGTTACATCGTTAACAATATGATAGTCATTAAGTTCATAACCTTTCTCATCTTCTGTTTTTGAATATCCAAATACACGATTAGGCATATTTGGATCAACACCTTCTTGGTAATTGTAGACTATAGTATTATTCATATTTAAAGGATCAAAAATATTCTCTTTTAAAAAGTCTCGAAAGTGTTGTTTTGAAATTTTTTCTACTATTGAAGCTAATACTACATATCCTGTATTACTATATTCAAACTTTTTTCCAGGTTGAAAATTAAGCTTTGGTTTGGATTTATAAAAAATATCTAAGATCTCATCATTACCAATTATGTAACGTTTATTTGATTTTTTTTTCTTAAAATATTTTTTTACAATTTTTATATAATCGTCAATCCCAGATGTGTGATGAAGTAAGTGCTTAATTGTAATGTTTTCATGAGGGAAATCAGTCAAAATTGTTTTTACTTTTTGATCATAATCAAGTTTACCAAGTTGTTTAAGTTTCATTATAGCAACACTTGTAAATTGTTTACTTACAGATGCTAAACGAAACTGAGAGTTTAAATCTAATGAATCTATTGGGTTAATAGATCTTATACCGTTTGAGTTTTGAAAAACTATCTCTCCATTTTCATAAATCAGAATATTACCAGTTGATATTCCATTTGATTTCATTTTAGAAATGAAATCATTATACTGATCTGCTTTAGATTTTGTTAACTCTGTAGTTTGAGAAAAAGTAAAAGTAAATGATAGAAGTAGGATAAAAATAGATGAGAATCTTTTCATAGTAATATTTCTTTAGTTGTCTTATTTACCCATACTTAAAGGTTTATTTGAAATGGAATTTTGAGTTTTTCCCAATGAAGGTATGCTACTACAGAATTATCAGTAATATTTCCAAAGTTGTAGGAAAGAAATTCTTCAAAATGTCCCTCAATAGGTGTAACTGTAACTCTTAGTGCATCTGCCGATTCATCATAACTGAAGCTACCCCATTGGTTATTATTATTATTAAATATAATAATCCAATCTGTTTCTGAAGGAATCATATGAATGCTGTATTTGCCTGGTGCAAGCGTATTTCCTTCTATTTTAACCTCATTATTTATTTCTATCGTTGTATTTTCATTTGCACCTGCTCTCCATGGAAATGATTTACCATTAGAATATTTATCGGCTGGAGCTAATCCATAAGGGACCATATTACCCCAGACTACTCTACCTTTCACTGCAGGACGACTATAGTTGATGGTTATTTGGGTATCCACTCCAACATATTGAGTAACACTTGAGTTTTGACTTTGTCTTATCTGATTACCTTGTCCAAAAGAGTTGCTTGACACAAGAATCATTATTAGCGAAACGAATAAAGTAATTGTAGTTTTTGATGTTTTCATATTTTTTAAATATCGATTAATGATTAATCTATGATTAGTCATTAATTTGTTCAGAAAAATAAAATTTAAATTTCAGCTCACCGTTATCTCTAACTATATATGCACTCTCTAACCATTTATAGTTTAGTTTAACCTGTCCATCTGGAGTAGGGTTTTCAAGGATAAACTCACCATCATGCTCTAGACTAATATGAGCTGAATTTACATCAGTGTCAATCACTATGTTTCTAAACTCTCTTTTAGACTCAAACTTGCCAAAACTTTTTACAAATTCTATAAACTCTTCTGTAGACCACTTTCTGCTTACCTCAAAAATAAAATAGTCATCCGTTACATAATCTTTTAAACTTTCTGGATCATTATCAAGAGCAACAAAGAACTCATTAAATAAGTCCATTACTTCCTCCTCTGATACATTTGATGTCGTATTACAACCAATTAATAATAAAATTGTGATTAATAGAAATTTTTTCATACCCTAATGTAAAAAAAACCCCCTTAATTAAAAGAGGGTTTTTAGTTAATTTATTTTACATCAAATTATTAATCGTTTGGAGGTCTGCTATATTGGACAACTCTCATAATTTGATCTTGTTCATTTATATATAACCTTTCATAGAAATTAATAGATTCACTTGTTCCATCCTTAACATATCGAGTCTCTGTAAAAGCAGTAGTTACAACTCTGTTTTTTGAATCCTCCATTTTTAATGGCATAATGAATATATAGTTTCTTGAAATTGAATCCCAATTTGATTGTCTTTCAACAATAAAATCAGTATTTGTCATATCAACATCAAAAACTCCACCTATGTCTCCAGGATGAAATTTAACAGTTTCTGCAGATAAATCTACCATTCCTTGAGGATCCATATTTTCATAGGCATCCAAGAATTTTTTTACTAGATCATAGTCTTTTTGATCACCTGCCATATATCCCTTTTCAAAACGAGAGTCATCTAGCAGCCACTTTCCTGAAATCTTTTCTGATTCAACAGAAGTGTTACAAGATGTAAAAGCTGTAGCAATAATTAATAGTGAAAGTAATTTTTTCATTGTAATTGATTTTAGATTTATACCAATATAGTTATTTTCCCTTATCCTTTTTATCTAATACAGTTCCAATACCTGCACCAAAACATAAACCTAATGCAATCCATAAGCCAACATTATTAGTGGCACTACCGATTATAATTCCAGCAATTAAACCTATTCCTGCTCCTATTGATATTTTAGATTCTTTCATATCTAGTAATTTAAGTAATCAGATTTAATCTTCCAACATATCCATTTAGAAAGTAACATTTTACTAAATACCTGATATTAAAAACTTCATGTTAACTCCTTATTTATATATTTGGAAAAACATAAGTAAATATGAAACAAGTATGTTAAAAAATTTGAATCGATTAAGAAATTATTTTATTT
>JABGTW010000047.1 GCA_018646865.1 Cryomorphaceae bacterium | reverse complement strand
AGAGCACTACCCCCTCAAGGTAGCGTGTATACCAATTTCACCACGTAGGCAATAAGAGAATGGATAGTGACCTGGCTGGGGCTCGAACCCAGGACCCTCTCCTTAAAAGGGAGATGCTCTACCAACTGAGCTACCAGGTCTAAAAAAGAGGTCAAATATACATTGAAATATTGATTATGCAATGATCTTTTTTATTATAAATTTGTTAAGTAAAATAAAATGTATAATACTATTTTTTTAATCGGATATATGGGGTCAGGTAAATCTGTTGTTGGAAAATTATTATCTAAAACTAATGATTATGATTTTTATGATTTAGATGAATATATTGAAGAGAAAGAAGGTAAAAAAGTGTCAGAAATCTTTAATGAAAATAGTGAGGTCTACTTTAGAAAAATTGAAAATAAATACCTGAAGGAAATTTCATTACTTAAGCACAATAAAATAATATCTACTGGTGGGGGAACTCCTTGCTTTCAGAATAATTTTGAAATAATTAATCAGACCCCTAATTCAACTTCCATATATCTTAAAACCAATGTTGATGCTCTTGTTAATAGATTAAAAAATACTATCAATAAACGTCCTTTAATTTCTCATTTAAATGATCAGATTCAGTTGAAAGAATTTATTAAAATACATCTTTTTGAGAGAAGCTTTTACTATGAAAAGTCAAAGATTAAGGTTAAAACTGATAAATTAAATATCAATGATATTGTAGAATTGATAACTAATATTTTAACTTAAGTATACACTAAATTTCTCTTTTTCATCAATTATCACATCTACATGTTCATTTACTGAGGTAGACAGACTTAATCCAGAATAATCAATCTTTACTGGAAATAATGCATGGTCTCTATTTACAATTACAGAAGTTTTTATTTTTAACGGATTGTATTGCATTAGATCACTAATCACTAATTGAATTGTTTTTCCTGAATGAGAAACATCTCCGACTATTAATACTGATTCATTTTCAACTATAAATTTCTTATCATATAAAATAGACTCATTATCAAAATTTACCTTAATTAATTCAATTTCTATTTTAGATATTTTATTTATATGGGCTATCAATTTCTTTGCTATTAATTTCCCATTATCTGAGATGCCAAATAAAATAATTTTAGATTTATCTATATTATCTTCCAATATTTGTAATCCAATTCTTTGAATTTTATTTTCTACATCTGTGTAATCTAAAATCAAGTTTTGAATTGTAAGTTTTTTCATGAGAATAGTCTTTTAAATAAATAAAGTATTATTGTATCTTCGCACTAAATTATGAAGAAAAAATTATTTTTTCTATTTCCTGTTTTATTATTCTTTATTCAATGTAATAAAGACGACAATACTTCACCTTCTTATACTATAAGAGATTATAGTGAGCAAGTCCTGGTTGATCAAGATCTACTGGAAACTTACTTAAAAACTCACACCTATAATTATGAAAATTTCAATAATGAATCAGATATTAAAATTAAACTTGACACAATTACTGATGATTCTTCAAGGCTCTCTCTCTTTGAACAGGCTAGTATAAAGACTGTTGATGTCACAGATACAGATGGTCAAATAACTTCTCATAATTTATATTACATTATAGCTCGTGAAGGTTCTAATAGAAGGCCTTCAGTTGCTGACTCGGTTTACGTTTCTTATAATGGAATGCTTACTGATGGTAGTTCTTTCGATAATCGTAAGTTTCCTATTTGGATTGATTTAGCTAATTCTCTTCAAGGTTTTAGAGAGGGAGTTTCAGAACTTAGAACTGGTAAATACTCTGAAAATTCAAATGGAACAATTGAATATAATTCTTTTGGTGTTGGTCTGTTTTTTATTCCTTCAGGAATTGGCTATTTTGAAAATACAAGCTCTGGTATACCTGAATATTCACCTCTAATATTTTCTGTAAAACTAATGACTCACACTGACACAGATCATGATAATGATGGGATATTATCAATTTTTGAAGATATTGATGGCGATAATAAGCCATTTGGAGATGACACTGATGGTGACAATTTATGGAACATGTATGATGTGGATGATGATGGTGATGGTGTACTTACAGTAAATGAATTAGACAAGAACAACGATTCTATTATAGATGATTCCAATAATGACGGGATTCCTGACTATTTAGATCCTGACAACTAGTTGTTTTT
>JABGTW010000025.1 GCA_018646865.1 Cryomorphaceae bacterium | reverse complement strand
AGCAGTAGTTTTAATAGGTAGTTCTGCCATTTTAACTCCAATATCAGGTCTTGATGGAGAAAACAATCCAAAAATCTCTGTTGTTAACTGTGCATCAATCATCATATATGATTTATTATTTATTGGATTACCTGTTTCAGGCGGATTCAAGCCAGACTTCATTAAATCAAACGCTTCTTGATTTGATACCCATAAATAATTTTCTTCATCACTTTTAATATGTTTAAGCCATCCATCTCTTATTTGATTTGGACTAAGATAACTTGTATCATAAAAATTTAAAAGATATTGATACATATATTCAATATCAGTATCATCATCTGATCCCCATATCTGATTTTCATCTTTAAATACAAAATCAATTTTCACCCCAGCTTTATCAACTAATACATCTTCCCATATACTCCTTTGATCTTCTTTCCCCCAATCATTTCGTGTATAAAAACCTCCTGTTTTGATTTCACCAATATTACCGATTTTATCCATTTCAGTTATAAGCCCAGTCCAATTTGCAATGGATTGACCAAGCCAAAAACCATATAATTGATCAGCATACTTTTCACGAGAAATTTCAATATAATCTAGTTCACTATTTGTTGATTGGTTACATGAAACCAAAGATAAAAGAGTAAGAATTATTATTGAATTTTTAATTAAACACATGTACTAATTTAATTTTTTAAAATCATATATAATAAATTATTGATTGTACGGATTGGTAAAAGATGTTTTCATTTAATATATTTAGTATACTAATGAATTTTACTTTAATAGATTATACTGCTTTTGGATTATGGGTTTTAATAAGCATTTTCATTTCTTATGTGCTTATTAATAGATTGAAATTTTTTAAGGGTGATAAGAATATTCAAAAGGTTTTGACTTGGGGACTAATTCTAGGACATCTATTATATCTTATTTGGAAATATATCTTTCTTAAGATATTAGGAAATTAAAAAAAGTTTTAATCATCAAACTTCATCGCCTTTGGGAATAGAATATTGTTCTCAAGATGAATATGGATATGCAAGTCATCTTGAAATTCTTTTAAACTATTATATAATGCTCTATATGTGTTACATGCACTTGGGGGTGGGATATAGTTATTACTTAATTCTGCAATCTCTTTAAGAATTTTTCCGGCACTTTCATGTTCCATTTCCATCATTTTTATGGGATTTGAAATTGTTCCATAGGAGAAGAAAACAGACTTACTGTAGGTCTTGTCTAATAGTATCTTGATTTTTGGAAAAAGTATTTCTTCTTCTTTTTTCATGTGATCCAAAAGTTCATCTGATAATCTGAGAAATAAATGATAGATAAGATTTGTTTCAGGATAATTTTTACCATGAACTTTTGAAACTTTTTTTGCAAAGTCTTTAATTGTAGGGATTGTTTCCTTTACATATTTATGATGAGTTTTTATTATATGATTTATAAGTGCATTAACACTCATTTTGTCATAATTCTTTTCTTTACTATTGGAATTTAATTTTTCAATCTCATTTGTAATTTTTGAAACTTTTAATTTTTTATCCTTACAAACATCAGATAAAATTTTACCTCCTCCACAACAGAAATCAATACCATGTCTTTTAAAAATTGATGCTGTTCTAATATCTGCAGTCACTATGTCTGCAATTTTTTTTTCTTTCATTTTCGAATAATCTATGAGACCAAATTATTTGATTTTATCTCTTTAAAAAATGATATATGTCATCTAATTATATAATTCTGCCTAATAAGTTGTTTTAAATTAAATTTTAAGGAAATAATATTAACATCGCCAAAAACACATTAGTATGTAATAAAAACAGGGATTAACGAAATAATTAACAGATTTTTGTAATAATTTCATTTTAAGTTAATTATATAAAATTTTTGTAATATCAAAAATTCTTATACCTTATAGTAATATCTAATTATTATGGAAAAACTATTAAATTTACTATTGGATTTACCTAAAACGGTAAATGAAAAACTCCCAATGAACTCTTTCAATAAAATGATGGATGATTCTGAGGGATCAATGAAAAACTGGACTGGAACTGCTTTTAAAGTAGGTGCTCTTGTTCTATTAATTGTTACCTTAACATCAGTTGTATCAACTGGGATGGATGCTTTTCAAGGCTCAAGTGGTCTTGGACAAGTCTCTGCAATACTTTGCTTATTAATTATGATCTATGCAGCTTTTCCAATTGCTCAAGTTGTAAGATCTGCGGGGGATTCACTTTCTTCGTCTAAAAGCAATTCAGTTGACTTTATTTTTAAAGACTTCATTACAACTAATATTAAAGTCTTAGGACATGTTACAGCACTAGTTGCTTTATTTGGAGCAATTTGTGCTACCATTGGATGGTTGTTAAATTCTACTGGCATGACTATGAATGTTGACTTGTACGGTGGTGCTGCATATGCGTATGCTTTACCAATTGATGCAACAGCAACATTTTTAGAAATGATTAAACTAGATTTTATTGGAGGAGTCATTAGTGACTTTTTCAGTTGGGATTTAACAGGATCAACCGCAACAGGTTATACTATTGATGGTATAGTTGCTGTTGGTTATGAGTATGCACAAGTAATTTTGATTTTAGCAAAATTATATCTTGCACTTGCACTATATCATTTCTTTTATGGTATTGTGTCAACTCTTGCAAAATGGGTTAGAAGTCCGTTTTTACCATTTAAAAGTTCTTAGAGCATAACTAGATTAAATTATTGTTTATATAAACCCCACTGTTTCTAGTGGGGTTTTTTAATGATTAATCTTTTTTAGAAATATATCTTTCTTAAGATTATAAAAAGTAAATCTGTAAAAAGAACAACTACTGAAATTATATCCATTTTAATTACAAGTTCCGTTAGTATAAGAAGTAACACCATTAAAAGTTGTGGCGTAACATGAATTAGGATAAGTTACTCCATCACAACCACAAACGGGCTGATATATTTCAATACAAAAACTTAATTCGTCAATTATTGATTCGTCAATACAGGAATCTTCAATCTTAGCATCGGGAGAACATGAAATGACAAGAATTGCCAGAAACACACATGTTTTTAAAAATAAATTCATTTTTGAAAAATAATATTATAAATATTTATCTGTGTTTGCAAGTGATTTGAATATTCTTTCATAAATTAATGTCATGTATTTCAAACTTAAATAATATGGGAAGTAAATTTTTTGGAAATAAAAACGATAATCAAGAAACTAACGGTAAACGTCAGGTCAAAAGTTCAAATAAAAAATCTAAGAAAAATTTCAACAGTAAACTTCAGTCAAAGGGTGTAGGAAAAGCAAAAATGACTGGTATTAGAAAAGTTGGAAGAGGAAATTAATTAAAAAACCACTTTAATTTATGAGGGTTTTAATTTTCAATTGAGTAATAAATACTAATTTAAAATAAAATCATTCTTTATTAAAGTAAGTTTAATAACTACATGATATTTAATTTTGAGCATTTATGAAAAATTACTCTTTTGCAATTTTAAAAAAACTCACTTTTATTTTATTCCTGGTAACTATAATTAGTTGCTCAGAACAAGTAACAATTTCTAAAAACGCATTCGTTATAAAAAACATATCCATTATTGATCCAATTGATGGATTTCAATCAGTTAAACATGTCGTTGTAGAGCATGATTTAATTGCTATGATATTAGATAAGAATTATAAATTTTTAGCTAATGAAGATAAAATAATAGATGGAAGTGGAAAGTTTTTAATTCCAGGTTTGTGGGACGCTCATGTTCATTTTTCTTATGATAAGAACTTGACATCATCTATGCCAAGACTTTTTTTAGCACATGGTATAACAAGTGTAAGAGATACTGGAGGACCAATTGATTATGTACTTAAAGCAAAAGAATTTTCGTTAAATGAACCACTGAAAAGTCCAAATATCTTTATTGCAGGACCACTTATTGATGGAAGTCCAAATGTATATAATGATTCAAGCCCTTCCTTTCCTCTGCTTTCAATTGAAAATAAAGATATCATTGATATTGAATCTAATACGCTGGGATTAATTGATAAAGAGGTAGATTTTTTAAAAGCTTATGAGATGCTAAATGAAAATCAATTTTTAACATTAACTAAAATAGCTCAAAAAAGAAAACTAAATGTTACAGGACATATTCCATTAAGTATGAATTTATTTTCTGCTGTTAATTCTGGCTTAAATGGAATGGAACATCTGCGAAATCTGGAACTCTCTATTGCAAGTAATGCAGAAGAATTATATGAGGAGCGAATACAGATGCTTAAAAACCCAAATGGTTTACTAGGAAGTACTTTGAGATCTTCTATCCATTCTAAGCAGCGAATGAGTGCAATTGATTCTGTCGATAATAATAAGTTTGAAGAAGCTGCTAATCTTTTAGCATCAAAAAATGTTTGGCAGACACCTACACTTATTTTATATAGAAGCTATGCTCAAAAAAGTCATTTGAACCCTTCTTTTCTGTTGGAATTAAATAAACTCCCACAACAAGTAAAACAAAAATGGAGTAATGAGATTGCAGCCTCTGATACTATCATTGATAAAAGTAGTGTTCGTTATTCTAACTGGATAGTAGATGCAGTTAGTAAACTTCATAAAAATAATGTTCCTTTTATGGCTGGAACAGATACACCAATTGGATACTTAATTCCTGGACGCAGCTTACATAGAGAGTTGGAGATTCTAGTTGAAAGCGGATTATCCAATCTTGAAGCTATTAAAACTGCAACAGTGAATCCTGCAACTTTTTTTGGAATAGAAAATAAAGTAGGAAGAATAAAAAATGGATTTATGGCAGACTTACTGATCTTGAACTCAAACCCTTTGAACAATATTAGTAATACTCAAAACATCCACGCAGTTATAAAAAATGGTCACTTTTTATCAAGAAAATCATTAGACTCTTTATTATACAATAATCATGACTAGAAAGGAATTTGAACAATATATCCAAGATTTAAATTTGTCTCCTAAATTGGAAAAAAAATATTGGATTGTTTATGAAAAAATTAATCAAGAGGGGTCTCCTTTAACATACAATCAAAGAGCTAATTTATTACTTGGTGAGTTAAGGAATCTTAAAAAATTTTATCTTGAAAATTTAGATGGAAACCTAACGGAATTTAAAAATTAGCTACACTATGCTCTCTTCTAATCAACGCAAACTAATCACTCAATTAAGCAAAAAAAAGTACCGTATTTCGAATAAGCTTTTTGTCGTTGAAGGGAAAAAAGTTGTCAATGAATTGATAGCTTCAAGCTGGCCATTTCAAAACTTATTTACTACTGAAGATAATTTCCATCCAGATGCAGAAAAATTGAGTTTAGAGGAAATGAAAAAGATTACTCATTTTAAAACACCAAGTCCTGTACTAGGTGTTTTTATTCTTCCTGAAGTTCAAAAATTATTAGTTGAGCCAATAACTATTGCTTTAGATGGCGTTAGTGATCCAGGTAATCTTGGAACAATTATTCGTTTATGTGATTGGTTTGGACTTTCTGAATTGATCTGTAGTAAGACTACAGTAGATTGTTATAATCCTAAAGTAATTCAAGCTTCAATGGGCTCTATAACTCGAGTAAGATGTTATTATGTTGAAGATCTTGGAGTTACTTTAACTGCATTACAAAAGCCAATCTATGGAGCTACTGCAAAAGGAGATTCTATATACACTGCTAAACTTCCAAAAGAAGCCACCTATATTTTTGGAAGTGAATCACATGGAATCTCAGCATACTTATCTAATCATCTAAACGGTGAATTAGCTATTCCACAATTTAGAAAAGGCAGTAGTATGGCAGAGAGTTTAAATGTTGCAAATGCAAGTGCTATTTTCTTGAGCGAATTGTTTAGATCTAGTTAAACACAGACCTTTTTGATATTTACTTACTTTCGTTTTAGCCATCAAACCGCTATTATTTTTATACATTGTTGGCAACAGTTTTATTCCGTATTCTATAGAAGTAAACTCCTATTGTTATTAGTAACAATGCTATTACTCCATAAATTTTGTACCTTAATTGTATGAAAAAACATATTATATGATAGAGTGGCATAAAAAATGTGTAGAAAAAACATTAAAGCTTTGTGGAATGTCTAACTACCAAGGTATGTGGATTTCCTTTATTAAAGGGTTGATTATTGGTGGGCTAATTGTTTATTGTTGCTTTTAATCTTCAGCCAGATTGTTTTCATTCAAATATAATGAAATAGACTATGAAGGGATGTTAAACTTTTTCAATACTATTATTTAAATCTAATAATTGGTGGAAGATCTTCTATTGTTCTTTGAAGGTGTTTGAACGAAGTCTTTTAATTAAAAAACGGTTATACTTTTATAGTGTAACCGTTTTATCATTATAAGTAGCTCCCCCTCTTGGACTCGAAGCAAGACACCTACCTTCAAAGAGCCTATATTTAAAGAGTTTCATAACATTAAAATACACTATTTTCAATACTTACCAAAGATTTATTCTTTTTTTTATATATTTGTATATGTAATCCCCAATGTAGTCCCCAAATGAAGTAGGGGGGGTTAAAAAAACCAAATAGATATGAAGGTAAGTTTATATTTAAGGAATAGAGTTAATGCTAAAGGCTTGTCACCAGTCTATTTTAAGGTGTCTAATGGTAGAGGTGACCAAGCAAAAACACCAACTCAATTAACAGTAAATAAAAGGTATTGGAAAAGTGGTCAAGTTAGTACCAAGCATTCTAATGCAGATATACTAAATACAGAGTTAAGGAACTTAAGGAATAAAGGAGAGGAAGCTGAACTAAAATGGACTACTGGGCAGTTTAACAATACAAGAGAGGTTATTGCATTTCTTCAAGGTAGACAAGACAATCATAGTTTAGATGCATTTCTACATACTACATTAAAGGCTGATATTAAGGAAGGTGACTATAATAATAAGAGGTGGGCTTTAAGTGCTTTTAAAAATGTGCTGAATCATAAAGGTGATTTAATGTTTAGTGATATTACTCCAAACTATTTAGCAAAGTATAGAAAACTTGGTCAAGCTATTGTTAGAAGAAAAGAACTGAAACCATCAACTCTGACTTCATATGGTCAGTATACAGTAGGTATATTAACAGAAGCAAGAAGAAGAGGTGTTATAACTGAAATACCAAACCTTGATACTGCTTACTACTTTAACTTTGGTAAATCTCATAAAGATGTACCATCTCATACTTGGCAGGAGTTGCTTAATGCTATAAATAATGCAGATACAATCCAGAAGTGGCAGAGTTGTGCTTTATGGTTATTGCAGTTTGGTTTAAGAGGGATAACTAATGCAGATGTTTCAAGGATTTCAGATAAGCTATTGGTAGAGTTAGTTGATATTAGGGGTAAGGAGAGATTGGTGTCTGTAGAAAATAAAGATTTAATGAGAGAGGTGTATATAGATTATGGTAGAAGCAAGAATTCACAACCAATGATAATACAATTATTCCCACCAACTTTAACTCTTTTAAAGTACCTAAAGAATACAGCAGTCTATACTTACATAGACAAGAAGCTACCAAATGGTAAAAGGATAATAAGAGGTATGGAGGACAGAACTAATGTATTTGATTATGAAAAGACTACCAATGAAAAGTTCCATAGTAGATTATGGGCAGCAAGACAAGACAAGTTTAAGCTGATAAGTGATGATAAAATACAGTTCAGTAATGCAAGGAATTCAGTCTATCAAGTTGGAGAAGGATTAGGAATTGCTCATATGGATTTAGAGAAACTGGTGGGGCACGAGTATGGTGTTTCAAGTAAAAGCTATAGTAACTTAAGTAAGCCTAAAACTATAAGAAGATTAAGCAAACAGCATAGAGATATATTAGAGGAGTTTAGATACCCTCATTTGATTAATAGGTTAGTCAAGAAGCTATATGAGATATGTGCTAATGAAAAAGTACCTAACTGGATTTTAGCAAGTGCTATTGTAGGTAAAAATACAATGCTTACAATTGATATAGATGAGTATGGTAATGTAAAAGAGAACACACCTAAAACAGTTAAAATAGAGCCTAAATATTTAAAGTACTTTACTAATACAAAAGAGATAGAAGTAGACTCTTTAGATAATGATGATGATAGATTGCAAAGGATATATAGTAAACTTGCAAAAGAGGTTAAAAGTGACCTTAAAGTAGTTCATCAAGTAGATACTAATAACAGTAGTGCAAAGGTGTCTTAAAAGGGCTTAAAATAACCTTAAAAAGGCTGATATCATTGAGAATAGACTTAATATCTGTAATTAGGTATTTTGATGTAAAATGAATGCTTCTGGGGTGTAGTTACCTATTTAGAAAAATTCAAGCTATTTGAGTCAATTCTTAACCTTCCTTACCTTCCATCATTTTATGATGTTCACTCATCATCTTATGATTTTCATCCATCATTGGACAAGAATGTTCCACTCCACTCATCATTGGACAAGAATGTTCCACTCCACTCATCATTGGACAAGAATGTTCCACTCCACCTTGATTTCCTATTAGAAAACCAAATATTCCAAATATAACTGCAATCAAAGTAATTGCAAACCAATTTTTATTTAATGAATCCATAGTTTTTTCTTGCAATTTAGAAAAATTCAAGCTATT
>JABGTW010000040.1 GCA_018646865.1 Cryomorphaceae bacterium | reverse complement strand
TTATCTTCATTACTTAAATCAATTTAAATTAAAACAATGAAAAAATTTATACTATTTGCAATTTTTGGACTAATGATATCTTGTTCAAATGTTCAACACCCAGATTACTCTGCCAATGTTGAATTAACAAAACAATGGATTGAAGTCTTTGAAACACAAAACTTTGATTTGCTTACACAAATTACATCAACTGAAGTTGATGCAACATCTCCAATTTATGGTCAAGGTCAAGTTGGTTATGATGGTTACATGGAAACCGGTAAATTTTACACAGGTAATTTTTCAGATGTAACATTTAGTGACCCTGTTTTTTTACCTGGAGTTGACAATGAAACTTTAATTCCTAATGGAGGGGTAAGAATATACGGGACATGGTCAGGTGTTAGTAATGATACAGGTAAAGAGTTTTCTGTATTAGCTTATCACTGGTTTGAGTTTGAGGATGGTAAAATTATTAGTACTGGTGACTTTTTTGATGCTACTGGTATGATGATGGCTGTTGCTCCAGATCAAGAATAATTAAACTCTTTAACAATTAATAAAACCTTTTCATAGAAATGTGAAAAGGTTTTTTTATATAATACTCCCCATACTTCCTCCATCGACCCTTATTGATGCACCGTTTGTACCTGATGCAATTGGACTTGAGAAATATAAAATTGTATTTGCTACTTCAGTAACAGAAAGGAACCTTGAAATTAAAGAGGAGTCTCTAACATCTTCAAAAAATTGTTTTTCAACTTGATCTATAGTTTTATTTTCCCTTTTAGCTGTTTGTTCAAGAAATACTTTAGAACCTTCTGATAGGGTAGAGCCAGGAACTATTGTATTTACAGTAACATTTGATCCTTTTGTAAGTTTTGCTAATCCACTTGAAAAAACACTTACAGAAGCTTTAGAAACACTATAACTAAGAAGATCTCCTGGGACTAAACTGGAACACTCAGATGAAATAAATAAGATTCTACCCCAATTTTTTTTTAACATATTAGGAAGAAAATGCTTAGATAATTTTACACCACTCATTAAATTTACTTCAAAGTGATCTTGCCAATCTTTGATCTTTTCACTATAAAAATCCTTGCCTCTAAAAATGCCAACATTATTTACAATTATATCTATGTCATCAGGAATTTTTTTGATTAATTCATCTATTTGAGCATTATCAAGAAAGTCTGCAGAAATTCCACTAACGTTTTTATTATTTAGTTTTTTAAGAGCACTCTCTACACCTTCTTTAGTTCTTCCATTTATTATTACAGTAGATCCTTCATCAAGAAAAAGTTTAGCTGTTTCAAAACCAATTCCTTTAGTTGACCCAGATATAAAGACTTTTTTATCATTTAAATCTAAATTCATATCTATTAATTTATTACCATTTATCTAATCCTAAAATTTTCCTTCCAAGCGGTGAGAGATTAGCAGTTTTATATTTTGTTTGTTCCCAATTCCTAGGATCACCAGGAAAAGCGTATCCTTCAGGGGCAATTCTATCTTTCCATGAATTTACTCTCCAGTTAACTAAATCTTTTTCATTTTCTTGAGCAGGCATCATTGAAATGTATTGAGCAATTCTGACTTTATCTTTTGAATTATTAGGTCTTATTCCATGAGGTTGAGAGCTATTAAAAATCAAAAGATCTCCCGCTTCAAGAGAAACTTTAACTATTTTGTCTTCTAATCCTTGAATATCAGGTTGAAATCTATCCCTGTCTTCAGGTTGAGATAACTTCCAAGTATCATAGTTTCTATACAGCCATGGAACACACTGAAAACCACCCATATCTTGATCAGTTTGGTCAGATAAGGCTAATACACCTTGAACATTTTGAGGTTTTGTTTCAGGGTCATAATCCCAATGAATAAAACCTTTGTACTCAAAGCCAGGTCTTATAGGAAAATTTAAATTGGCTCTATCTATGGTACTCCATAGCTTTTCAGTACCCCAAATATCTACAAATGAGTCATATACTCTTTGAGTTTGACGGTTATCCCACAGCATTTGATTATTATATACCTCAACCATTCCTGTTCCAGCTAACTCTTTCATTTCCATTTCTGCCCTAGCTTCAGCATACCAAGTTGAAGGATCATCAGGGATTTTGTCATCAAATTCCCATATAAATTTTGCAGTTTTTAATGCTTGCTCTCTAGAGACAGCATTCTTAATAACTATATACCCATTTTCATTCCAGAAGTCCCATTGATCCATTGTTAGAACCCTAAGAGAATCAGCTGATGCTTGAGTTCTAAGTTTTTGTATACTGCTTTTTGCTGTGGATGGATTCCCTGGAATTTCTTTGTGTAGATTGTCGGGTATCATACTTATATTAATTCTTCTTTAAGTTTACTTAAAGATAAAAAAATCATGTAAATTAATAGTCTAAATTTTATCTTATGTCGAAGTTTGATCGTAGAAAGTTTATCAAAACTACATCGTTGTCAGCAGCGTTTGCTTCAACTACTAGCTTGTATTCATCTAATTCAAGAGGATCTGATCAAAAATATATGGGTGACTTTGCATCTCCTAAACTAAAAAACATAAAAGCAGCATTTATTGGCGTTGGTTACAGAGGTAAAGGACATCTTAAATCATTTGCTTCACTTCCAGGAACTGAAGTTGTTGCAATTTCAGATTTATATCAAGACAATGTAGATCTGTCTGTTAAAATTCTTAAAGAATTAAATCAACCTACAGATAAAATTAAGACTTATTGGGGTAGTGAAAATAAATGGAAATTAATGCTGAAAGAAGTTAAGCCCGATATAGTTTTTATTTCAACTAATTGGAAGAATCATGGTGTAATGGCTGTTCAGACTATGAAAAATAATGCTCATGCTTTTGTTGAGGTTCCTCTTGCACTTTCTATAAATGAATTGTGGAAAATAGTAAATACATCAGAAAAATATAGTAAACATTGTATGATGATGGAGAATGTTAATTATGGTAGAGAGGAGCTTATGTTTTTAAACATAATAAGAAATGGACATTTGGGTGATCTTCTTCATGCGGAAGCAGCATACATACATGACCTTAGATTCCAAATGTTTGAAGAAGAAAGAGGAACAGGTTCTTGGAGAACATTACAATATGAAAAGAAAAAAGGTAATCTTTATCCCACTCATGGATTAGGTCCAGTTTCACAGTACATGAATCTATTAAGATCTGAAGATAATTTTAAATCAATTGTTTCTTTTTCAACTCCAGCTATGGGTAGGAAAAAATTCGCAAATAAAAATTTCTCAGAGAATCATAAATGGAATGAATTAAATTATCAAAATGGAGATTTAAATACGTCTGTTATTAAAACTCACCTTGGAAGAACTATTATGGTTCAGTGGGATGAAACCAGTCCAAGACCTTATACAAGACTAAATCTAGTTCAAGGAACTAAAGGGATTCTTGCAGGGGGACCAACTAGAGCGGCCTTTGAAGGTGGATTCGAAGATTTTACAGATGGATCTAATCAATGGATAAAAGATGATGGAATTAAAAGACTCTACGAAAAGTATGACCATCCTCTTTATAAAAGATTAAATAATAAAACTAAAGATTCAGGTCACGGGGGTATGGATGGAATCATGATGTATAGAATAGTTGAATGTCTTCAAAGAGGAATTCCTTTAGATCAAAATTTATATGAAGGATGTTCTTGGAGTTCACTAATAGAACTAACATCCAATTCTGTTAATAATAATGGCGAACCTCAACAGTTTCCAGACTTTACAAGAGGAAATTGGGTTAACACTAAACCTTTTGATATTATCTCTTAATGATAGATAAAATTGTTTCACAAGCTCCTGCAAGAGTCTGTTTGTTTGGTGATCACCAAGACTATCTTAGACTTCCAATAATTGCAACAACTATTAATAGAAATATTGAAGTCAGCGCAACAAGAAATAACTCGAGATGTTTTAAGATATTCAAAAAAGATCTGGGAGAGTACGATGATATAAATATAGATGATGATATAGATCAAAATGAAACGGATTTTTTAAAGATTGCAATTAGAGTTCTTAAAGATTATAGTTGTATTCCGGACAAAGGTTATGACATTATTATATCTAGTAACATTCCAATTAATTCTGGTCTTTCCAGTTCTTCAGCTCTTATAGTAGCTTGGATAAATTTTCTTTTAAATACCTTTTCAACTCATAAAGTAAGTGCAGAACTACTGGCAGAGATTTCTTATAGAATAGAAGTTATAGAAAAAGGTAATTCTGGTGGAAAGATGGACCAATACACGATTTCATTTGGAAAAACTATTTTTTTAGACACGTTAAATGACAAAGTTATTTCCTATGATCATAATCTTTGCGATATGATAATTGGAGTTTCAAACCAACCAAAAAATACTGAAGGACTATTAAAAAAACTAAAAACTAATGCTCTAATTTCAATTGATTTAGTAAAGAAAAAATTTCCAAAATTTGATATTTACAACCCTTTAAGTTTTGATCTTGAAACATGTTTGTTAGAGTTAGACGAGGAATTTAGACCTTACTTTAGAGCTGCTGTAGGTAATTATCAAATAACTTTAAATGCTCAAAATGAATTTAATAAATCACTTTTAAATATTGAAAAAATTTCAAAACTAATGAGTGATCATCATGATTTTTTAAAAAATGACTTAAAAATTACTACACCTGAAATTGACCATATGATTGATATAGCTGAACAAAACGGATCATTAGCTTCTAAAATTGTTGGATCTGGAGGAGGCGGGTCAATTGTCTGTTTATCTAACAATAAAGAGACATCAATTAAAATAGTAAAAGAATTGAATAAAATTGGAGTTAAGGAAGCTTTTATTGCAAAAAGAGGGTCTGGTCCAAAAATCTTAATAAATGAATAGAATCCCATTGATAATAATGGCTGCAGGAGTTTCATCAAGAATGAAAAAATCTTCTATTACTAAGGAAATGACGAAGAATCAAATAAATCAGTCCAATTCAAGAGTGAAAGGTTATATCCAGGTAGGTGAGGGGAGGGAACCTCTTATATTTTATCTTATTAAAAATTCTATAAATGCTGGTGTTAGAGAATTTTATATTATAGTATCTAATAATTCTAAAGATTTTCAAAAATATCTTAAATCTCTTGAATGTAGATTAGGTATAACTGTAAACTTTGCAATTCAAGACTTTTATGGAAAGTCTAAACCATTAGGTACTTCAGATGCAATTTTTCAGACAATGAATCAGCATGAAGAGCTAATTAAAACCAGATTTTTAGTTTGTAATTGTGATAATTTATATTCGGCAAAAGCAATTAGACTTCTATTAGATGAATCTAATTATAACTCAATGATAGCATATAGTTTTGAATGTTTAGAATTTTCAGATGAAAGATTATCTTCTTTTTCATTATTGAATATTGAAAATAATTTTCTTTCTGAAATCATTGAGAAGCCTGATTTAGAATTAATCAGAAATCATCATAAAAAAAAGTATGTAAGTATGAATATTTTTTCATTTAAGGGAAGTGAAATATATAAGCACCTAAAAGACTGTCCAATAAATATAAAAAGAGGAGAGAAAGAAATTGCTAGTGCTCTTCAAAATATGATATTTGAAAACAAGAAATCAGTAATTACTTTTCCACTTTGTGAACATGTTCCTGACATGACATACAAGAATGATTTAGAAAAAATTAATAAATTTTTAAATTAAAATTAACTTTCAAAATTCACTCCGAAATTGTCTTAGTCTTATCTTTGTCATGTAAATATTATGATAATGAATAAATATATTTTCTCCTTTTTTGTTTTCTTTTTATCCTGTGATATTAGTTCATCTAAACCAATTGATAATCCAGATCCTGTATTTTCAGTAAATGATCAAGATTACAAAAGTATGAATAAGGCTTATTTTGCATCCGGATGCTTTTGGTGTGTTGAAACTATATATGAAAGTTTAGATGGTGTAAAAGAAGTTTATTCAGGTTATGCAGGTGGTTCAACTATAAATCCTAACTATTATCAGGTTATGTCTGGTAAAACAGGACACGCAGAAGCTATTGAAATTATATATGATGAAAATGTTGTCTCATTTGATACACTTTTGAAAGTATTTTTTGACTCTCACAATCCTACTACTCCTAATAGACAAGGTCCTGATTATGGAACTCAATACAGATCTATTGCTTTTTATAGTAATGAGGCTGAAATGAAAAAAATAAATAATTATATAGATTTCTTATCAACTACTTCAATTTTTGGAAAAAAAATTATTACCGAAATAGAAAAAATTGATAAGTTTTATTATGCTGAAGACTACCATCAAGATTATGAAAAGAAAAATCCAAATAACCCATATATTCAAAATGTTTCAATTCCTAGATTCAAAAATTTTAAGCAAAAAGCCTCTAATTATGTAAAAGTTAAAGATGATCACTAGATTACATTTAACCTTATTTACTTTACTGATTTTTTCATGTTCAAAACAAGAGGTAAATCTAACAGGTAAGGAGCTCTGGGAATCACTTGATATATCTAATTATTCGATGATTCAGCAAATATCTTGTTATTGTTTTCCAGAAGATTATACATTACCTAAATCTATAGTTGTTGAAAATAAAAAAATTAAATCAATCAATGGATTTAGTCCAAATAAAACAATTGGATTTGAATCTTTTTATACAATTGATAGAATATTTGAGTTTATAGAATTAAAACTTGATGATGAACCTGAATTTTACGATATTGAATATGATAGTGAATATGGATATCCAAATTATCTTTTTTTTGATATGTCAAAAATGATAGCAGATGAAGAAATAGGTTATCATATATCAAATTTTAAAATATTAAAATGAATTATCAGGTTAGAATTCAGAAAAGAAAAGATTTTCAGATTTTAGAAAATAATATGCCTATAATTAAAGGCGCAAAACCTAAATGGTACTCAAGTGAGATAGTTTTTTTCTTCAATAATAAAACTTATCAAATAAAAAAGAAAAGTTTTTGGAAAAGTGATTATGAAATAACTGCCAGTGGTAAAAAGATTGGCAACATATTAATTAGGAGTTTTAAAAAGCCAAGAGGAAATTTTATTCAGATTTTAGAAAATAATATAGTAAAATATGAGTATTATATGATCTTTACAACAAAATCTATATTTGGATATGCTAGAACATTCACATTAAAGAATAATGAAGATGAAGTTTTAAAAATTAATTATGACTGGAAAAAACAATCCTGGATAAAATATACAGAGGAGATTTCAGTCGATATTATCAATAATCAAGAAAGTACACCTGACTTATCAGTTTATTCTCTATTTCTGATGAGATTAATTCAACAACAAGAGGCTGCTGCTAATAGTGGAGGAGGGGCTATGATTCATGGCTAGAATTAAGGATATGTATGGAAAAAAATATCTAATATCTAACATAGATAATTTTAAAAAACATATTCTAAATTATCATACAGTTAATGGAGAGCCAGATAACAGTATCCATGAAGAAAATGGCTATTATTTTAAGGTAGATTCTGATTTTATGAAAATTCTACGAAAATTATCGTAATTTTATTTAGCTGTGCATAAACATATTTTATTTTTTCTTTTTTTAGTCTCATGTTCCAATATTCTATATAATCATGATGATACAATGTCGATGCTTACAACAAAACAGTTAGTTGTGAAAAAATTTGGAGACCCTACAGAGATTACCAAAACAATTGATTATGATGAATATTATTATGATTTTGGAGTTTTTGAAGAAAGAGTTAATTATTTTGACCCTCAAATATCAACTGTTACTCCTCAACCTAAAGTAAGTGAAATTGAGAATGAATTTGTACCTCAATTTAGAATTCAAGTTTCATCAAAATATGTCAAGTTTCATTTAGTAGGAGATAAAGTAATATACTGGGAGAGTCAAAATGTAAAGTTTCCAACAAAAAAGAATTAATTGTTACATTATAGTTTCTACTATTCTTAGATTTCATCTTACATCTTGATTAAAGTACTCTCAAATTTTTTTAATTTTGGAGTTAAAGATTCATTTCATGTCAATTCAAAAATTTTCAAAAGAAACACAAGCTACAGGTAACTTTAATTATGGGGAAATATTAGAGAATAAACCTTTAGGCTTTCCTCAAGATGGTGGTGAATTAAAACCTTATTCAAATCTCTTTTATTGGGCCTATGCTTGGGCTCCAGAAAAGGATAGTACTATTGGTCTACATCCACATAGGGGGTTTGAAATATGTAGTTTTGTTCTCAAAGGAGAAATTGAACACTACGATACTTTGCTTGATAAATGGATTACTTTAAGTGAGGGAGATGTTCAGGTTATTAAAGCTGGAAAAGGTATTTCACATTCTGAAAAATTAAAATCTGGCTCAGAAATTTTTCAAATTTGGTTTGATCCTAATATTCAAGAGTCTTTATATACTAATGCCAGCTATAATGATTTTAAGACAAAAGAGTTCCCTTTACTATCCAGCAATGGAGTTGAAAAAAAAACTATTTCTGATGAGCTGAATCAGATTGATTTGGATTCAGATGGAATTCAAATTTTTCAATATAATTTTAAAGATGGAATTCATGAACATTCAATAAAAAATCTTTTTTATCATTCTATATTTATTTTATCAGGAGACTTAAATATAGGAGATCAAGTATTCAATAAAGGTGATTTTATTATTATTGATAGTGAAAAAAAAATACAGTTATCCGCAAAGAATAACTGTAAAATTTTTGAAATAATTTCACCTATTAAACCTCCATATAAAACATATGCAGAGGTTCATAATGTTAATTGATTATAACAAGTTTTAGGTTTCTTTCCTTAAACATCTCAAATAGTTCTTCTACCGTTCCCTCAGATTGTATAGAAACTCTAATAAATCCTACACCAAAGCTTATGTATGCAGATGTACTGTTCTCCGAATTAAGAAATACTTGAGGTAATTGACTCCATCTATCAGGTCTCTCATCTTCATAGGTTCTTTCAATGTAAGCATTAATAGATGCGTTATCGTATACATCCTGAGTAATTTGCGAAACTTCGATTTCAAAATTTGCATATTGCATATCCTCAGATATAGTATCTGGTTCTGAAGGGATCTTTAAAATAATTACTTCGTTATTTGAGCCATTATAGATTACGTCAGAAGTACCGAAGGTAGGAGAACATCCAAATAGAAGGATAGATAGTAAAAAAACAAATATAATTTTTTTCATAATTATTTTAATTAGGTTTATAAATTAAGAAAGCCTGACTCACGAGTGAATCAGGCTTTCTAATCTTTATACACGATTGGAGTTATCCAAATAGCAGATAATTTTTCTGCTTTTTAATGTTTAAAGCTTTGACAATTTATATTTAAACTTTCGTTTAAAATTGGAAGTTAATTTTGCTTCCGTTTCTAATTGTTTTATAAAAGTATAAATCTATTCAACAAAAACAAATTTAAACTTTAAATTGTTAATAACTTTTCATAAGACACTAATAAACAGCGATTTAAAAAAACATCTAACAATTACAACATGTGCAATCACATGATTTTGTGCAGTCACAACTTTTACAATTACAATCCATAGTTTTATTTTTATTCAATTTACAAAAATTAATTAAATACAATATCCTTATAATAATTTTCTAGAGCTCTTTTGTATGCAACGACAAACTGATAAAATCTATATTCTTTTAAGTTCCCAAATCTGTTAAATTCATTATAAGTATTAGATTGATATGTTTTTAATTTTTTATCAAGAATGCTTTGAACTTCTTTAACCTTTTTAAAAACTAGTTTCTTAGTTGAGTTGTTATGTAAATCAGATTGATATTTATTAATTATAATCTTTATTTCCTTGGGAGTTAGTTCTGTATATTTTTTTTGATTACTCCAATTTACGCTATACTCATTATATAGCCAGTTATATTCTTTGTATAAACCATTTAACATACATGTCAGAAATATATTCATTAAGGACTAAAGTATAAATTATATACATATTTTTGCATTATCTCGGGCAATTAGTTCAACTGAATAGAACAGAAGATTACGGCTCTTCAGATGGGGGTTTGAGTCCTCCATTGCCCTCAAAAAATTGATTTTGGACTTTTTAGGAATTTTATTTGGAATAGTTTTACTCTCTCATGGTGGTGACTTACTAACTAAGTCTTCAGTGGATATCTCCCTTAAATTCTCTGTTCCAAAAATTATCATTGGTATGACTATTGTTTCATTTGCAACTTCTGCTCCTGAATTAATAGTAAGCTTAAATGCTACACTAGATGGATTTCCAAATTTTGCAATTGGAAATGTATTAGGATCAAATATTGCAAACATAGGCTTAGTCTTAGGTATAATTGCAATTATATACCCAGTGACACTTAAACAAAGATTTTATTCTTCTGATTTCCCTTTGCTTCTAATTTCAACTTGCTTATTTTACTTTGTTATATATACAGGCAATCAGATCACTAGGACTGAAGGTTTCATTCTACTTGTTACAATTATAGCAATTTTATCTTATCTGTTTATTTATCAAAAGAATAGTATATCAGAATTTTCTGATGATTTTGATAGGAGTAAAATATCCATATCCAAATCATTTTTATATATAATATTTAGTGGTTTTTTATTATGGTTAGGTGCTGAGACATTGATAAAATCTGCAATTTCAGTAGCTAATAAATTTGAAATTTCTCAGAGAGTAATTAGTATCACTATGGTTGCAATCGGAACAAGTATACCTGAACTAGCTGCATCAATTGTTGCATCATTAAAAAAACAAAATGACTTGTCAATTGGTAATCTAATAGGATCAAATATTTTTAATCTGTTAGTTGTTATTGGAATTACTTCTTCGATATCACCAATTTATGGAATTGAAAGTAGTGCAATTTTTAAAGATATGTTATGGGTAGTCTTTTTCTCAGTAATTATTCTACCATTAGCTTTAGTTGGGAGACGAAATGTCTTAACAAGAAAAAAAGGAATTATGCTATTAGTATTATATCTAATATTCATAATCCCTTTAATAGTTTAACTAAAAATTAAGCGCTTTTAACAGTTTTTACAATTCTTGCTGCTACTTTATATGGATCAGCATTTGAGGCAGGTCTACGATCTTCTAACCAGCCTTTCCAACCACTTTCAACTGTTCCTATTGGAATTCTAATGGAAGCTCCTCTATCAGATATACCAAAGCTAAATTCATGAATTGATTGTGTTTCATGTAAACCAGTTAACCTTTGATCATTAAACTCACCGTAAACTTCAATGTGTTCCTTAGTAAGAGGTCTGAAAGCTTCACAAATTTTTTCATAAGTAGCTTTATCTCCACAAGTTCTTAATGTATTATTAGAGAAGTTTGCATGCATACCAGATCCATTCCAATCCCCTTTTATTGGTTTTGGGTGATATTCTATATAATAGCCATAATCTTCAGTAAGTCTATCTAATAAATATCTAGCAACCCAGGTTTGATCACCTGCATTTTTAGCACCTTTAGCAAAAATTTGAAACTCCCACTGACCAGATGCTACTTCTTGGTTAATACCCTCAAAGTTTAATCCAGCTTCAAGGCATAAATCTGAGTGAATCTCAACTAACTCTCTTCCATGAGTATTTTTCCCACCCACAGAACAGTAATACATTCCCTGAGGACCAGGATAGCCTCCCATTGGAAATCCAAGTGGCAGTTGAGTTTCAGAATCCATTATAAAATATTCTTGTTCAAAACCAAACCAAAAGTCATTATCATCATCATCAATAGTTGATCTAGAATTTGACACATGTGCTGTTCCGTCAGGATTTAATACCTCAGTCATAACTAAATACCCACTTTCTCTTGTTGGATCAGGATAAATAGAAACAGGTTTCAAAATACAATCAGATGAATTACCTTCTGCCTGTTGAGTAGAGGAACCATCAAAACTCCAATCAGGACAATCTTCGATTTTTCCACTAAAATTATTAACTACTTTGGTTTTACTTCTCATGTTAGCAGTTGGAGTATAACCATCAAGCCATATATATTCTAATTTAGATTTGCTCATTTTGTTTTTTATTAATTAATCGCTGTAATTTAATTTTTTTTTTAAAATTTAGTTTGTTGTAAAGCTGATTTTAAACAACTTTTATTAATCTAACATTTATAGCTTTGAAAATTGTCAATTTTATATAAAATGAGATAAAAAATTGAGAAATATTTACTCGCTCTAAACTTATTATTTTAAAATTCTAAATTAGATTAAAATGAAAATTTTGAGCCAGTTAACAAATGAATTTTATTAAAAACTTATTAAGATTTTTTTTTGATAACTTTACGTTGAAAAATGTCAAATAGATATAAATTAAGAGGAGTTTCTTCTGGTAAAGAAGATGTTCATAATGCCATTAAGAATCAAGATAAAGGTCTGTATCCCAAAGCTTTTTGTAAAATTCTTCCTGATTTAATTTCGGAATCTAATGATCATGCTCTAATTATACATTCAGATGGAGCAGGAACAAAATCTTCTCTTGCATATATTTATTGGAAGGAAACAGGAGACTTATCAGTTTGGAAGGGAATAGCACAAGATTCTATTGTCATGAATCTTGACGATGTTGCATGTGTTGGAGCTGTTGATAATATACTACTCTCTTCTACAATTGGAAGAAATAAAAATAAAATACCAGGTGAAGTTATTTCTAAAATTATTTCTGGTACAGATGAAATACTCTCCTATTACAGAGATCTTGGAATTAATATTCAAAGTGGAGGTGGAGAAACTGCTGACGTGGGTGATTTAGTTAGAACAATCATTGTTGATTCATGCCTGACAGTTAGAATTAAAAAAGATCAAATAATAGATAATTCCAATATAAAGCCAGGTAATGTAATAATTGGACTTTCTTCAACTGGTCTTTCTTCATATGACATAGAATATAATTCTGGAATTGGGAGTAATGGTTTAACATCTGCTCGACATGATGTATTATCTAAATATTTAAAGGACTTGTATCCTGAATCATTTGACCAAGAAGTTCCAAACGAGTTGACTTATTGTGGTTCAAAAAAATTAACTGATAAATTTGAAGGTTTTGAGCTTGATGTTGGTAAGATGCTTTTATCCCCAACTAGATCATATGCACCTCTTTTAAAAATGATTTTTGATAATGTAGGTAGAAATAAAATAAATGGAATAATTCATTGTACAGGAGGAGGGCAAACAAAAATTCTTCATTTTATTGATAATCTACATATTAAAAAAGATAACCTCTTTGAAATTCCTCCAATTTTCAAACTCATTCAGGAAGAGTCAAATACAGACTCAAAAGAAATGTATAAGGTGTTTAATATGGGGCATAGAATGGAGATATATACAAATCCTGAAAATGCATCAGAAATAATAAAAATATCAGAATCAGTTGGTATTAATGCGAAAATTATAGGAGAAGTGTTTAAATCAGATCATAAGAAATTAACTATTCAATCAGAATTAGGTAATTTTGAATATTAGACAGTTATAATATGCTCTTAGAAAAAATTGAAATAGTTGAAAAAAGATATGATGAGATATATCAAATGATTAGTAATCCTGAGATTATTGCTGATCAAAAGAAATATATTCAATTAAATAAGGAGTTAAAAGAACTTAGTAAGCTTGTAGAAACAGGTAAACTTTATAAGAATGCTGTAAGTCAAAAATTAGAGGCAGAGGAATATTTAAATTCATCCGATGATGAAGATATGATTGCAATGGCTAAAGAACAACTAGATGTATCTAAAGAAGCTATTAATAATCTTGAAGAAGAAATAAAAATTTTATTAATACCTAAAGACCCAGAAGACTCAAAAAATGTTGTTGTTGAAATTAGAGCGGGAACTGGGGGTGATGAGGCTAGTATTTTTGCAGGAGATTTATATAGAATGTATACAAAATTTGCTCAAGATAGAAAATGGAAAGTTAGTGTTGTTGATACAAGTGAGGGAAATGATGGTGGATTTAAAGAGGTTATTTTTGAAATATCTGGACAAGATGTTTATGGTGTTCTTAAATATGAATCAGGTGTTCATAGAGTTCAAAGAGTACCTCAAACAGAGACTCAAGGAAGAGTGCATACTTCTGCAGCTACAGTTATGGTTCTTCCTGAAGCTGAAGAGTTTGATGTAGAGATTAATATGAATGAGGTTAGAGTTGATTATTTTTGTTCTTCAGGACCTGGAGGTCAATCAGTAAATACTACATTATCTGCTGTGAGACTAACTCATGAACCTACAGGTGTTGTTGCTCAATGTCAAGATCAAAAATCTCAACATAAAAATAAAGAAAAGGCTTTGAAGGTATTAAGATCAAGAGTATATGAAATTGAATTAAACAAAAGAATGGAATCTGATTCTAAAAAAAGAAATGAGCTTGTTAAATCTGGAGATAGATCTGCTAAAATTAGGACATATAATTACCCACAAGGAAGGGTTACTGATCATAGAATAGGTCTTTCATTATATGACTTACCAAAAATATTAGATGGAGATGTATCAAAACTAATTGACGAAATTCAACTTTATATAAATACTGAAAGACTTAAAGAAGCGGGTGAGGTGTAATGTTAAATAATAAAATTAATAGCCAAATAAATAAAAAAAAGTCTTTCCTATGTGTTGGCTTAGATATTGATATTAAAAGAATACCGAAATCATTACTTGAGTATGATGACCCTATATTCGAATTTGCAAAACAAATCATAGACTCTACAAATAAATATGCTATTGCATACAAACCTAATATTGCTTTCTTTGAAGCTCACGGTGTTGATGGTTATAAATCTCTTGAAAAGATTTCTAAATATTTAAAAAATAACTATAACGATATATTTACAATTGCAGATGCAAAAAGAGGGGATATAGGAAATACATCAAAAATGTATGCAAGTGCTTTTTTAAACGATTTAGATTTTGATTCAATTACTGTATCTCCATACATGGGGTCAGATTCTGTTGAACCTTTTTTAACTTTCGATAATAAATATGTCTTTTTACTAGCTCTAACTTCAAATAAGGGTTCTGAGGACTTTCAAGAGTTATTTTTAGATGATAATTCTGGTAAATTATACGAGAAAGTTATTAATGTATCTAAGAAATGGAGAAATAACGATAAGATAATGTATGTTGTTGGTGCAAAAAATACTAAAGAAATTAAAAAGATTAGAAAACTAGCACCCAATTCGTATCTATTAATCCCGGGCTTAGGAGCTCAAGGCGGAAATTTGAAAGAAATATGTAAATATGGATTAGATAAAGATTTCAAATTAATAATTAATTCATCTAGGTCAATTATTTACGCTTCATCAAATGATGACTTTGCTGAAAAAGCAGCCTTAGAAGCAAAAAAAATACAAAATGAAATGGAATCTTACATTAACAAACTATAAGAATGATACACTACACTAAGTTTTTATGTAAAAACAATAATGCAGACTGGATAACATTTGTCCATGGAGCTGGAGGTAGCTCGACTATATGGTATAAACAAATAAAGTATTTTTCAAGAAACTATAATTTACTTCTTTTAGATCTTAGAGGTCATGGAAAATCTAAATCTATTTTATTAAACCCTTTTAAAAAAAAGTACACGTTTAATTCAATTACAAATGATATTCTTGAAGTTTTAGATGCTGAAAAAATAAAGAAATCTCATTTTGTTGGAATTTCCCTTGGGACAATTTTAATTAGGAATTTTGCTGAACAAAACTCTAAAAGAGTTAAAAGTCTTATAATGGGAGGAGCTATAATGAAATTAAACCTAAGATCTAAAATATTAATGTTTTTAGGTAATTCTACAAAATCTATACTTCCGTATATGTGGATATATAGACTCTTAGCATTTATAATAATGCCAAATAAAAATCATAAAGAATCCAGATTGTTGTTTGTTAATGAAGCAAAAAAACTATACCAAAAAGAATTTAAGAAATGGTTTCAGTTAACAACCGAATTAGTTCCTCTACTTAAGTTTTTTAGACAGATTGAAATTTCGATACCAACATATTATATAATGGGTGATCAGGATTATATGTTCTTGCCCTCTGTTAGAGAAGTAGTAAAAAATCACAAAAGATCTATGCTATTTGTAATTCCTAATTGTGGTCATGTAGTTAATGTAGACAAGCCGAATACTTTTAATTCAAAGATGTTTGAATTTATGAGTAAGTCAAATTAATCAATTTTTTTTTCACTTTTTTTGATCCAATCTTTCTTTTCTCCAGGCTGGTATATTTCATAATTTAATTCATCTTTACTTTCTCTTACCATTCTTCTTACATCTTCTAGTAGAAGTTTTGAATCATAAACTATACCATCTTTTATAGTATATTTTACTCCACCAACTCTTTCAACTTCATTTTTATCATTTAGTTTAATTGCACCTGTACCATACAAGACCTTTATGTTTTCTAATGGATTTTCTTCAACGATCAATAAATCTGCCTTTTTTCCAATCTCAATTGATCCAATTTCATCTTCCATACCAAGTGCTTCAGCTCCATTAAGTGTTGCAGCCATAATTACTTCTATTGGATGAAAACCAGCTTCTCTAAGTAGTTCTAACTCTCTTATATATGCAAAACCATACAGTTGAAAAATAAAACCAGAATCAGACCCTACAGTTACTCTTCCACCTCTATTTTTATATTCATTAACAAAATTCATCCAAAGATTAAAGTTCTTTTTCCATGCTACTTCTTGCTCAGTCCCCCAAAAATGCCAATAGGATCCATGAGATATTCTACTAGGTTGGTAAAATTCCCATAAACTTGGAAGAGTATATTCTTCATGCCATTCCGCTCTTCTAGCTCTTTGCAAATCTCGACTTGCCTCATATATATTAAATGTTGGATCTAAAGTAAAGTCTAAGTCAATTAACTCATCCATTACATCATTCCAATGATCAGAATTAGGTTCTGCAGCTTGTTCCCATAATCTTCCAGCTTCTTCAAATCTGTGCTGTTCATTAGAGTAGTTATAGTCATAAGGATAATTTTGAACTGTTTTATCATTAAAGAGTGCTTCTGGAAGACCATACCAATGTTCCATCGATGTTAAACCAGCTCTAGCAGAATTCAAAACATTCCACTTGGCAACACTAAGTTGAGCGTGGTGCATGGCTGAACCTAACCCTAATTGATTATTTTCTTCTAAAGCAGCAATCATAATGCCTGGTTCTGCTCCTATAAATTTGATTCCATCAGCTCCCTTTTTTGCATTAAATTTCACCCATTCTCTTGCTTGCTCCTGAGTACTAATCTCTTCTTTAAAACCAGCTCCAAAGCTTGAATAAACAGAAAGTCTAGGAGCTATTATTTCATTATTTAAACTTTTATTTTTTAAATCAATACTAAAATCTATTCCTCTTCCTCCTGGTTCTCTTACTGTAGTTACTCCATGTGCTAACCATAATTTAAAGACATAATCTGGTTCTGCACCTTGAGATCTACCACCTATATGTCCATGCATATCAATAAAACCTGGAAGAACATACATTCCATTAGCATCAATTTCTCTTCCATTTTTTTTTACTTTTGGACGCCTTGTTTCAGCTATTTCTACTCCTGGATATCCAACATTTCTAATTGATTTAATTATATTATTTTCAATTACAATATCAACAGGGCCAACCGGTGGACTACCATTACCATTAATTAGTGTAACTCCTCTAATTATAAGTTGATCGAATGGTCCATCTGAAAGATTCTTTTCTTGAGAGTTAACATTTATAGAAAGTATTAAAGTGATCAGAAAATATAGAAGGTTTTTCATTTTTTAATAGTTTAGAATTTTATTCATTAGGTTGAATCCAATGTAAGCTAAAAGTATACAGAAAGATACACTAATTAATATATAAAGAATAGAGTATAATAAGTCGTTGGATTTTAACAAGTTAAAATTTTCAATTGAAAAAGCTGAAAAGGTTGTTAATCCTCCACATATACCAACAACAAGAAAATAATAATAATCTGATTTCAACATATTATGATGAACAAGATAACTTATTACAAAGCCTATAAAAAAACTTCCAATTAAGTTAACAGTCAATGTTGAATAAGGAAAAGCATCACTAGGAATTATTTTATTAATTAAGAGTCGAATAGCTGACCCTAATCCGCCTCCAATAAAAACTAATATTACATCTTTCATCTATCTGAATAAATTACTGTAAGTAGCTATAATTGAAATAAAAATAATAAACATGATAAGTATCACATATGAATTTTTATAATAAACTTTGTTAAGATTGTAATCTTTTAAATAAGAATAAGCGATGATTATAGAGAATATTATCGTAAATATTATAGCAAAAATAAGCTGTCCTTTTGTAAACATTAAGTAGTTTTATAAAACTTTTCTAATGTAAATTTAATAATTATGATAACTAATGCTATTGATGCGGTAAAGGAATTTAATAAAGCTTTTAAAATTGATTATTCTGAGACTCAAGAAGCAAATCTTGATGAGTCAACGGTAGAACTTAGGTATAGATTAATGCAAGAGGAGAACGATGAATATCTAGAAGCAGCTAAAAACAAGGATTTAGTTGAAATTGCTGATGCTCTAGGAGATAAATTATATATACTCTGTGGAACAATACTAGCTCATGGCTTGCAAGATAAAATTGTTGAGGTTTTTGATGAAATTCAAAGAAGTAATATGAGTAAACTTAGTGCAGATGGTTCTCCAGTTATTAGAGAAGATGGGAAGATATTGAAAGGTCCAGGCTACTTTAAGCCTAATATTAAGGATATTTTAGAAAAATAGTTAATCTTTTATTCTATGTCTCCACCCATGTGGGTCATCAGATAAATTTTGTTGAATGTTTAAAATAGATAATCTAATTCTATCTGCATAACTATTATTAATTTCTTCAAGTTCAAATTTATCTTCTTTATATCCAAAGGAAGATATGGGAGCAATTACTGCTGCAGTTCCACATCCAAATATTTCTTTTAGGTTTCCGTTATGATATTCGGAAATTAACTCTTTTACAGTAATATCTCTCTCTTGAACTTCAATCCCAAGATCTTTTGCAATTTGAATAACACTTTTTCTAGTTACACCATCTAAAATTGTATCACTTGTTTTGGGAGTGACTAATTTATCTCCTAATCTAAAAACAATACTCATTGTACCCACTTCTTCAATTTTTTGATGTGATTCAGAATCTGTCCATAAAACTTGATCAAAACCTTTTGATTCAGCTATTGATATTGGATAGAATGAAGCTCCATAATTTCCTGCAGCTTTAGCATAACCAGCACCACCAGGTGCAGCTCTACTAAATTTATTCTCTACATATACACTTAATGACTTTGAATAATAAGCTCCTCCAGGAGAGCAAATGATTAAAAATTTATAATCTATTGAAGGACTTGCTGCTAACATAACAGATGATGAAAAAACAAACGGTCTGATATACATTGATGAACCTAACTTGTTTGGTACCCATTCTTTATCAATTGAAACAAGTTTATTTAAACCTTCAAAAAAATACTCTTCAGGTAAAACAGGTATATGCATTCTGATACATGATTTTTTTAATCTTTCATAGTTATCCTTTGGTCTAAATAACCAAACTTGATTATCTTTATCTTTATAGGCTTTCATCCCCTCGAATATAGCTTGTCCATAATGGAAAACATGTGTGGAAGGATCAAGTTTAAGGGATGAGTAAGGTTTAATTAATGGAGATTCCCATTCACCATCTTTAAAGTTGCATTCAAACATGTGATCAGTAAAAATTTCTCCAAATCTTACCGAATTAAAGTCAACATCGTTTATTTTTGTGCCTTTAGATCTATTGATTTCCATATTACGCGAAAATAAACAAAAAAATAATATGAAGCTATTAATTACAGGTGGTTCTGGAACATTAGGTCAAGAAATCACAAGACTTGCACTTGCTAATAATTATCAAGTAAATATTCTTAGTAGAAACAAGAAATTAGTATCTAATGATATCAATTTAAAATATTACTATTGGAATCCTAACAGAGAAGAAATAGACAGTGAGTGTTTTAAAGGGGTTAATGCTGTCGTTAATTTGGCTGGTTTCAGCGTATTTAATTTATGGACAAAAAAAAATAAGTCTAAAATTTTGAATAGCAGACTAGTTTCAACATTTTTTATTTTAGATCAGATTAAAAAAAGAGGAGTCAAATTAAACTCATTTGTTAGTGCTTCTGGAATTGCAGCCTATCCTGATTCTATTTCAGAAATTTCTAGTGAAGAAAACTCTGATAATATAACAAGTTCATTTATTAATCAAGTAGTTATAAAGTGGGAGTCAAAAGTTTTAGAATTTGAAAAACAATTGCCAAATATTTCTTTTTCAATTTTAAGAATAGGCCTTGTTCTTTCTAATAAAGGAGGTGTTTTTAGTGTTTCGAAAAATCTAGCAAAATTATTTTTGTTATCACCTCTTGGAAGTGGTAATCAATGGCAGTCATGGATACACATTGAAGATGCTGCAAGAATTTTTTTAAGATGTGTCAACAATAACTCAAATGGTTTATTTAACCTGGTTTCTCCTAATCCAGTAACCCAATCTAATTTATTAAGAAAAATTGCCTCACATAATAGTTCTGCAATTTTATTTCCAAACATACCTACTTTTATAGTCAAATTATTTTTTGGGGAAATGTCTGAATTAGTTTTGTCTAGTCAGAAAGTTATATCTAATAATTTAAATAACTATAATTTTAAGTTTGCTCATATAGATGATGCTATTAAAGATTTATCAAATTAAGTATGACATTCTGGCATAAAATTAATGTGGCAAAAAAATTGCTGTTACTATATAAAATTAACTAATGACTAAAAAGAAATCTGATATAAAAAAATCTACTAAAATTTCAGTCAAAAAAAAACCCCCATCTTTAAAAGATCTAAATAAGAACTTAAAAGTTGAACAAGATAAATATGTAAGACTGTTTGCTGAATTTGAAAATTATAAAAGAAGAACATCTAAGGAAAGACTTGAGTTATATAAAACGGCTGGAAAAGAAGTTTTAACAAGTCTAGTTCCAGTTTTAGAAGATTTCAAAAGAGCTTTAAATCAAGAGAATTCTGATTCAGTCACTAATGAAGGTGTTAAGTTGATTTATAACAAGTTTAATGAGACTCTTAAGAGTCAAGGATTAATTGAAGTTGAGGTAAATATTGGTGATATATTTGATCCTGAAATTCATGAGGCAATTAGTCAGATTCCAGCAACAGAAGATGACCAAAAAGGTAAAATAATTGATATCATTCAAGGTGGATACAGGCTTGGAGATAACATTATTAACTTCCCAAAAGTTGTTGTAGCTCAATAAATAAATATGAAAGAAGATTATTACGAAATATTAGGTGTCACAAAGAATGCTAGTGCTTCAGAAATTAAAAAAGCATATAGAAAAAAAGCAATTCAATATCACCCTGATAAGAATCCTGGAGATAAGACTGCTGAATCAAATTTTAAAAAAGCTGCCGAAGCTTATGAAGTTTTAAGTGATCCAAATAAAAAATCTAAATATGATCAATTTGGTCATAGTGCATTTGATGGAGCTGGTGGATTTGGTGGAGGAGGAATGAATATGGATGACATCTTCAGTCAATTTGGAGATATATTTGGAAGTGCTTTTGGTTCATCTTTTGGTGGATTTGGAGGAGGAGGCGGTCAAAGAGTTTCAAAAGGGTCTAACCTTAGAATACGAGTTAAGTTAAACTTAGAGGAAATCGTCAATGGAGTAGAAAAAAAAATTAAAGTTAAACGAAAGGTACTTTCACCTAACTCAAAATTTTCTACATGTTCTACATGTAACGGCTCAGGTCAGGTGTCAAGAATAACCAATACAATTTTAGGGAGAATGCAATCAACTTCAGTATGCCCTTCTTGTAATGGATCAGGTCAATCAATTTTATCTAGAGCTCCAGGTACAGATGCTAACGGAATGTCTAATTCTGATGAAACAGTTTCAATTAAAATACCTGCAGGTGTTGAAGAAGGTATGCAACTAAAAGTTTCGGGTAAAGGAAATGATTCAAATAACCCAAATGGAATTTCAGGAGATCTCCTTGTACTAATTGAAGAATCTCAGGATGATCTTTTTACACGAGATGGAAAACATCTTCATTATGATTTATATATAAGTATTTCAGAAGCTGCTCTTGGAATATCTAAGGATATTCACCTAATAGATGGAAAGGTTAGAATTAAACTTGAATCTGGTATTCAATCAGGTAAAACACTTAGATTAAGAAATAAGGGTATTCCTGATTTAAATGGCTACTCTAAGGGTGATCTGCTAGTTCACGTTAATATATGGACTCCTAAAACTCTTAATAAAAAACAAAAAGAATTTTTTAAAGAAATGTTAGATGATGATAATTTTAAACCCAACCCTAAGAAATCTGATAAGTCCTTTTTTGAAAAAGTAAGAGACATGTTTGCGTAAATAACTTTATCTTAGATTTTCTAATAAATTTAAAATGAGCAAAATCCTTATAATTGAAGATGAGGAAGCAATTAGAAGAGTTCTAGTAAGAATTTTAACCGAGGAAGATTCTAGCTTTGAAATTAAAGAAGCTTCTGATGGAAAAAAAGGACTTGACCTTATAAAAAATGAATCTTTTGATTTAGTGCTTTGTGATATAAAAATGCCAAAGGTTGATGGAATTGAATTACTTCAAAGAACAAGAAAAACAAACTTAACTCTACCTTTCATCATGTTGACAGGTCATGGCAACATTGAAACAGCTGTAGAATCAATGAAACTAGGTGCTTATGATTTTATTTCTAAACCACCAGATCTCAACAGACTTATCAATTCAGTAAGAAATGCATTAGAGAAAAAGAAGTTAGTAACTGAAAATAAAATTTTAAGACAAAAGGTTGCTAAAAAGTATGAAATTATAGGAAATTCAAAATCCATAATGGAAATCCATGCTATAATTGATAAAGTTGCTCAAACAGACGCTAGAGTTTTAATTACAGGAGAAAGTGGAACAGGAAAAGAACTTGTTGCCCATAATATTCATGAAAGAAGCAATAGGCATAAAGCATCATTTATTGAAGTAAACTGTGCTGCTATTCCATCAGAGCTCATAGAAAGCGAACTTTTTGGTCATCTTAAAGGATCATTTACATCTGCAATAAAGGATAGACAGGGTAAATTTGAAGCTGCAAATAACGGAACTTTATTTTTAGATGAAATAGGAGATATGAGTCTTGATGCTCAAGCAAAAGTTTTAAGAGCTCTTGAAGAAAGTAAAATTCAGAGAGTTGGAAGTCAAAAAGATATTAGTGTTGATGTTAGAGTTATAGCAGCAACAAATAAAGATTTAAAGAAGGAAATTGAAAATGGTAATTTCAGAGAAGACTTATATCATAGACTTGCAGTAATAATGGTTGAAGTACCTGAATTGAGTAGAAGAAAATCAGATATACCTATCCTTATTTCACATTTTTCTAAATTAATTTCTAAAGAACAAGGAATAGAAGCTAAAGAATTTAAGAAGGATTCAATAAAACTACTTGAAGATTATGACTGGTCAGGAAATATTAGGGAACTTAGAAATGTTATTGAAAGATTAATAATTCTTGCTGGCAACCCAATATCAAAGGATGACGTCATTCTTTTTGCCTCTAAAAAATAGTTTCATGAAATATTTTAAATATCTATTAATAATAGCTTTTAGTATATCATTAAATTCTCAGAATCTTAATAATGATTCAGCTTTCATTGATGAGATTTATGATGAAGCATTATCTAATGGTGAATCATATAAATGGCTTGACTATTTATCAAATCAAATAGGAGGAAGACTTTCAGGTTCTATAAACTATGATAGATCTGTTAAATGGGGTAAGGAAGAATTAGATATGATAGATATTGATTCAGTTTGGTTACAGCCTGTAATGATTCCAAAATGGGTTAGAGGAGCTCCAGAATATGCACATATAGAATCTAGTCCAGGAAACACAATATCTGTCCCTATAGCAGCTTTAGGTGGCTCTATTTCAACTCCTTCAATTGGAATTTCCGCAAATGTAATTGAGGTCAAAAATTTTAAAGAATTAAATAATATTGGAAGGGATTCAGTCAAGGGCAAAATTGTTTTTTATAACCGTCCTATGGATCCCACCTTAATAAATACTTTTGAAGCATATGGAGGCAGTGTCAATCAAAGAACTCAAGGTGCAGTTGAAGCTGCAAAACTAGGAGCAATTGGAGTTATTGTTAGATCTATGACTACTTCATTGGATGATTATCCACATACTGGATCTACTTATTATGAAGGTTTATCATTAAATCAAAGAATTCCAGCTGCTGCAATAAGCACTAATGGTGCTGAACTTTTAAGTTCAATGCTATCTCTAAATTCTAATATAAAATTCTTTTTTAGACAAAACTCAAAAAATTTTCCAGATGTGTTGTCACATAATGTAATTGGACAAATTAATGGATCTGAAAAACCTGATGAAATAATAGTAATAGGTGGACATCTAGATTCTTGGGACCTGGGAGATGGAAGTCATGATGATGGATCAGGTATAGTTCAATCTATGGAAGTTTTAAGAATTTTAAAATCTCTAAATTATATTCCTAAACGAACGATTAGAGTTGTATTATTTGCAAATGAAGAAAATGGATTAAGAGGTGGAAATAAATATGCAGCAGAAGCTATGTTGAATAATGAGAAGCATTTCTTTGCGTTAGAATCTGATGCTGGTGGCTTTACTCCAAGAGGTTTTAGCTTTGATACATCTGATAAAGAATTCAAAACAATTAAAAAATTTGAAACTTTATTCATAAAATATGGAATGAATAACTTTTTCATCGGGGGAAGTGGAGCGGATATTGGGCCCTTAAAAGATAGTAAAGTAATTTTGGCAGGATTAAGACCTGACACTCAAAGATATTTTGATTATCACCATGCTGCATCAGATACATTTGATAAAATTAATAAACGTGAATTAGAACTAGGCGCAGCTGCTATGACTGCACTAGTTTACCTTCTTGATAATTACAAACTATAAACATGACTAAAGTGATTATCAATTTCTCTAAATATACTAGAGAATTTAAGTATAATCTTAAATTAGCATTTCCCGTAATGATAGGTATGCTAGGCCATACTTTTGTTCAATTTATTGATAACGTTATGGTAGGTCAGCTGGGTACTGCAGAGCTGGCAGCTATTTCTTTAGGAAATAGTTTTGTATTTATTGCTATGTCTATAGGAATTGGTTTTTCACAGGCAATTACTCCTTTAATAGCTGAGGCTGACGGAGCTAAAAAAGACAATGATATATCTAGAATTTTTGAACATAGTTTTATGATATGTCTTACACTTGGAATAGTTCTTTTCTTATCAGTATTTTTAAATAAGAATTTGATATATTCAATAAATCAGCCACTTGAAGTAGTAGAATTAGCATCTCCATATTTATTTTGGGTTTCAATGTCACTTATAACAATAGTAACTTTTCAATCATTTAGACAATTTGCTGACGGATTATCATTCACTCGAGCTGCTATGTATTCAACACTAGTTGGTAATGCAATTAATATAATTTTAAATTATTTCTTAATTTTTGGTTTTTGGATATTTCCTAAACTAGGTGTTGAAGGAGCTGCTATAGGAACTCTTGTATCAAGAATATGCATGTTAACATTTATAATTTTCTATCTAAAACTTCATAAAAAACTTAAAAATTATATCAAAAGATTTTTCCCTACTAAAATTGAAATTAATAGAGTTAAAAAAATTCTTTATTTAGGTTTTCCATCAGCTTTACATAGTTTTTTTGAAGTTGCTTTTTTTATATCTGCAATTTGGATGTCTGGGTTTATTGGCAAAAATTCACAAGCTGCAAATCAAATTGCTTTAAATCTATCATCGATGACATATATGATTGCCCTTGGAGTAGGTGTAGCTGCGATGATAAGAGTTGGAAACCAAAGAGGAATGATGAACTTTAAAAAATTAAGAGAGGTTGCATTATCTACACTTTCATTAATAATAATTATTGATATTTTTTTCTGCTTAATCTTTCTGTTATTTAATGATTACCTACCATTGCTTTACTTAGATCCTTCAGTTCCTGCTAATCTTAGTGATGTAAATGATGTTCTTAGTATTGCATCAAAATTATTAATTGTTGCAGGTGTTTTTCAATTATTTGATGGTATTCAAGCAGTAGTTCTAGGTGCATTAAGAGGCATGCAAGATGTAAATAAACCAGCAGCTATTATATTCCTTTCATATGGTTTAATAGGTTTCCCAATTTCTTATTATTTAGGTTTTTATACTTCTTTATCAACCGTTGGAATATGGATTGGATTACTCTCAGGTTTATTTTCTTCAGCATTATTTCTCTTTCTTAGATTTAATTACCTTTCAAAAAAAATAATAGCACTAAATGATTGAAGAGATATTAAAGCTTGATACTGAATTATTCTTATTTCTAAATAGTTTAGGATCTTCTGTTTTTGATACTCTTTGGGCTTATTTATCATATAAAGAGGCAAATATTCTATTTTACTCTATGTTATTGATCTTTTACTTTTATAATAAATCATCAAAATTAAAATTATCAGAAGTTTTTTATTTACTTTTTTTTATTGCAATTATGATTACAATTGCTGATCAAACAGCTAATTTATTTAAAGACTATTTCCAGAGGCTGAGACCATGTCATAATGAAATCATTAAAGATTCTGTAAGACTTGTAAAAGAAGGTTGTGGTGGAAAATATGGATTCTTTTCAGCTCATGCATCAAACTCTTTTTCACTGGCTGTTTTCTTTGGTCTTTTATATAAAAACAAGTTTAGATATATAATTTACATTTCACTTTTATATGCTTCTCTTATATCTTATAGTAGGGTTTATCTTGGTGTTCATTTTCCTTTAGATATATTTTTTGGAAGTATGTTTGGAATAACTATGGGGTTTATTACTTTCAGATTCTATAGTAAGCAATTAGATTTTTTCAAGTTCTTGAACAAATCTTGACCAAGTATATTTAGTTTTTGATTTTCTAATGTTAGACTTATAAATTTCTTGATTACCACTCTTTATTGAATTTATAATAGCCTTTGAGAGGTTTTCTGATGTTTTATTAAAGACTTCACCAGTATAGTCTCTCTTTATTATCTCTTTCAATCCATTTATATTAGAAACAACTAAAGGAGTCTCGTAAAAATATGATACTGGTGTAATTCCACTTTGACTAGCTTTAATATAGGGTTGAATTACTAAATCACTTGCACACATATAATCTCTAATCTTTTTTGAATCTAGAAAATTATTATCAATTATGATTTTTTCTTTTAAACCAAGTTCATCTATAATATTTAAATATTTATCAATAGAATCGTAAAATTCTCCTGCAATAATCAATTTTATATTTTTATTCTTCAAGTATTTAATGCTATGAATCAATACTTCTAACCCCTTATATTTTCGAATTAACCCAATAAAAGAAACATAAATTGAGTTATCAAGGGATAAATCTTTTTTTGCTTTTTGTTTATTCTTTTTTTTAGGTAAGTCTAGGTTAATCGGATGAAATAATGAAATAACTTTCTTTTTAGTACTTAGTTTAATTTGATCTCCAACATTATCTGAAAATGAAATAAAACTACTGCAAATTTTTACAAAAAGTCTTCTTAAGAATCCTTCTATTGGAATATTTTCATGATTATTCCAATTATCAATAAGTCCAATTATTTTAATTTTCTTATTCAAAAAAAGTCCAATAAAATAATATGGTAGACAAAGAATAGGCGACCAATATCTTAAAATCAGGAATTCTGGATTAAGTCTATTTACCATTATTGAAATTCTAATCCAATTGAAAGGATTAATAGTATTTATTAAGCGTCGAATTAAGAATTTTTGATGATATTTTTCTTTACTAAATTGTGATTTTCCAGGGAAGACAAGACTTGGATACAATAGTGAAAAAGTCCAAACTTCAGTATTTATATCATTATTAATCAATTCATTACATAAAGAATGAGTTGAATCAGAAATTCCTCCTCTATATGGATAAGAGGCTGAAAAAACCAGGAATTTAACCCTTTTATCACTCATGATTTTATTTTAAAGTAATCTCTCTAGAGATCTCCAAATGAGTTTTTTCTTGGAAGATTTGATGAACCCATAAGGTATTTATCTATATGATAAGAAGCTTCTCTTCCCTCAGAAATTGCCCAAACAATTAGAGATTGTCCTCTCCTACAATCACCGGCAGTAAAAATATTATTTTTTTTTGTTTGATAGTTAGAATTTGAAGATATATTACCTCTTTTATCGAGTTTAACATCTAGTTTTATTGGAAGATTATTCTCTGGACCAGTAAAACCTAAAGCTAAAATTACTAAGTCACAATCCCAGTTTTTATGTGAATCAGGGATTTCAATAAATCTCTTTTTTTCGTTATCAAATTCAACATTAACAGTCTCTAAACAGATAATATTACCACTTTTATCTCCTATAAATTTCTTTGTTAATACACTCCATTTCCTTTCTACTCCCTCCTCATGAGATGAAGTTGTTTTTAAGGTAAAAGGCCAGTAAGGCCATGGATTATTTAAATCTCTTTCGCTAGAAGGTTTTGCAGCTAATTCAAAATTTGTTATATTTTTTGCACCATGTCTATTAGATGTCCCTATACAATCCGATCCCGTGTCACCACCACCAATAACTATAACATTTTTCCCTTTAGCATTATACTTATCATAATGCTTCTCTATTTCACCATCAACATATTTGTTACTATGAGTCAAGAAATCCATAGCTTGAATAACTCCAGTAAGATTATTTCCAGGTATATCTAGATCTCGTTTAATAGTTGATCCTGTAGACAAGAGAATTGCATCAAAACTCTTTTCTAAATCTTTAATTTCTAAATTTTTACCTACTTCGATATTACATTTAAATTCTATTCCTTCTTCCATAAGTATATCAACCCTTCTATCAATTATGCTTTTTTCAAGTTTAAAGTCTGGAATACCATATCTAAGTAATCCTCCAATTTTACTATCTCTTTCATATACAGTTACATTATGACCAACAGAATTTAATTGCTGAGCTGCAGCTAGTCCAGCAGGTCCGGAACCAACAACAGCAATTCTTTTACCTGTTTTATTTTTAGGAACTTTAGGAATAATCCAATTTTCTTTAAAACCTCTTTCAACAATTTGTTTTTCTATCAATTCAATTGATACAGGAGGATTTATAATACCTAATACACAAGCAGCTTCACAAGGTGCAGGACACAATCTACCTGTAAATTCAGGAAAATTGTTTGTAGAATGTAAAATATCAAGAGCCTCTTTCCATTTATTATTATAAACTAAATCATTGAAATCAGGTATTAGATTACCTAATGGACAACCACTATGACAAAATGGAACTCCACAGTCCATGCATCTAGCTGCTTGAGAATTTAATTCTGATTTTTTCGGATTTATAGTAAATTCCTTATAGTTTTTTATTCTTTTTCTAACAGAAATATACTTTTCATCAATTCTTTTATACTCTTTAAATCCTTTAATTTTCCCCATAATTATTTGATGAGTTGATTAATTTTTTCTTCAGCAATTTTTTCTAGAGCAATTTTATATTCTTTTGGCATTACCTTTATAAAATTAGATTTTTCTTTTCCCCATTTTGAGAGAACCATTTTTGCTATCTTACTATTTGTATATGAAAAATGATTTTCTAACAAACCACTAATTATATCTTCGTCTTGATCGTTAATGTTCTCAAGATCTATCATTTCCATATTAAATTTTGTTTTTAAGAATTCCTGATTTCTATAGATATAAGATATTCCACCACTCATTCCTGCACCAAAGTTTCTTCCTATTTTCCCAAGAATTAAAACAATTCCCCCTGTCATATACTCACATCCGTGATCTCCAATTCCCTCTACAACAGCTTTAGCTCCAGAATTTCTTACACAAAATCGTTCACCTGCAATCCCATTAATATAGGCTTCTCCATTTATTGCTCCGTATAATGCTACATTACCTGTTATGATATTTAAACTTGATTCAAAAGTTGATGATTTTGGAACTCTTACACTTAATATACCTCCTGATAAACTTTTACCGAAATAATCATTAGTATTACCAAATACGGTCATTTTTAAACCTTTTACTGCAAATGCTCCAAAGCTTTGTCCTGCAGAACCATTGAACGTTAGATTTAAAGTTTCCTTTGGTAATCCTTTTTCCCCATATAGTTTAGATATTTCATTACTTAGTATAGCTCCTACTGATCTATCTGTGTTTTTTATTTTGAATTCTAATGAAGTTTTAATCTTCTTATTTATAGATAATTTTGCTTCTTTTAATATTTTAAAATCTAAAACTTTTTTTAGGTTATGATTTTGCTTTTCAGTATTTCTTAGACTGATATTATTAGAAATTGGTTTATACAAGATTTTGTCAAGATTTATTCCTTTAACCTTGTAATCTTCTATTCCTTTTTTTGCTTGTAATTTTTGACTTTGACCTATCATCTCTTCAACTGACCTAAATCCAAGATTTGCCATTATTTCTCTTAATTCCTGGGCTACGAAATACATAAAATTTATAATATGTTCCGGCTTACCTTTAAAGTTTTTTCTTAGTTCTGGATCTTGAGTAGCAATACCAACAGGACATATGTTTAAATGACAAGCTCTCATCATAATACATCCTGAAGCTACTAATGGTGCTGTTGAAAAACCAAATTCTTCTGCACCTAAAAGGCAAGCAATAGCTACATCTCGTCCTGTTTTTAGTTGTCCATCACATTCAAGTACAACTCTACTTCTAAGATTATTTAAAACTAATGTTTGTTGTGCTTCAGCTATTCCAAGCTCCCAAGGAAGACCTGCATGTCGAAGAGAGGTTAGAGGGGATGCTCCTGTACCTCCATCATATCCAGATATTAAAATTACATCTGCTTTAGCTTTAGCTACTCCTGCAGCAATAGTCCCAACTCCAACCTCAGAGACTAACTTGACATTAATCTTAGCTTCTCTATTTGCATTTTTAAGATCAAATATTAATTGTGCAAGATCTTCAATCGAATAAATATCATGATGTGGTGGAGGAGATATTAATCCAACATATGGAGTGGAATTTCTTACTTTAGCTATAGAAGGGTTAACTTTTGGTCCAGGTAGTTGACCTCCTTCACCAGGCTTAGCACCTTGAGCCATTTTGATTTGAATTTCATCTGCATTTGATAAATAGTGTGAGCTAACTCCAAATCTACCTGATGCAACTTGTTTTATTGAGCTATTTCTTGAATCACCATTTTCATCTTTTTGAAACCTATTAAAGTCTTCTCCTCCTTCACCAGAATTACTTTTTCCACCTATTCTATTCATAGCAATTGCAAGATTTTCGTGAGCTTCTTTGCTAATGGAACCATAAGACATAGCTCCAGTTTTAAATCTTTTTACAATTTCTGTCCATGGCTCCACTTCTTCAATAGGGATTGGATTATAATCAATGAATTTTAGAAGTCCTCTAATTGTCATTAATTGTTCTTCTTGTTTATTAATTAGGTCAGAATATTCTTTATAGGAACTATAGTTTTCATTTTTTACTGAATTTTGAAGTTTTGAAATAGTATTGGGATTTAACATATGACTTTCACCATCTCTTCTCCACCTGTAATCCCCCCCTGTTTTGATAGATGAAAAATCAGGCTCAGAATTATATGCAAATTTGATTCTTTGACTAATCTCTTTTTCAAGAACGTATAAACCAACTCCTTCAATTCTTGTTGGTGTATTTTTAAAATATTTATTTATAAAATTTGTTTTAAGTCCTAGAGCCTCAAAAATTTGAGATCCACGATAAGAATTCAAGGTAGATATACCTATCTTATTCATTACCTTAAGAATTCCTTTTGCTATCGCATCATTAAAATTAGATATTGCAGATTCAAGACGGATATCTTTAATATGTCCAATTTTATGATGATAACTAATAATTTCGTTTACTAGATAAGGGTTGATTGCACTTGCCCCATAACCAAATAACATTGAAAAATGATGAGGTTCTCTAGGTTCAGCAGATTCAATTATAATCCCAAACTTAGATCTTTTCTTTATGTTAATCATAGTTTGATGAACAAATGAACAGGCAAGTAAAATAGGAATAGGAGCCATTTTTTTTGAAACTTTTCTATCACTTAGGATTACTATATTAGTACCCTCATCAATAAGTTTTTCAATTTTTATTACAATTTCATCAAGAGCCTCTTCTATTCCATTATGCCCCTTTCTAAACTCATACAAACACTCTATTGAGCTTGATTTAAACTTTTTATGATCGATATATTTGATTTTATCAAGATCCTCATTAGATATAATAGGATTCTTTATATTCAGGCTTATTGAATGTTCTTCAATAATGTCAAAAATATTATAATTACTACCCAATGATAGACTAGTATCAGTAACTATTTCTTCTCTGATTCCATCCAGTGGAGGATTTGTTACTTGAGCAAATAGTTGTTTAAAGTAATTATATATTAATTGTGGTTTTTTTGAAAGAACTGCAAGTGGTGTATCAATTCCCATAGAACCAATAGATTCTTTTCCACTTAAGCACATTGGAATTATTATCTTCTTAAAATCTTCTTTTGTATATCCAAATATCTTAAGTCTAGTTTCTAAATCAATTTCTTCATCTGGAGTCCTATTTCCAGTATATGAAATATCACTTAATTGTAAAACATTTTTTTTAATCCATTTCTTGTAAGGTCTTTTGGAAATAATATTATCCTTAATTTCAGTATCATTTACTATTCTACCTTCATCCATGTCAACCAAGAAAATCTTTCCTGGTTCAAGCCTTCCATGAGATTTAATATTCTCTGGATCAAGATCAACTACTCCTGTTTCAGATGACATAATTACATAACCATCTTCCGTTACAGTGTATCTTGATGGTCTTAATCCATTTCTATCTAGAAGTGCACCAATATACTTACCGTCAGTAAACGGGATTGATGCTGGGCCATCCCATGGTTCCATAATAAAGTTGTTAAACTTGTAAAATGCTCTTTTATCATCTGTCATTGAATTATGCTTTTCCCAAGCTTCAGGGACTAACATCATCATTACCTCTGGCAAAGATCTTCCAGTCATAAGTAATAGTTCTACAACCATATCCATCGAGGCAGAATCTGATTTTCCTGGAACTATAATCGGTAAAATTTTAGTCATATCCTTTTGAGATATATTTTCTGATTTAAAAAGCTCTTCCCGAGTCTTCATTCTACTTATATTTCCTTTAAAAGTATTTATCTCACCATTGTGACACATATATCGAAAAGGTTGAGCTAAATCCCATGTTGGGAAAGTATTAGTTGAGAATCTTTGATGAACAAGTGCAAGCTTGGTTACTAGGTTAGGATTTTTTAAGTCAATGTAAAATCTCTCAATGTCTTCAGGAATTAGTAAGCCTTTATAAATAATTGTTCTTAAACTTAAACTAGAAAAATAATAATATTCTTTTTGGTTTAATTCTGAAGAATATATTATGTTCTCACTAATTTTTCTGGCAATAAAAAGTCTTAAATTAAACTTTTTATCTGTTAACTCAGAATTACGTTTAATAAAGACTTGCTTTATTTGAGGTTGAGTTTTACTAGCTATAGATCCAACAACTTTAGAATTCACTGGCACATCTCTCCAACCCAATATATCAAGATCTTGTTTTTTAATCTCATCTTCAAATATTTTAATACAGTGATTAGATTGATTTACCTTATTAGGTAAAAAAACCATGCCAACCGCATATTCGTTTGAGTTAGGAAGATTGAAGTCACATTGTTTAACAAAAAAATCATGAGGTATTTCAATAAGTATACCAGCTCCATCTCCAGTTCGCCCATCAGAACTAACTGCTCCTCTATGCTCTAAACAAGTTAAAATATTAAGAGCTTGACTTATAATGATATTTGTTTTTTTACCATTTAAACTACATATAAATCCAGCCCCACAATTATCATGTTCAAATTCTGAGAGGTATAATCCTTGGTCTTTTAATTTCATTTGAGAATAACAAAAATATGATTATCAATTAACCATCACTGTTAATTCAATTAAAACGAAATGTGTCAATAGTAAAATTATTAAATTGATAAAAAAAGTATTATCAAAATATAGATTTCATATAAAAAATCGGAAAATTTAAGAATATTGAAACTAGAATTAGTTATTTATCTCCCATTCACCAGTTTGAAGTAATTTTTCAGCTTGTTTGAACTTCATAGCTTTGATTTCTCCTGAAGTAGAATTTTTAATCTCAACTTTTTCATTCCTTCCAATCTTTGGTATATCACGGGTTATAGTTTCTACCTTCTGACTCTGATTACTCGCGCTTGCTCCAACTCTTCGAGCTCTTTCAGCTAATTCATCACTATTTAAACTTTTTTGTTTTGATGTTTTGTAATCATTACTAGTTGAGCTATTAGTAGATGCATCTTTAACATTTCCTTGATTATCAGGAAGATTAGATTTAAATAAGAAAGAGAGTAATTCTTTGTTAAGAATATGAATCATTGACTTAAATAGCTCATATGCTTCAAATTTATATATCAATAGAGGATCTTTTTGTTCATGAACAGCTAATTGAACAGACTGCTTCAATTCATCCATTTTCCTGAGATGATTTTTCCATTTTTCATCAATTATAGCAAGAGATATATTTTTCTCAAAGTCATCAATTAAATTTTCACCATTGCTCTCATATGATTTTTTAAGATCGGTTACAATATTTATGACTTTTTTTCCATCTGTAAATGGAACTACAATCCTTTTAAAGGAATTGCTTTTATTTTCATAAACGTTTTTAATTACTGGGAAAGCTAGCGTTCTGTTTAACTCTTTTTTATTTGTGTAAAAAGTATTTAATTCTTCAAATAATTTATTAATTAGATCATCTTCATTAGATTCTAGAAATTCATTTTCTGTAATTGGAGAAGTCATTGAAAAGGTAGTAATTAATTCAAATTCAAAATTTTTATAATTATTAGAACCTTTATTTTCTATTACAATTTCTTCAATAGTATCAAACATGATATTAGTTATATCAATTTGAAGTCTTTCTCCCTCTAATGCATTTTTTCTTAGTGTATAAATGATGTTCCTTTGTGAATTCATAACATCATCATATTCTAATAATCTTTTTCTTATACCAAAGTTATTTTCCTCAACCTTCTTTTGAGCTCTTTCAATTGATTTTGTAACCATTGGATGTTGAATGTTTTCTCCATCTTTTAAACCCATTCTATCCATTATATTTGAAACTCTGTCTTGTCCAAACAATCTCATTAAGTTATCCTCAAAAGAAACATAAAATTGAGAACTTCCTGGATCACCTTGCCTACCAGATCTACCTCTAAGTTGCCTATCAACTCTTCTAGAATCATGTCTTTCAGTTCCTATTATAGCAAGCCCACCAGCATCAATAACATCTTTGCTTAATTTAATATCAGTACCTCTTCCAGCCATATTAGTTGCTATAGTAACTACTCCAGGGTTACCTGCTTCTGCAACTATATCAGCTTCTTTTTTGTGGAGTTTCGCATTAAGAACATTATGATTAACGTTGGCTCTATTTAACATTTTGCTAAGTAATTCAGATATCTCAACAGACGTAGTACCAATTAAAACAGGTCTCTTATTGTTTCTTAGATTTATTACCTCTTCAATTATTGCGTTATATTTTTCTCTTTTTGATTTGTAAATTAAATCATCCTGATCATTTCTAGCAATAGGTTTGTTTGTTGGTATTTCAGTTACGTCTAATTTATAAATTTCCCAAAATTCTCCAGCTTCAGTTACAGCAGTACCAGTCATTCCTGATAGTTTAGAATATAGTCTAAAATAATTTTGAAGAGTAATTGTAGCAAAAGTCTGTGTAGCAGCCTCGATTTTTACATTTTCTTTTGCTTCTATTGCTTGATGAAGTCCATCTGAGTATCTTCTTCCATCCATTATTCTTCCTGTCTGTTCATCAACTATCATCACTTTATTTTCTACAACCACATACTCAACATCTTTCTCAAATAATGTAAAAGCTTTTAATAATTGATTTATACTATGAATTCTTTCACTCTTTACATTAAAATCATTAAATAGTTCATTCTTTTCTTTTGCTTCTTCTTCACTAGACAGTCCCTTTTCCTCAATTTTTGTAACTGCAGTAGATATATTAGGCATTATGAAGAAATCTTTATCATCTAAGTCTTGAGATAAAGTCTCAATTCCTTTATCGGTTAGTTCAATCTGATTATTTTTTTCATCGATTGTAAAGTATAACTCTTCATCAATTTGATGCATTTCCCTATTATTATCTTGCATATAGAAATTTTCAGTTTTTTGAAGTGTTTGTTTTACACCTTCTTCACTTAAAAATTTGATTAATGCTTTATTTTTTGGTAAACCTCTGTAAGCTCTGTATAGAAGAAACCCTCCCTGATTATTATCTGATTCTTTAATTAGATTTTTAGCTTCAGAAAGAATGTTAGAAAGGTATGTTTTTTGAAGAGAAACAAGTCTATGTATTTTGGGTTTTAGATTATCAAACTCATGACGATCACCGTCTTTAGTAGGTCCAGATATTATTAATGGAGTCCTAGCATCATCAATAAGAACTGAATCTACCTCATCAATAATTGCATAGTTATGTTTTCTTTGAACAATATCATCTAAAGAGTGAGACATATTATCTCTTAAATAGTCAAAGCCAAACTCATTATTTGTTCCATATGTTATATCAGCATCATAAGCTCTTTTTCTTTCAGGAGAGTTGGGTTTATGAAAGTCAATACAATCAATTCTAAGTCCATGAAATTCAAGAATCGGACCCATCCAAGCACTATCCCTTTTTGCTAGGTAATCATTAACTGTGACAAGATGAACTCCATCTCCAGTCAAAGCATTTAGATAAATTGGTAATGTAGAAACTAATGTTTTACCCTCACCTGTTTGCATTTCACCAATTGTACCCTGGTGTAGAACAATTCCTCCAATTAATTGAACATCATAGTGAATCATATCCCAGGCAACATTTTTACCTGCAGCATCCCAATTATTCTTCCATATACATTTGTCACTTTTAATCTTTATATAGGATTTTTTTGATGCAATTTCTTTATCCAAATCAGAGGCAGTAACCTCAATTTCTTCATTTTCAAAAAACCTTTTAGCTGTTTCCTTTACTACCGCAAATGCTTGTGGTAATAATTCATCTAAAATTTTTGCTTTTTTAACTATTAATTCTTCCTCAAGTGTTTCAACTTCTTTAAATAAATCTTCTTTTTCAGTATTTGATGAAATATTTGCAATATTATTATTTAAATCCTCAATTGTTTTATTTATATCTGAAGTTTGATCAGTGATTATTTTTTTAAACTCAATCGTTTTATATCTAAGTTGATTATTAGTAAGAGATGACAGTTGATTAAAGTGATTATTAATATCATCAACTAGTGGAGTAAGTTTTTTAAGATCTTTTCCAGATTTATCCCCAAGAAATACCTTCAAAAGGGAGTTAACTATGGACATATTGTTTTTTTTTCAAATTTATTTAAAAATTACCAATAAATATTAATCTATTAAGATTAATACTCGTCCTCGTTCCAAAGGTAATCATCTTCTGTAGGGAAATCTGGCCAAATCTCTTGAATCGATTCATAAACATCACCTTCATCTTCTAGAGATTGAAGATTTTCAACAACTTCGAGAGGTGATCCAGTTCTAATTGAGAAGTCAATTAGTTCGTCTTTTGATGCAGGCCAAGGTGCATCACTTAAATAGGAAGCTAGTTCTAATGTCCAATACATAAAACTTATTTTCCTGCAAAAATATATTATAACTCCAGAAAACCAAAGGATTTTTATTCTTTTACTTTAGAAAATGAAATTAATAGCAATAAAACAGACAATAATATGCTTATTCTAGCTATGTAATCACCATTCTTGCTATAGAATGTTCTTTTGTTAATTGTGTAGGCTATTCCACTTAAAACTCCTTTTTTATCAAAAGGGAGAGTTTTACCATACTCTCCAACTTCATTTATGATAGTGGAGACTCCGGAATTAGCACTTCTAACAACATATCTTCTATTTTCAATAGCTCTTAAGCGAGCATAACTCAATAAGTGTCTGTGCCCTGGTGTATCTCCCCACCAAGCATCATTAGTAATAATTGTAATGAAATTCGCACCTAGATTTACATAGTCTGCTACATATTCACCATAAATTGTTTCATAACATACAATTGGAATAGTTTTAAGATCTTTAATTGAGTGTTTAAAAACTTTCCTTTCTGATTTATGTTGCGTTCCTTTGGAGACTGTAGTTCCTCCTAAGTCAATCATTATAGTCCCAATAATAGGTTCTAAAAATGACTTTAATGGCATATACTCACTCCCAGGAACAAGTTTAGATTTGTGATTATATTCAAAACCTTTATTTGCTGAAAAATTTATTGAAGAATTGTAGTAGTCTATCCATAATTTATCTCTTACTAGATTAGATGATTTTGAAGGTTTTTCAGTTTGATTTTGATACAATTTATAAAACTGAATACCGGAGATTAAATTTGTATTCTTATAATTGTTTAGATAAACACTTAAACTATCATGTAATTTTGAGAATTTAAAATAGTCTAAATTTTCACCATATCCCTCAGAAAAATATGTTTCTGGTGCAATTACAAAATCATATTCATTTGTATTTAATTCATCAGTAGTTAGATTTTTAAAAAGATGATAATAATCTATATTATCATCTTTGGAACCCCAAGGATCTATTTTAGGTTGAGTAATTAGTACCTTAAATTTCTCTCCCAACTCAATTTTTGATTTAACTAAAATTGAAATAATAATAGGAATACAAATCAAAAACACTCTTGGAAAAATTCTAACGTAAAATCTTCTGGGGTCTTTGAAACTTGAATATTTTCTAATTAAATTAAATAAAAGAAAATTAGAGCACAGCACCCAAAGGCTACCACCAAAAATTCCAGTAAATTCATACCATTGAATCCAATTTATTCTTTCTGAAAATACATTACCTAAGTTCAGCCATGGCCAAGAAAATTCCCAGTTTAGATTAAATTTTTCAAATGCAATCCAAAAGGTTATTAAAAATAGAGCTCCAGTTTTATAATCTAATTTTCTCTTAACTCTACTGTAAAGTAATAGAATTATAGAATAAAATGAAGAGTTAACTACAAATGCAAAAATTGCACCTGGTAATGTAGTGTATACAATCCACCAAGTAGTTAAAATATTCCATGTAAGAAATGCAACATAAGAATAGAAAAATAATCTAATATTCTTCTTTCCAAGATTATCTTTACTTATAACTTCTTCGACATAAAGTATAGGGATTAAACTTATGAATATTAGAGGCGTAAAACCAAAGACTGGCCAGGAACAAGCTAATAAAATACCACTAATTAAAGAATAACCAAGAAGTCTACTCAAGTTTGAAAGTTTAAATGGTTTTACAATCTAATATTACAATTTTTTTATAAATTGAGCGGTATAACAATCATGATAAAAGCTTTTGTACCTAATTTTCTTACGCTATTAAATTTAATTTGTGGATGTTTTTCAATTGCATTTGCTTTTCAATTTCAATTTGATGCTGTCTTAATACTTGTTTTAATGGGTGTTCTTCTTGACTTTCTTGATGGAATGGCTGCAAGACTTTTAAATGCAGAATCTGATTTCGGAAAGCATTTAGACTCACTCTCTGATATAGTAACTAGTGGAGTTGTACCGGGTATTGTGGTTTATCAATTATTTAAATTATCTGGAAACAGAGTTAATGACTTTGATTTAAACCTATATCTTAATCCAATATTCAATCTAGATCTTATATTTTCTATTTCACCAGTTGCATTTATAGCTTTTTTAATCACTTTAGGCTCAGCTGTAAGATTAGCTAAATTTAATACTATTGATTACACTGATGAATTTGAAGGTCTTCCTACACCTGCAAATGCTTTGTTTTTTGTTTCATTACCAATATTGATTGACCATACATATCTAATTGATTCTAAAGAATACTTGCTCAATAATTACACGCTTATTACACTTACAATCTCTAGTGTAATACTTATGAATGTTCCATTTAGACTTTTCTCATTGAGATTATCATTAAGGAAATATGATTATAATATTTTCAAAATTTTAACAATAGTTTTATCAATTCCTTTAATTGTAATATTTGGACTAGGAGGATTTTCTTTGGTTATAATACTATACCTTTTTCTTAATGTATTACGGAATTTATGGTCTTTAATTTAAAAGTTAAACCTTCTTACTTTTAAATTCAAAGTTTTTGCCTAGATATACTTTCCTAACCATTTCATCACGTGCAAGTTCTTCTGGAATACCCTCTTTTAAAATTTTACCTTCAAACATAAGATATGTTCTGTCAGTAATTGCTAGTGTCTCTTGAACATTATGGTCAGTTATTAGAATTCCTATATTTTTCTTTTTTAATACAGAAATGATAGATTGAATATCTTCAACAGCGATTGGGTCAACTCCTGCAAATGGTTCATCCAATAATAAAAACTTTGGATCGTTAGCTAGTGCTCTAGCTATCTCGGTTCTTCTTCTTTCTCCACCAGACAATAAATCACCTCTGTTTTTTCGAATTTTAATAAGACCAAATTCCTCCATCAATTGTTCTGCTTTTTCTTTCTGTTGATTTTTTGTTAAACTAGAAAACTCTAGAATACCTAGAATATTATCTTCAACACTTAGTTTCCTAAACACAGACTCTTCTTGGGCTAGATATCCAATACCTTTTTGAGCTCTTTGATACATTGGGAAATCTGAAATGACCTCTTTATCTAGATAAATATTTCCTTGCTCAGGTTTTATTATTCCAACTATCATATAAAAAGATGTTGTTTTACCTGCACCATTTGGTCCAAGCAAGCCGACAATCTCTCCTTGATTAACCTCGATAGAAATGCTATTTACAACTTTTCTACCTCTGTATGATTTTGAAATTTCCTGAGCTTTTAGAATCATTTAGCAAATATTATGTATTTAATTTTTTATATCCAATTTTAGAAATTATAATGCTTATCTCATATAATACTAAAATTGGTATACTGACAATAATTTGACTAGCTATATCTGGTGGAGTTATTATAGCTGATAAACTTAAAACGATTACTAATGCAAATTTTCTATTTCTTTTAAGAAAATCAGGCGTTACAAGACCTACTTTTGTTAAATAATGAATTATAATTGGTAATTCAAAGATAAGCCCAGAGGCTAATACGGATGTTCTTAGTAAACCAATATAACTAGGTAGATCAAAATCATTAAATACTTCTGGACTTATTGTATAGTTTGCTAAAAAATTAAATGATAATGGAGTCACCACGTAATATCCGAACAAAACTCCAATAAAAAACAATGTTGATGATATAAAAATAAAACCTCTAGCTCCATCTTTTTCTTTCTTATATAGCCCTGGACTTATAAATTTCCAAAATTCATAAATTACATAAGGAAATGATAAAATAAAACCTGCTAAAATAGATGTCCATAAATGTGCAGAAAATTGACCTGAAAATGTTCTGCTTTGGACCCTAAATGGGAGCTCTTCAAAGCAAAAAGCGTCACCTCCAATAGATTGTGAAATTGAACAAAATATTTGATAACTTATGAAATCACCTTTTTTTGGACCAAAAATAATTTGATCAAATATTATATCTTTTGCCAAAAATGCGACTATAGCAATAATTAAAATAGATATAGTTGATCTTAGTATGTGCCATCTTAATTCTTCAAGATGATCAAGAAATGACATATCTCTGGAATTACTCATAACTAATCCCTTGTTTAATTATATCTAAAATATGAACTATACCTAAATATTTATTATTATCATTTGCAATTAAAACTTGACTTATACTATTCTCCTTCATGTGTTTAAGTGCTTCAATAGCTAGAGTACTTTGATTCATAATTTTAGGACTATTGTTCATAAAATCTAATGCAGAAATATTTTCTATGTTTTGTTTTTTTTCTATTACTCTTCTTATATCACCATCAGTAATAATACCTATGATAGTATTTTCTTCTAAAACAGCAGTTGCTCCATACATATTAGATGAGATTTCATCAATAACTTTTAGGAATGAGGATGATTTTTCTACAATTGGCTTTCTGGTTTCATCAATTAAATTTTTGAGTGATAAGCTTAATTTTTTACCTAGGCTTCCTGAAGGATGGTATTTACTAAAATCATTAGGAGTAAAACCTTTTATTTTTTGAAGTGTCATAGCTATAGCATCTCCAATTGCTAGATGACAAGTTGAACTTGTTGTAGGAGCCAAATTATTATGACACGCTTCTCTGTTAATCTTTGTGTGTAAAAACATTGTTGATAATTTATCAAGTGATGAGTTTTTAACACATGAAATACCAATAAGTAATATTTTATTCTTTGTAAGATGATTAGATAATGAAATAATTTCATCTGATTCTCCACTTTTTGAAACACAAATAACTACATCTTCTCTACCAATCACCCCCATGTCTCCATGAAGTGCATCTCCTAAATGAAGAAAAATAGATTTTGATCCTGTTGAATTCAAAGTAGCAGAAATTTTCATTCCTATAATAGCACTTTTACCAATTCCTGTAAGAACAATTTTACCCTGACACTCTTTAAGTAAATCTATAATATTACAAAAGTTTGAGTCTATTATACTGGAAAGATCCGAAACAGATTTAGACTCTAAGTGAATTGTATCTAGGGCAATATTTTTTATTATCTGTTGATTAGTCAAAATGGGAATTTTATTTTAAATTGTATATATACTGCAAATTTAAACAATTAAAAAGCATAATTTGAACAGTTTAAAAGACAAATTAAAGGAAAACTTTGGTTTTTCGTCATTTAAAAATCTTCAAGAGCCAATTATTAAGAATCTTCTTGAGGGAAATAATTCTTTTGTTATAATGCCAACAGGCGGAGGCAAGTCACTTTGCTACCAATTACCAGCTATAATTTTAGATGGAACTGCAATAGTGATTTCACCTTTGATTGCATTGATGAAGAATCAGGTTGATCTAATCAGATCAAATAATATCAATCCTTCTGTAGCTCATGTTTTGAATTCAACACTTAATAAAGAACAAATAGAAAAAGTTAAGCAAGATGTAAGTGAAGGAAAAACTAAATTATTATTTGTAGCTCCAGAAACTTTATCTAAAAATGATACTACAGATTTTTTAAAAAAAGTATCTATATCATTTCTAGCTATAGATGAGGCACATTGTATTTCTGAATGGGGACACGACTTCAGACCTGAATACCGTAAAATAAGAGATGTGATTGATTCTATTGATACTAAGATTAGGGTTATTGCATTGACTGCCACAGCTACCCCTAAGGTTCAAGATGATATTATTAAAAATTTAAAAATAAGTGATTCAAAGCTATTTAAATCTTCTTTTAATCGTCCAAATTTATATTATGAAGTTCGTCCAAAAAATGATGAAACTGAAGTCGATCTAATTAAATTTATCAAGTCTAATCAAGGTGAATCAGGAATTATTTATTGTCTTTCTAGAAAAAATGTAGAAGATTTATCTCAATTACTTAACATGAATGGAGTTAAAAGCTTACCATATCATGCAGGGTTAGATAAAAATATTAGAGAAGAAAATCAGGATAGATTTTTAAAAGATGATTGTGATGTGATAGTAGCTACAATTGCTTTTGGAATGGGGATTGACAAACCTGATGTTAGATATGTGATTCATCATAATGTTCCAAAAAGCATAGAAGGTTACTACCAAGAGACAGGAAGAGCAGGAAGAGATGGTGGAAAAGGACATTGCTTAATGTATTATTCATATCAAGATGTTGAAAAATTAGAAAAGTTACTATCAAAGAAAAAATCATCTGAAAGAAACATAGGGATTATGTTGTTAAGAGAAGTTTCAAACTTTGCTGAGTCATCAATTTCTAGAAGAAAATATTTACTTAGCTATTTTGGAGAAAAATATGATTCAACAGTATATAAAGATCAGGATATGGATGATAATTCAAGATATCCAAAAGATAGAATTAATGCTAAAGATCAGCTAATATTATTGCTAAAAAACCATTTTCTTGATAATAAAAAAGTCTTTACAAAAGATGTTATTAAAAAATTACCCTTATCTGAGGAAGATAGAATTGATGAAAGATTCTGGAAAACTCTATTAACTTATTCTATTGTAGAAGGTTTAATAGACAAGGATATTAATGATTTAGGCTCAGTAAAAATATCTGAAACAGGTAAAGATTATATGACTAATCCCATAGATTTCTATATTTCTAGAGATAATGATTTTAGTAAATCCACAAAGAAAAAACAAGAACTAGCTAAAGCATCATTAGTAGATATTGAATTGATGAAAAAGTTAATTATACTAAGAAAAGATATTGCTATAAAGAAATCTTTACCTCCTTATGCAATTCTTCAAGAATTTTCTCTTGAGGATATGACTTATAAATATCCAACTACATTAGGAGAATTTAAAAACATAAATGGAGTAGGAGAGGGGAAAGTTGTGAAATTTGGAAATCAATTCATAAAATTGATAAAAGCATACATTGAAGAAAATGATATTATTAAATCTGATGAAATAATTTTAAGAACATCAGGTTCTAAGTCTTCAAAAAAACTCGCACTTATTCAAAATGTAGATAAAAAAATACCTTTAGATGAGATAAGTGAATCAAGAGGTGTTGAATTTAATGTTTTGCTATCAGAATTGGAAAGCATTGTTTTTTCTGGCACCAAGCTGGATATTGATTATTATGTTGATGACATCCTTGATGAAGATCAACAAGAAGAGTTGCACGAATATTTTCTTGAAAGTGAAAGTGAGGATATATCAGTTGCTATCAAAGAATTCGATGGAGAATATGATGAGGAAGAGCTTAAAATATATAGAATTAAATTCCTAAATGATGTCTCAAATTAGCTACATTATATTTGAGTGAAACAACATATTTAAAAGAATTCTATTAGTACCAAACCAAAAAGCTCTAAAATTAGTATTATCAGTCATTAATAAAATTTTCCCTTTTCCACTTCTAATAACTTTGAATGGGGTAGATATTTCTAATAGTGATAGATTTTCTTCAGATATATATCCACTCATTAAAGGATTAGAAGAGTAAACTATAGGGTTATTAAAGCTTTGCTTACTTTTTGTCATATAGACATTAGAATTTCTAAATAGTGGTAAATAATTAGACTCAATACCATAATTAATAGGATGACTCTTATCTATTTTTGAATTAAAAATTGCTCCACCAGTTTGTTGAGCTCCATAGAAGTTTTGTCTCTCAGAAAAATTAACATTATCTGCATTTATCTCATTTGTATGAAATTCTATTTCAGATAAATTATTTGAAACCCATTTTACAGAGTTTCTATATGCAATTAAATTACCTCCATTTTTTATGTAATTTTTAATTTGATCTACATTGATTCCCCCCCCATCTGCTTGATATTGAGATCCCTCACTATAATCTGGAAGAATAATATGAGAATATCTACTTAAATCAATATAACTAAGATCTCCAACATCTAATTTGGATATTGGAATTTTATATCTAGTGTCTAATAAGTGCCAAATCTCACCTGCATCATAACTTCTCACTCCTTCACCTACAATAAGTCCAATTTTAGGCTCTTTGACAATTTCAAAGTAGTCTGATCCTAAATCTATCCCTTCGGTTATTCCTGTTGACTGAGATCTAACATTAATACCTGTCTTTGATGAGACCTTAATTAATAAATTATATATTTCATCTGCATTAAGGGCTTGATTTTGAACAGATACCAAATAAGTACCAAAGTCAAACTTCTCACCATTTACTGCGAATGTTCTTGTTGCTGTTTTGACCCTTAAACCATTTTTTATTAATTCATATACTGCCGCTTGAGCATAATACTCATGTGGCTCAAAAATATATGCGTATTCTGACTTTTTATCCACACTTCCAGTAATATTTTCTAATACATCAACTTCATTAGATTTAATTCTCTCTACCGAAGATTTACTTAGCCCATTAGTCATATCGTAGTTTACATTGAAAGCTAGTGGAAAGGTCCATGCTGAAACATCATAAAAAAGACTGTCTTTAAAGCTTGTTTGGGTATCAAACATTGCTTTTATTAATGTTCTTTTAGGTTGATTTAGAGGAACTATATAGCTATTATTCTTTGAGTATTTAATTCCATTTAACTCAACATCTTCAGAAAGAGTGTTAAACTTAATTTTATGACTTTTTAGTATCTCAGCAAGATGATATACAGTTGATTTATCTTTTTGTTTGCCAAAGACAATATTCTCGTTTGATTTAGAGGTTAATTCTACTTGATTGTCATAAAAACCCTTCATATAATTAAGTAGTTTTACTCTCATATTCTGAGCTGCATTTAAAGTTGAAAAAGCAGCAGTTAATTGATTTCTAATTGTAAAAGGGAAAGTGATTATACCATTATTACTCTCTTGTATATGTCCTCTTGAGCTTCCTTGTTCAAATAATATTCCAATACTTCCATTTACATCTGGGTATGTTGAAGCTTTTCCAAAGAAAAAATCATCATAGTCTTCCTCTGAATAATACAGAGATCCAATAGAGTTCAATGCTTCTTCATGATAAGTAGAGATTTCTTTTGTAAGAGCTTGATTCAAATCTGAGATTAATGGATTTTTTCTTTCTGGAACACCTGGTTGAAAAAAGAAAGATGAGTTTGTTCCCATTTCATGATGATCTGTAAGAATATTAGGCAACCATTTAGTAAATGTTGCAATTTTAGCATTAGTTTCGGGTAGCTGATTTGGAAGCATGTCCCTATTCAGGTCAAACCAATAATGATTTGTTCTTCCTCTTGGCCAATACTGATTGTATTCACGATCACTAGGATCAGGATTTAGGCTTTGATTCTTATTCATGTTTGCCCACTGTGAAAATCTTTGAAGTCCATCAGGATTAAAACTTGGATCTAAAAGAATTACAGTATTATCTAGGAGTTCTTTTGTTTGATCAGAATCACTAGCTAAAAGATGATACATCAAAAGTAAACTTGCATTAGCTCCACTGGGTTCGTCTCCGTGAACTGAAAATCCTTGATAAACAACAATTGGCATTTTTGATACATCAATATCTTGATTTTTTGAATTTGATAATCTAATATGTTGTGATCTAATTTCTTCTAACCTAGAATGGTTAGACTCACTTGTAATAATCATTAACCATGAAGTTCTATTTTCGTATGTTTTACCCCTTTCTACTAATTTTACTCGTTTAGAAGTTTTAGAAAGCTCTTGAACATAATGACTTAATTTGTCATGACTAACATGAAATTCTCCTACTTGATGACCAATTACACTTTCAGGTGTTGGAATGGAAGAGTTGTATTGACTCATATCATTTAAATAGTAGTCGAGTTGAACTTGAGCATTCAAACAAAATAATGGGGTTAGAATAAAAAATAGTTTTTTCATAGTGCGGTTTTAATTTAATATTTATTGATCATCATCTTCAAAATCCACATCAGCAAAATCCTTTTCTTCTTCTACATTTTCCTCTACACTTTCTTCTACACTTTGAGGTTCAGTGCTCTCTTTCATTTCTTTTTTTGATTCAAAATCTTTATCGTGTTTTTCGCTAATTACTTCTGTGCCTTTATTTTCAATAATGTATTCACAAGTTTCTTTTAGAGAAGAATTAAACTCAGCAAAATCTTCTTTGTATAAATATATCTTGTGCTTCTTGTAGTAAAATGTTCCATCTTCATTAGTAAATTTTTTACTTTCAGTTATTGTTAAATAATAATCTCCGGCTTTTGTTTCTCTTACATCAAAAAAATAAGTTCTTCTTCCAGCTCTTAATGCTTTAGAAAAAATTTCTTCAGCATTGTAATCGTTTTGATTTTCCATAATTTATATTTTAGTCAAATATAATCAAATCTCCTTATTAATCTCACTGTTTTGTTTAGTGTAGAGCTCCTTGTAAAAACCTTCATTTTTAATCAATTCTTTATGAGTTCCATTCTGGATAATCTTCCCATTTTCTAGAACTATAATATTATCTGCATGTTTAACACATGAAACTCTATGACTAACAATTAACAATGTTTTATTCTTAAAATTATTTTTTAAATTATTGATGATTCTATCTTCAGTATCTGTGTCTAAGGAAGAAAAACAGTCATCAAATAAATATATTTCAGAATCTTTTATAAAAGATCTAGCTATAGAAATCCTCTGAATTTGTCCACCAGATAAAGTAACGCCTCTTTCGCCTAATACTGTATCATATCCTTTCTCAAATTTTAATATTTCAGAATCTATTTCAGACATAATTGCAGCCTGTTTAACTTGGTCTTTAGTTGAGTGGGGGTTTCCAAACTCAATATTTTTTTGAATACTTTCAGAAAATAAAAAGTTATTTTGAGGAACATAACTTATGATTTTTCTTAATTCACTCAGTTTTAAAGATTTCAAATTCTTATCTCCAATATATATATCTCCATTAGATGGATCGTAAATACGGGTAACAAGGTCAAGAATTGAAGTTTTTCCAGAACCAACCTTTCCAACTATACCAATAGTTTTTCCTTCTTCAATTTTTAGATTAAAAGAATTAAAAATCTCAATTCCAGTTTGATCATATTTGAATGACACATTTTTAAACTCAATATTTTTTGAATCATCTTTAGAAATTTTTGAATCTCCATTTCGTAATGATGTTTTTGAATCAAGGAATTCATTTATTCTTTTTTGAGAGGCTTCAGCTTGTTTTACTATTGATGTAACCCAACCCACAAGGGTTACGGGCCAAGTTAACATATTGACATAGATTATAAATTCAGCCACTACACCTATTTCAATATTACCATCTATAAACTCTTTACCACCAATATAAATTACTATAAGATTGCTTAAACCAATTAAGAATAATATGATTGGAAAAAACCAGGCTTGAATTTTTGCTAGACTTAGATTATTCTTAAAACTGTTGAAAGCATATTTGTCAAATTTACTAAATATGAGATTCTGAATATTAAATGACTTCAACACTGAGATTCCACTAAAACTTTCTTGGGAATAGGTAGATAAATCAGACAAACTCTCTTGAACTTTAGTGCTCTTCTTGTTGATTAAATCACTTATTTTATAAATAAAAATCGATAATATTGGTAGAGGAATTAAACTATAGAATGTTAGTTTGGGTGCCACACTAAACATGTAAGATATAATTACAATAAATAGAACTATAGCATTAGTTCCATACATTAAAACTGGACCATAATACATTCTCACCTTACTTACATCTTCGCTTATTCTATTCATTAAGTCACCTGTTCTATTTTTTTTGTAGAAAACTTGGTCAAGTGACTGGTAGTGAGAAAAAATTTCATTTTTGACATCAAACTCTATAAATCTTGAAACGTTTATAATAGTTTGTCTCATTAAAAAAGTAAAAAATCCTGAAATCAGAGATGCACCAATTATAAATATAATATTCATTAAAAGAATTTCTTTTAATTGGTCTGGTGAGACAGATTCAAGATTTAGATAATTTTCAATCGTAGTCATCGAATCACCAACAAGTCTAGGTGTTACTAATGAAAAAACTCTAGATACAATAGTGATTACTAGCCCTAGTAAAAGTTTTCCTTTGTATTTAAGTAAGAATTTATTTAGTCTCTTTAATTCTTTCATAGAGTCAAACAAATATAAACTTTATAACTTCTAATTAATTTTAATTATATGTTATAATTGACTAATTTTGGCGAAGTTCTTTACAAATGTTAAACAGAAGACATATTCGTACAAAAGTTATTCAATCAATATATTCAAACTCAGTTGAATTATTAGATCACAGTACACTTAAAACTTATATAACCAAGAGTTCATCTACGACACTCGACCTTCTGTATTGTATGATTGATTTTATTAAAGAAATTAATATGCATTTTAATAATATTGAATCAAAAAAATTCTCTTGTTCATTTGTAAGTCAAAACCCTTATTTCTTTTTCTTTAATAAATTAAATCAAAAAAAATTTAAAAGAAAACAGATAATCAATTGGGACTTAAATCTTAATTATATTAGTGATATACAATCTGATTTTATTGAGCTTAACAAAAAGTATGTTGAGTCAAAAAAAGACGATAATGAAAGTAAATTGAAATTTTTTATTGAAAGTTATTCGGATATAATCGCTGAATCTAATTTACTTTATGAGTTTCTTGAAGATCAAAACATAAACTGGGTTAATGACTTTCCGTATGTAAACTCTTTTATTATAAAAAATATAGAAAAAATTGATTTACAGAATCCTAATTCATTTCATCTTCCATCACTCTATGATTATCAAGATGAAGTTAAATTTGGTCAAGATTTATTTAATAATATACTTGCTAATAATGAAGAGTTAAAAGATCACCTAGTTGGAAGAACTCCAAACTGGGATTCTGAAAGGATTGCAAAGATTGATTATGCAATCTTAATAACATCTATTGCTGAGCTTTTATACTTCCCAACAATTCCTCCGAAAGTTACTATAAATGAGTATATAGAAATTGCTAAAGAATTTTCTTCTCCAAGCTCTGGGAAGTTTATAAATGGTGTAATTGATAATCTAATAAAAGATTTAACTGATAAAGGTTTAATTGTTAAAACAGGACGAGGTCTTATTTCGTAAATTTTAGTAATTTTGGAAAAAAATAAATGATGATATTCAAAAGAAATATTTTAATAGTTTTAAGTTTATCACTTTTTCTAATTGCATGTAATGAAAGTGCTGCAAGTAAGATTAAAGCTGATAACCAGTCAAATGCTCAGGCTCAACCAAGTTATGCTGAAATAACTTTTGATAAGATATTCCATGATTTTGGAAATGTAAAAGAAGGTGAGATTGCCAAAACCATATTTACATTTACAAATACTGGTGAAAATGATTTATATATTGTTGATGCAGTTGGTAGTTGTGGATGTACGGTGCCTAAGTATCCAAAAAACATTCCTATTAAGCCAGGAGATAATGGTCAAATAGAAGTAAATTTTGATACTAATGGAAGACCAAATTTGCAACAAAAAATGATTAAAGTTTCTGCTAATACTCCAGATGGAGGCCAGCTTCTTAGAATACAAGCTTTTGTCGAATCTAAAAATAATTAATTATGGAATCTCAGTTTCCCTACTTTCTTTTACTAGCACTAGTTTTTATTTTCTTTATAGTAGTACCTTCAATGAGAAGAAGCGGTAAAGAAAAAAAATTCTTAAAAAATTTAAAAAAAGGAGATAGAGTTATTACTAAGTCTGGTGTTCACGCTAGAATAAATGAATTTGATGAAAAGAACACAACGTGTGTTATAGATACTATGGCAGGTAAATTAAAAATTGAAAAATCTGCCATCTCTTTAGAGCTTTCATCAAATTTAAATACTTAATGTATAGCTTAATAAGAAGAATTCTTTTCCTTTTTGATGCAGAGTTAATTCATGAATTTTCAGTTAAAGCTATCAAGCTTCTTTGTTTACTTCCTTTTTCAAAACAAATACTTCGTTATTTTTTTCTTGTTAATACAAATGTTCTTGAAAGAAATTTATTTGGGTTAAAATTTAAAAATCCAGTGGGTTTAGCAGCAGGATTTGATAAAAATGCGGAATGTTATAATGAATTCTCAAATTTTGGTTTTGGCTTTATAGAGATTGGAACTGTTACCCCTTTGCCGCAGCCTGGTAATCCAAAAAAAAGAATTTTTAGATTAATTGAAGATAAATCTTTAATTAATAGACTTGGTTTTAACAATAAAGGTCTAGATGAAATCAGTAAGAATCTAAAAAAAGAAAGAGATGTTTTAATAGGTGCTAATATAGGTAAGAATTTTTTTACTGATAATAAAGATGGTCACAAGGATTATCTTAAATGTCTTCAAGGATTACATGATCTTGTAGATTATTTTGCAATTAATATAAGTTCACCTAATACAAAAAACCTTAGACAGTTCCAAAATAAAGAGCTATTGAAGCCTTTACTTGAAAATCTAATTAATTATAATAATAATCAAACTTCAAGAAAACCAATGTTATTAAAAATATCTCCAGATCTTGAAAGAAATGAACTAGATGACATAATCTCCTTAATTTCTGAACTTAAGATAGATGGTGTTATAGCAACAAATACATCTATTTCAAGAGATAATGTAAAGTCAAAATTTAAAAATGAAACAGGTGGTTTAAGTGGAGCATTACTAAAGGAAAAAAGTAATGATATTATAAAATATCTTAGAAAAAATTTAGATAACAATTTTCCTATAATTGGTGTTGGTGGAATTATGAATGCAGAAGATGCTATTGAAAAATTTAAATGTGGAGCTGATCTTGTACAATTGTATACTGGATTTATTTATAAGGGACCCATATTAATAAAAAAAATAAATAAATTGCTGTTAAAGTCATATTAATATAAAAAACATGAATAAATTCTTTTTCTTTTTACCCATTCTAATTATTTCTTGTAATACATCAACTGATATAAATTATCCATTAACTGAAAAAAAAGTAATTATAGATACATATTTTGAAACTGATATTGAAGATCCATACAGATGGCTCGAGGATGATCTTTCTTTAGATACGATGAACTGGGTTAATGCTCAAAATGAAGTAACTTTTGATTATTTAAATTCAATTCCATATAGAGATAAACTGAAAAAAAAATTAACATCAATTTGGAACTATGAGAAACAGGCTAGTCCATTTTACAGAGGTAATTATATTTATTATTATAAAAATGATGGTCTGCAAAATCAATATGTTGTTTATAGAAAAGAGTTTAACTCAGATTCAGATGAAGAGGTTTTTTTAGATCCAAACAGTTTCTCGGATGATGGAACAATTTCACTTACTGGACTTTACTTTTCAAAAGATGGTAATTTTCTTTCATACTTAATCTCTGAGGGAGGCAGTGACTGGAGAAAAGCAATAGTAATGAATACTAAAACAAAAGAAATAATAGGGGATACTCTTACAAATATTAAATTTAGTGGAGTTTCATGGAAAGGTAACGAAGGATTCTATTATTCTTCATATGATAAGCCCGAGGGGAGTGAGCTAAGTGATTATACTGATAGGCATAAGCTTTATTATCACCAATTAGAAAAAAATCAAGTATCTGACAAAATGATTTTTGGTGATAAAAAAGATAAGTATAGATATGTCTCTGGAAGTGTCTCAGATGATAATAATTATCTATTTATATCTGCTTCAAATTTAACTGATGGAAATAAGCTATTTATGATAGACTTAATTAATGATCCAGAAAAAATTCAGACTATAAGTGATGATGAATCAACAGATGATAATATAGTAGACACTAATGGTAATACCTTTTATATTTTTACAAACTATGATGCTCCAAATAAAAGATTAGTTAAAACATCTGCAAATAAATTAAACAGAAACAATTGGATAGATGTTATTCCAGAGAGTGAAAGTGTTTTTTCTGTAAGTACTGGTAGTGGATATTTTTTTGCAAGATATCTGGTCGATGCAATTTCAGATATCCGACAGTATAACTATAATGGAGATTTAATTAGAAAAATAGACTTGCCTGGACTTGGAACTGTCAGTGGATTTTATGGTGAAAAAGATCAAGAAGAATTATATTTTTCATTTTCTAATTATTATACCCCAGGTAGTATTTATTCATTTAATCCAGATAATGGAGAGTATGATTTATATTGGAAACCTAAAATTGAATTTAATTCATCTGAATATACTTCTAAACAAGTTTTTTATGAATCTAAAGATGGTACAAAAGTACCTATGATGATAACTCATAAAAAAGATTTAGTTTTAAATGGTAAGAACCCTACTATACTTAACGGATATGGTGGTTTTAATATAAGCAGAACTCCTGGTTTTAGTGTTTCAAATGCTGTTTGGATGGAGTTAGGTGGAGTTTATGCCGTTCCCAATATTAGAGGTGGAGGTGAATATGGTAAAAAATGGCATAATTCAGGTACAAAACTAAATAAACAAAATGTATTTGATGATTTTATTGCTGCAGCAGAGTATCTCATTTCAACAAACTATACTTCTTCTGATTACTTAGCATTAATAGGAGGCTCAAATGGTGGATTGCTAGTAGGTGCAGTAATGACTCAAAGACCTGACTTAATGAAGGTTGCATTACCTGCAGTTGGAGTTCTTGATATGTTGAGATATCACAAGTTTACTTCAGGAGCTGGTTGGGCTTTCGATTATGGAACATCAGAAGAATCAGAAGAGATGTTTGAATATTTATTGAGTTATTCTCCAGTCCATAATGTTAGAAAAAACTTGGAATATCCAGCTACTCTTGTGACAACAGGAGATCATGATGACAGGGTAGTGCCAGCTCATTCTTTTAAGTTTGCAGCTCAGCTACAAGATAAACATGTTGGTGAAAATCCAGTTCTAATTAGGATAGAAAAAGATGCTGGCCATGGTTCTGGAACACCTCTATCAAAAACGATAGATCAATATTCAGATATTTTTGGATTCACATTATATAACATGGGTATCCGAAAAATAAAATAGATTAATCAAAGTAGCTAAAGCTCTCATTAGCTTTAATATTCTTTAATGTTTCATAAATCAATCTGATAACGTTTTCTACATCATCTTTTTGAACCATTTCAACAGTGGTATGCATATACCTCAATGGAAGAGAGATAAGTGCAGATGGAACACCTCCATTGCTATAAGCAAATGCATCAGTATCTGTTCCAGTATATCTTGATGATGCTGCTCTTTGAAAAGGTATTTTATTTTTCTCTGCTGTAGTAATAATCTTTTCTCTAAGATTATTTTGAACTGCAGGAGCATAAGAAATAACTGGCCCTTTACCTATTTTAGTATCTCCCTGTTTCTTCGCTTCTATCATTGGAGTTGAAGTGTCATGAGTAACATCAGTAACTATAGCAACATCTGGTTTTAATCTATTTGTAATCATTTCAGCCCCTCTTAGACCAATTTCTTCCTGTACAGAATTTGTTATATATAAACAAAAAGGAAGAGTGTCTTTATTTTCTTTAAGAAGTCTAGCTACCTCAGCTATCATAAATCCACCAGCTCTATTATCAATTGCTCTACATACGAATTTATCATTGTTAAGAATATGAAATGAATCTGGATATGTAATTACACAACCAACATGAACACCCATCTTCTCAACTTCCTTCTTATCCTTTGCGCCAATATCAATAAAAATATTATCAAGTTTTGGCGGCGCCTCTTTTGCGTGATCTCTGACATGAATTGCAGGCCATCCAAATACACCTTTTATAATTCCTTTTTTGGTATGAATATTCACCCATTTTGATGGTGCTATTTGATGATCACTTCCACCATTTCTTATAACATATATAAGTCCGTTATCTGTAATATAATTAACATACCATGAAATTTCATCTGAGTGACCTTCAATAACAACTTTAAATTTTTTATCAGGGTTTATTACTCCTACAGCTGTCCCATAATTATCAGTTATAAATTCATCAACATAAGGTTTTAGATATTTCATCCAAATTTTTTGACCATTTGATTCATAACCAGTTGGTGCAGCGTTATTTAGATATTCTTCTAGAAATTTTAGCGATTTAGAATTAAGTATTTTCATAATTTTTTAAAAACCAAAATTAACAATTATTACTAAACATCTTATTAAATTTGCATGATGAAATATCATTTATTTCTATTATTTATTCTTTTGTCAAATAATTTAATTTGTCAAGACAACTTCGAAGAGCTTGATTTCTTGTTTCCAGGAGACTCAATTCCATCAAGTACTTTTATGTTGGATGAGGTTACGGTCTTTCAGCCTCTAAAATTTAAAAATGATGCTGAAATTAAAAGATATGTAATATTGAGATACAGAGTTAAAAAGGTTTATCCATATGCAAAATTAGCTTCTGAAAGAATGAATAGAATCGATTCTAGAGTTGACTCAATAAAATCCAAAAGACAAAAAAGGTTATATCTAAAAAAATTAGAAAAATTTGTTTATGATGAATTTTCTAATGAACTAAGAAAGTTGTCTAGATCTCAAGGAAGAATTCTTGTTAAGCTTTTAAATAGACAAACTGGTCTTACTGCTCATAGAATAGTCTCTGAATACAGGAATAAATTTAGAGCTCTTTTATATAACACTGCTGCTTCATTCTATTCAATTTCATTAAAAGATCAATATGAGCCTTTTGAAGACTTTGAAGACTATCTCATTGAAGATATTCTTCAGCGATCTTTTTCAGATGGTTCATTGGAAAAGCAAGATTATGCTCTTGATTTTGATTTAGATGCATTATATGTGTTTTGGAGGGATAAAAACTAGTAATATAAAACTGTTGATAAGTATTATAAATACTTGACTTCTAACACTTAAACTTTTTTTAAATTTACCTTCGGAAAAAAAATAAAAATAAAATCTAAATTATGTTTAATTACAATAAAAAAGATTTTATATTTGCAGCCGCAAAAAGATTTATTGTTATGTCAATTTCTTTTTGTCAGTTCATTGAAAATATTGAAAATGACAGCGCGTATCAATTTAGATACGAACTAGCAAACCAAAACATTTTGAAACAAAGTCAATTCAAGTCGTATAATTTATTAAAAATACTACAACGAAGAGTTTGATCCTGGCTCAGGATGAACGCTAGCGGCACGCTTCATACATGCAAGTCGAGGGGCAGCATAAAGTACTTGTACTTTGATGGCGACCGGCGAACGGGTGCGTAACGCGTATGCAACTTACCTTTTACTAGAGAATAGCCAAGAGAAATTTTGATTAATGCTCTATACACTTCTTAACTCACATGAGTTTTTAAGAAAAGCTCCGGCGGTAAAAGATGGGCATGCGTCCTATTAGCTTGTAGGTGAGGTAACGGCTCACCTAAGCTCCGATAGGTAGGGGTCCTGAGAGGGAGATCCCCCACACTGGTACTGAGACACGGACCAGACTTCTACGGAAGGCAGCAGTAAGGAATATTGGACAATGGAGGAAACTCTGATCCAGCGATGCCGCGTGAAGGAAGACTGCCCTATGGGTTGTAAACTTCTTTTATACAGGAAGAAACCTTTCCACGTGTGGAAAGCTGACGGTACTGTAAGAATAAGGATCGGCTAACTCCGTGCCAGCAGCCGCGGTAATACGGAGGATCCAAGCGTTATCCGGAATTATTGGGTTTAAAGGGTCCGCAGGCTGTTTGTTAAGTCAGGGGTGAAATCCTACCGCTCAACGGTAGAACTGCCTTTGATACTGACAAACTTGAGTTATTGTGAAGTAGTTAGAATGTGTAGTGTAGCGGTGAAATGCATAGATATTACACAGAATACCAATTGCGAAGGCAGATTACTAACAATTAACTGACGCTGAGGGACGAAAGCGTGGGTAGCGAACAGGATTAGATACCCTGGTAGTCCACGCCGTAAACGATGGTCACTAGCTGTTCGATGTACATTGGTACATTGAGTGGCTAAGCGAAAGTGATAAGTGACCCACCTGGGGAGTACGCTCGCAAGAGTGAAACTCAAAGGAATTGACGGGGGCCCGCACAAGCGGTGGAGCATGTGGTTTAATTCGATGATACGCGAGGAACCTTACCAGGACTTAAATGTAAGTTGCATGATTCAGAAATGGATCTTTCTTCGGACTACTTACAAGGTGCTGCATGGTTGTCGTCAGCTCGTGCCGTGAGGTGTCAGGTTAAGTCCTATAACGAGCGCAACCCCTATCGTTAGTTGCCATCAAGTAAAGTTGGGAACTCTAGCGAAACTGCCGGTGCAAACCGTGAGGAAGGTGGGGATGACGTCAAATCATCACGGCCCTTACGTCCTGGGCCACACACGTGCTACAATGGTCAGTACAGAAAGCAGCCACTATGCGAATAGGAGCTAATCTTCAAAGCTGATCTCAGTTCGGATCGGAGTCTGCAACTCGACTCCGTGAAGCTGGAATCGCTAGTAATCGGATATCAGCCATGATCCGGTGAATACGTTCCCGGGCCTTGTACACACCGCCCGTCAAGCCATGGAAGCTGGGGGTACCTAAAGTCGGTCACCGAAAGGAGCCGCCTAGGGTAAAACTAGTAACTAGGGCTAAGTCGTAACAAGGTAGCCGTACCGGAAGGTGCGGCTGGAATACCTCCTTTCTAGAGAAAGACGACTTTGACTTATTAAGTATCAAACACCTTTGCGTTTGCTTGCTGTCATTTTTTATTAATAACCCTTAAAATAGAATCTCGAATAGAGTCTCGTAGCTCAGCCGGTTAGAGCGCTACACTGATAATGTAGAGGTCGGCAGTTCGAGTCTGCCCGAGACTACTAAATTCCATTTTCGGAAAAAAGGGGGATTAGCTCAGCTGGCTAGAGCGCCTGCCTTGCACGCAGGAGGTCATCGGTTCGACTCCGATATTCTCCACAACTTCTTAATGTATATTAAGAATAAGAGTTCATTGACATATTGAAAATATCAAGTACAATTCATAATTATTCAGTTATCCAATTAAATAATTATTGAGATTGTACAGAGTTAACGTAAATGAGTATTTAATATTGTTATTATTAAATACTAAATAATTTTACAATTTAAGAAAGAGTTAAGAGTTACTTGTAACTTTTTAAGTTACAATAGGCTAATTAAGAGCGTAAGGGGAATTCCTTGGCTCTCAGAGGCGATGAAGGACGTGATAAGCTGCGATAAGCTTTGGGGAGTGGCACAAACACTTTGATCCGAAGATTTCCGAATGGGGCAACCCGGCATATTGAAGATATGTCACACTGTAAAGTGAGCAAACCTGGTGAACTGAAACATCTAAGTAACCAGAGGAATAGAAAACAAAAGTGATTCCGCTAGTAGTGGCGAGCGAACGCGGAACAGCCCAAACCTATGTTGTTACGGCAATATAGGGGTTGTAGGACCTCAACATTTAATGCTAAAAGAACTAGAATTTACTGGAAAGTAAAACCATAGAAAGTGATAGTCTTGTATAGGTAATTGATGTTATTAATAGAGGTATCCTGAGTAGTACGGGGCACGTGAAACCTTGTATGAAACTGCCGGGACCATCCGGTAAGGCTAAATACTCCTGAGAGACCGATAGTGAACTAGTACCGTGAGGGAAAGGTTAAAAGAACCCTGAATAAGGGAGTGAAATAGATCATGAAACCTTGCGCTTACAAGCGGTCGGAGCACATTTAATGTGTGACGGCGTGCCTTTTGCATAATGAGCCTACGAGTTACCTTTGCTAGCATGGCTAATCCGTTAAGCGGAGCAACCGAAGCGAAAGCGAGTCTGAATAGGGCGTTTAGTTAGCAGTGGTAGACGCGAAACCTAGTGATCTATCCATGGGCAGGTTGAAGCTGTAGTAACATACAGTGGAGGACCGAACCCGTTGACGTTGAAAAGTCTTGGGATGACCTGTGGATAGGGGTGAAAGGCCAATCAAACTAGGAAATAGCTCGTACTCCCCGAAATGCATTTAGGTGCAGCGTTAAAATAAGTTTCATAGAGGTAGAGCTACTGATTGGATGCGGGGGTTTCACCACCTACCAATTCCTGACAAACTCCGAATGCTATGAAATGTTTTTTAGCAGTGAGGGCATGGGTGCTAAGGTCCATGTCCGAGAGGGAAACAACCCAGATCATCAGTTAAGGTCCCTAAGTATATACTAAGTTGAATAAACGAGGTTTGACTGCCCAGACAGCTAGGATGTTGGCTTGGAAGCAGCCATTCATTTAAAGAGTGCGTAACAGCTCACTAGTCGAGCGGTCGAGCATGGATAATAATCGGGCATAAGTATATCACCGAAACTATGGCAATATTTATATTGGGTAGGGGAGCATTCTATTCTACGTTGAAGGTAAACTGTGAGGTTTACTGGAGTGTATAGAAACGAAAATGTAGGCATAAGTAACGATTAGGGGTGCGAGAAACACCCCCTCCGAAAAACTCAGGTTTCCTCAGCTATGCTAATCAGCTGAGGGTTAGTCAGGACCTAACGCGAACCCAAATGGGGTAGTGGATGGACAACCAGTTAATATTCTGGTACCTGCATAGCAATAAACGTGACGGAAAAGCAATGTCATTGCGTACTGACAGAATAGTACGTTGAAATCACTGTTAAGGTGATGATAGTACACCGATCCTTCGGGTGAGGTGATAATATGACGGACCTTTTTCCAAGAAAAACAAGCTATGCAGCCTGTACTGTAAACCGACACAGGTAGTTGGGATGAGGATTCTAAGGAGCTCGAGAGATTCATGGCTAAGGAACTAGGCAAATTTGACCCGTAACTTCGGGAGAAGGGTCGCCTACTTTTAGTAGGCCGCAGTGAAAAGGTCCAAGCGACTGTTTATCAAAAACACAGGACTCTGCTAAGTCGAAAGACGATGTATAGGGTCTGACACCTGCCCGGTGCTGGAAGGTTAAGTGGAGATGTTAGCATTTATTTGCAAAGCATTGAAATGAAGCCCCAGTAAACGGCGGCCGTAACTATAACGGTCCTAAGGTAGCGAAATTCCTTGTCGGGTAAGTTCCGACCTGCACGAATGGTGTAACGATTTGGACACTGTCTCAGCCATGAGCTCGGTGAAATTGTAGTAGCGGTGAAGATGCCGCTTACCCGCCACGGGACGAAAAGACCCCGTGCACCTTTACTATAGCTTCGTATTGATATTGGATAAGTAATGTGTAGGATAGGTGGGAGACTTCGATTAAGCGTCGCCAGGCGTTTATGAGTCGTTGTTGAAATACCACCCTTTGCTTCTCTGATATCTAACCCTTTTTGGGAACAGTGCGTGGTGGGTAGTTTGACTGGGGTGGTCGCCTCCAAAAGAGTAACGGAGGCTTCTAAAGGTACCCTCAACACGGTTGGTAATCGTGTGTAGAGTGCAATGGCATAAGGGTGCTTGACTGAGAGACTGACAAGTCGATCAGGTTGGAAACAAGAGCATAGTGATCCACTGGTTCCGCATGGAAGGGCCAGTGCTCAAAGGATAAAAGGTACGCCGGGGATAACAGGCTGATCTCCCCCAAGAGCTCAAATCGACGGGGGGGTTTGGCACCTCGATGTCGGCTCGTCACATCCTGGAGGTGGAGAAGCTTCCAAGGGTTGGGCTGTTCGCCCATTAAAGTGGCACGCGAGCTGGGTTCAGAACGTCGTGAGACAGTTCGGTCTCTATCTGTGGTGGGCGTTAGAAATTTGAGAGGATCTGTCTTCAGTACGAGAGGACCGAGATGGACTGACCTCTAGTGTACCGGTTGTTCCGCTAGGAGCATCGCCGGGTAGCTATGTCGGGAATGGATAAGCACTGAAAGCATCTAAGTGCGAAACCAACCTCAAGATGAGATTTCTTTTAAGGGTCGTTGGAGACTACAACGTTGATAGGTCAC
>JABGTW010000082.1 GCA_018646865.1 Cryomorphaceae bacterium | reverse complement strand
TTCAACGATAAATCTTTTAAATCAATTTCTTTAATACTATCATAACTAAAAACTTCATTTACTTTAGTTTCACGATCATATGAAGGGGTAGTTTCACCTAGTTTAAATTTGCCAGTATAAGTTTTTGATTGATTTTGATATTCTGATATTTTTTTTGTTTGCTTTCCTATGCAAATAATTAGTAAACCAGTTGCTAATGGATCAAGCGTCCCTGCATGTCCAACTTTTATTTGCTTAATCTTAAATTTTGACACTAATGATTTTCGAATATATTTAACAACATCAAAAGAAGTCCACTTTAGGGGTTTGTCAACTAAAATCATCTTACCGTTTAGGATATCATCATGAGTGATGTGATCTAAATCATATTTTTGCATTAGTTTTTATCCTTATAAAGAATTGAAATAATACATAATATAAATCCAGATATTACAACTAATGGAGCTAATCGTATACGTCTAAAATTATATATTTCATTATTAAAAACTTCAGCATCATTAGATCCTCCACCTGACATTAAAAGAAATCCTACACTTATAATAAACATAGATAATAAAAGCACTTTATATCTGTTTTTACTAAATAAAAATTGTTTTTTTTTCATTGAATTATCTTACAAATTTTAATTTTAAATATCTCTGAGTTATGAAGAATGAACTTACAAATGAAGTAGTTATCCCAAAAAACAGAATAAAACAAAATAGTACAATTAAATCATTAATTTTTGTAAAAAAATCAATGTCCTCAATTTGAATACTCAACTGTAATATTAATATAAACAATAATGCAAGTGAAGTTATTGAAGAAAGAAAGCTAATTTTAATATATGTCCAAATAAAAGGTTTTCTTATAAATTTACTAGTTGCACCAACTAATTGCATAGTCTTTATTATTTCTCTTTTTGAATAAATTGAAATTCTTATAGAGTTGTTTATTAAGATGAAACTAGTTGTAATGAAGACAATACTTAAAATTAATATCCACAAACCAATTTTTTCAAAGTTAGCATTTAGAGCATCAACAAGTGGCTTATCATATTCAATTTCCTCGATAAATTCAAAGTTATTTAAGTTTTTTATAAAATTTTCAATTGAATAAATATCAATTTTGTCACTATATAATTGAACCGAAATAGCATCTAAAAGCGGGTTATAGCCTAAAAATCCAACAAACTCTTCGCCGATTTCTTTTGAAAAAATCTCTGCGGCATCTTCCTTTGATAAATAAGTTATTTGCTTAACATCATCATTAAGATTTAGAAATTTGATTAATTGTTTGTTTTCAAATTCTTTAGTTGTATTCTTCAGATAAACGTTAACTACAATATTCTCCTTAAAATAACTCTCAACAGATGAGGATTTTAAGTAAATGAATCCTATTAATGATAATGTAAATAATACAACAGTATTTATAAGAAATATTGATATTAAGTTACTTCTAACTTTTTTATTTTCTAAATTATTTTTGTTTTTAGCCTTCAAACTTTTGTAAAAGTAAGAAACAAATAATAAATTAATTTTTATGTTAATTAAATAAGTTCTTCCTTTGTTAAAATTAACTTTACGTGAATTATAATTTTCTAGAAATAGAGAAAAAATGGCAAAAATTCTGGAAAACTAATAAAACTTATAAAGTTGGTTTTTCTTCTAAGCCAAAGCTATATGTTTTAGATATGTTTCCATATCCATCTGGAGCTGGTCTACATGTCGGCCACCCATTAGGATATATTGCAAGTGATATTTATTCAAGATTCAAAAGACACAATGGATTTAATGTTCTTCATCCTCAAGGATATGATTCTTTTGGTCTACCTGCTGAGCAATATGCAATTAAAACAGGACAACATCCAAAAAAAACAACTTTAGATAATATTAATATGTATAGAAATCAATTAGATAGAATTGGTTTCTCATTCGATTGGTCTAGAGAAATTAGAACTTCTGATCCTAACTATTATAAGTGGACTCAATGGATATTCATTTTAATGTTTAATTCCTTTTATTGCTCTATTGACAACAAGGCTAAGAATATTGAAAATTTAATAAGTTCATTTAATAAAGAGGGTGATAAAATGTATAGAGATAAGCTTACAGATTTAGGATATTCTTTTAATAATTTAGAATGGAATGATTTTAATCCTAAAAAAAAGTCAGAAATTTTAATGAATTTCAGACTTGCATACTTAACAGATGGTGAGGTAAATTGGTGTGAAGAGTTAGGGACAGTTTTAGCAAATGATGAAATAATTAATGGAGTTAGCGAGCGAGGTGGACACCCTGTTACAAAAAGAAAAGTCAAGCATTGGTGTCTTAGAATTAGTAAATATTCTGAAAGACTATTAAATGGGCTTGATAAAATTAATTGGCCAGATCCACTAAAAGAAATGCAAAGGAACTGGATTGGAAAATCAAAGGGTGTATCCATAAATTTTAAAATAGAAAACTCTAATAAGTCAATTGAAGTTTTTACTACAAGGCCTGATACAATTTTTGGAGTTTCTTTTTTAACTATTGCACCTGAGTATACAGATATATCTGATTTATCATCATCTGAAAATAAATTAGTTATTGAAAAATATTTAAGTGAAGTTTTAAAAAAATCTGAAAGAGATAGACTGTCAGATGTTAAAACTGTATCAGGCGTTTTTTCTGGATCTTATGCAATTCATCCATTTAATGGAAATAAAGTGCCCATATGGATCTCCGACTATGTTATTGCAAGTTATGGGACTGGTGCAGTAATGGGTGTTCCTGCTGGGGATCAAAGAGATTTTGATTTTGCAAAAAAATTTCAAATTGATATACCCAACATTTTTAAAAATATAGATATATCAAATTCTGCTTTTTCTGATAAGACAGGTTTTAAATTAATTAATTCAGAATTTCTTGATGGAAAAGATTATAATGAATCAATAGAAATAATAATTAATGAAATTGAAAACAAGAACATAGGTAAATCAAAAATCCAGTATAAATTAAGGGATGCAACATTTAGTAGGCAAAGATACTGGGGAGAACCTATACCTATTTATTATAAAGATGGAATCCCTCAAAATATTGATCTTGATAATCTTCCTTTAAAACTTCCTGAAGTTGATAATTTCTTGCCAACTAAAAATGGTGACTCACCTCTTGGAAATTCAAAAGCATGGGCATGGAGTGAAAAAGATAAAAAAGTGACCTCTAATGATAAAATTAATGATATTGATACTTTTCCTATTGAATTAAATACTATGCCTGGTTGGGCAGGAAGCTCATGGTATTTTTATAGATATATGGATCCAACTAATAATGAGAATTTTGTATCAGAAGATTCGCAAAATTATTGGTCCGATATAGATGTCTATTTTGGAGGGAGTGAGCATGCTACAGGTCATTTGCTATACTCCAGATTTTATCAAAAATTTCTTTATGATCTTAAGTTTCTTAATAAAGATGAATATGCTAAAAAATTAGTAAACCAAGGAATGATTCTTGGAAACTCAGCTTTTGTTTATCGTAAATCAGGTACTTCAGAATATTTATCAAAAAATTTAATATCTGATATTAAAGTAGATAAAATTAGAATTGACATTAAGTATGTTGAAGGTGAGGATCATTTAAATTTTGATCTTTTGAAGAAAGATGATAAAGATTTCAAGAATTCTAAATTTATCTTAGAAAAAGACAAATTTTTATGTTTGAGAGAGCAAGAAAAGATGTCAAAATCGAAATTTAATGTTGTTAACCCTGATGAAATATGTAATCAATATGGAGCGGATACTTTAAGGATGTATGAAATGTTTCTTGGTCCTATTGAACAATCAAAACCTTGGGATACTCGAGGAATTTCTGGAGTTCATTCATTCTTAAAAAAGTTTTGGAATTTATTTTTTAAAGAAGGTAAAATAAATCTTTCGAGTGAAGAACCATCAAAAGAATCACTAAAATCTCTTCATAAAACAATAAAAAAAGTATCTGAAGATATAGAAAAACTAAGTTTAAATACTTGTATAAGCTCATTCATGATTTGTATAAACGAACTAAGCTCATTAAACTGTAATAATAGATTAATATTAGAAGATTTATTGGTACTCATTTCTCCTTTTGCTCCTCATTTTTCAGAAGAGCTATGGAGTCAAATAGGTAACTCTAAATCTATTGTTGACGAAAAATATCCTGATTATGAAGAAAAGTATTTAGTTGAATCTGAAAAGGCATACCCAGTTTCATTTAATGGTAAGACTAAGTTTACTCTTAATCTTTCACTAGATTTAAATCATCAAGAAATTGAAAAAGCAGTTTTATCTAATGAAAAAACTAAATCTATACTTAATAATAACATTCCTAAGAAAATTATAATAGTTCCTGGTAAAATTATTAATATAGTTATATGATTGACCCTATATTTGAAATTGTCGGATTATTAGCCGCTTTTTTAACAACCTCAGCATTTATACCTCAAGTTTATAAAATTTATAAAGAAAAAAATGCAGCTGGTATTTCTTTGACCATGTATATTATATTATTCACAGGTGTTATTCTTTGGCTTATCTATGGAATTTTGATAAGTAGCTTATCTATAATAATAGCTAATGGAGTGACAGCATTATTACAATTAAGTATAATTATCTTTAAGTTAAAAAATTGATAATTTTTTTTACATCACATAGAGTTTATATAACTTTATGACAAATTAAATATATATGTTCTATTTCGATCCTCTTTATTTTTTGATAGTAGCTCCAATCTTTGCACTAAGTTTTTTCATTCAAAATCAACTTAAGTCAAAATTCAAAAAATTTTCTAAACAACCATTATCTGCAAATTTATCTGGAAAAGAAATAGCCGAAAAAATGCTAAGTGATCATGGTATATATGATGTTAAAATAATTTCTGTAAAAGGTCAACTTTCTGATCATTATAATCCCCAAAAAAAGACAGTTAATTTAAGTGAGAGTGTCTACAATCAGAGAAATACTGCTGCTGCTGCTGTAGCTGCACATGAATGTGGTCATGCAGTTCAACATGCCAAAGGGTATGAATGGTTACAAATGAGGTCTATACTTGTTCCCATGGTTGGAATAAGTTCTAATTTGGGTATATGGATTCTTTTTGGTGGAATTATTTTAATGCAAGGTTCACCAATCCTTGGTGAGAGTCTGGTTTCTATTGGAATTCTTGCATTTGCTTCAGGAACATTATTCAGTCTCATTACATTACCTGTTGAATTTGACGCCAGTAAAAGAGCAATATACTGGCTTGAAAGAAAGAGAATTGTAAATCAAAGAGAACTTGTTCAATCTAAAGAAGCTTTAAACTGGGCAGCAGGAACCTATGTCGTTGCAGCTTTAGCATCAATTGCAAATCTTGTTTACTTATGGCTTAGATTTGGTCGAAGAAATTAACCTTTAATATATTTATCAATAGCCATTGCCATTGATGGAGACACCTCTGTAGGTGCCTTAATATCAACTTTTAATCCCTTTGCCTTTGCAGCTTCTTCTGTAGTATTTCCGTAAACAGCAATGAGAGTTTTATTTTGCTTAAAGTCAGGAAAATTTTTAAATAACGATTCAATACCTAGAGGACTAAAGAATACAAGTATGTCGTAATATACATCTCTCAGGTCAGATAAGTCACTTACAACTGTTTTGTATAGCTGTGCTCTATCCCATGAGATTTCAAAAGAATCTAATGTTTTAATTATATCGGGGTTTAAACTTCCGGAAATAGGAGCTAAAAATCTTTCTTTGTTAAACTTGATAAAAGTAGCTTCAAGATCTCTAAAGTTATTATTACCAACATAGATTTTACGTTTTCTATACACTACATATTTTTGAAGATAAAATGCTACAGCTTCAGATTGGCAGAAATATTTAGTTCTATCAGGAACTTTAAACCTCATTTCCTCAGTAATTCTAAAAAAGTGATCAACAGAATTTCTGCTAGTTAGAATAACATTATGAAATTTTGAAAAATCAACTCTTTGAGCTCTAACTTCTTTTGCGGTTAGACCTTCTACGTGAATAAATTTTCTAAAATCAATTTTGACTTTATGCTTTCTAATCAGTGAAGAATAGGGAGAATTGTCATTAGTAGGCTTAGGCTGAGATATTAATATAGTCTTAACACTCATAGTAAAATGTTAGGTTTAAAACAGGGATGAATATAACCATAACCAAGGGGCTAGTTTGAACGCACAAAGATACAAAATAAAATACATTATACTTTTTATTTCTAGTTTACTTACATAACTCAGATATACCTTGGCTTGAAAGAAAAAATGAAGTCCTAACAGTGAAATTGTGGAGATTATTAGATAGTTATAATCATAAAAAGAATTTAAGTTGTACACTATAAAATTTATTAGCATTAAATTTCCAATAATAATATTTAGTATAAAATTTTTAAAAAAAATAAATTTTAGTTTACTACTTAAAAACATACCCAACACATAGTTTATAATTAAGAATCTTATAAAAATAACAATGTATACAATTAGATTAATTGTAAAATAATCTTTAATCTGAATTAAAGTTAAGCCCTCTGTTTCAGATATTCCACTATCAGTAAAAGCTACTATATAGGTTATAATTACTCCATTAATAAGAATATAGAAGAATATATAGAAATAATGTAGATAGTTAATTTTAGAAATACTAAGGTCATCTGAATTGTAGGGATAGAAAATTTTAGTAAAATGATAACGTGCACTTCTAAATAAATAAAGTAATTTTACTCTTTGAAAGACACTGAAAAAATAAAATACTACTATATAAGTAAGTATATAAATGCTGATTATTTCTTGAGTTGGGATCATTAGTTAGCTTCTGATATATCGCAAAATTATGGAATAACTAGATAATAAAATGAAAGGCAACAGTTTAATTATCATACCAACTTATAATGAATCTGAAAACATTGAAGTTATTATTAATAAAATTCTTCAATTAAAAGATTTAAATCACATTTTGGTTGTTGATGATAACTCTCCTGATGGTACTTCTAATGTCGTTTCTGAATTAAAAAAAAAGCACACCAATAGAATTTTTCTTATAATTAGAGATCAGAAATTAGGACTGGGATCAGCATATATAGAGGGATTTAAGTGGGCATTAAAAAAAGAATATGCATATATTTTTGAAATGGATGCTGATTTATCCCATAATCCAAATGAATTAATAAATCTTAAAGATTTACTTATTGATAAAAACTATGACGTCGCTATAGGTTCTAGGTACTTAGAAGGAATAAGTGTAGTTAATTGGCCTCTTTCAAGAATTTTTCTTTCCTATTTTGCAAATCTTTATGTTAGAATAATAACAGGGATGAAAGTAAAAGATGCAACATCTGGATTTGTAGGGTATACCAACAAAGCTTTATTATCTTTAAACTTGAATAACATAAAATTTAATGGATATGCATTTCAAATCGAAATGAAATTCAAATTATGGAAAAAAAATTTTAAATTAAAAGAACATCAAATAGTGTTTGTAAATAGAATATCGGGAAAATCAAAAATGAATAAAAATATTATTTTAGAGGCTATTACAGGTGTAATCAAATTAAAGTTAGACTCGTTATTTAAAAAAAAATGAATAAACTTCTTATAAAAGATGCAACAATTATAAATGAAGGTAAAAGATCTATAGAAGATATTTACATTGAAGGTGAATTTATTAAAAAAATTGGTGTAGGAATTAAATTAAATAATGAAGTTGAAACCATTAATGCTAATGGATTTTTAGTAATCCCTGGTATGATTGATGATCAAGTTCATTTTCGCGAACCAGGCCTCACTCATAAAGGAGATATAAGTACAGAATCAAAAGCTGCAATTGCTGGTGGGGTTACTTCATACATTGAGATGCCTAATACAATTCCCAACACTACTACTATTGAAGAATTTAATAATAAGATTAAAAATGCTTCAAATAATTCATTTGCTAATTTTTCATTCATGTTTGGAGGAACAAATGATAACATTGATGAGATAAAAAAAATTGATAAATCAGAAGTTGCAGGTATTAAGCTTTTTTTAGGATCTTCAACTGGAAAAATGTTAATTGACAATCGTGAAGCTATTGAGAATATCTTCATGAGTACATCATTACCAATATCTGCACATTGTGAAGATGAACAAACTATAAAAGATAATACTGACTATTATACTGACTTATATGGAGAGGATATTCCAATAGAAATTCATCCAAAAATAAGAAGTGAAAAGGCATGCTTTAAAAGTTCTGATTTTGCTGTTAAATTGGCAAAAAAAACTGGCGCTAGATTAAATGTGTTTCATATTTCAACTGCAAAAGAGCTTAATCTATTTGATAATAATATTCAATTGAAAGATAAAAATATAACTGCTGAAGTTTGCGCTCATCATTTATGGTTTACTGACGATGATTATAAAAATTTAGGTTCAAAAATAAAGTGGAACCCTGCGATAAAATCACAAAATGATAGAGATGCTTTATGGACTGCAATTAATGATGATAGAATTGATATTATTGCTTCAGATCATGCACCTCATACAGAAGAGGAAAAAAACAATAAGTATTTAAGTTGTCCCTCTGGAGGTCCTATGATTCAACATACTATTTTGTCTCTTCTACAAAACTGTAACAACTATGGGGTTTCTATTGAAAAAATTGTAGAAAAAATTTCACATAACCCAGCAATTATATTTGAGATAAATAAAAGAGGTTTTTTGAGAGAAGATTATTATGCTGATATTGTTCTTATTGATCCTAATTCTTCAACATCAGTCACCAAAGACTCACTTCTATATAAATGTGGTTGGTCTCCATTTGAAGGTGTAAAGTTTAATTATTCAATTAATAAAACTATAGTTAATGGTAAAGTTGCTTATACTGATGGAAAAATAAATTCAACTCCTCAAGGAAAAAAATTAACTTTTAAAAGATGAAAAAATATTTGATATTTTTTATTTTGTTACTTGGATGTTCTACTGATGTTCCAGAGAATCTAATAAGTGAAGAAAAAATGGAAAGTATTATTTTTGATATAATGATTCTGAATGCATCTAGTAGTTATGACTTAAAAATTGATAATAACTTATTGAGTGATGAGTTAATTTATAAAAAATATGATATTGATAGTCTACAGTTTTATGAAAGTGAGCTATATTACTCTAGAAATCCTAAAATTCATTTTAATATCTATTCAAATGTGAAAAAAAGGATTCTCAAATCTATAGATAGTTTAAAGAATATTAAGTAATGAAAGAATTTATTAAAGAGTTAAAATGGAGAGGAATGCTACATGATGTAATTCCTGGAACTGAAGAGCATTTATCAAAAAATAAAACAGTTGGATATATTGGATTTGATCCAACATCTGATTCACTTCATATAGGTAGTTTAGTGCCAATATTTATTTTAAAGCATTTTCAAAATGCTGGCCATACTCCAATAGTACTTTTGGGAGGTGCAACAGGAATGATAGGAGATCCATCTGGAAAATCTGACGAAAGAAATTTACTTGACAAGAAAATTTTAAAACACAATGAAAAGAAATTAAAGCTTCAGTTTGAAAAATTTTTAGATTTTAAGTCCAGTATATCTAATAAGGCCTTATTAGTAAATAATTATGATTGGATGAGTAAATTTTCAATTATTGATTTTTCAAGAGATATTGGAAAACATATTACTGTAAATTATATGATGGGTAAGGAATCGGTTAAAAAAAGAATTTCAAAAGATACGACTCAGGGAATGTCATTTACTGAGTTCACATATCAACTCATCCAGGGATATGATTTTTTACACTTATATAAAGAAATGAACTGTACTCTTCAAATGGGAGGAAGTGATCAATGGGGTAACATTACTACTGGGACTGAGCTTATAAGAAGAAAAGAAAACAAGAAAGCTTTTGCTATGACTTGTCCATTAATTAAAAAATCTGATGGATCAAAGTTTGGTAAATCAGAAGGTGGTAATATTTGGCTTGACAAAAACAAAACCTCAGTTTATAAATTTTATCAATACTGGCTTAACATAACTGATGAAGATGCTGTTAATTATATTAAAGTTTTCACATTTCTTTCAAAAGATGAGGTTGAAGGTCTTATTCTAGAACATAATAATGATAAGTCTAGAAGATTACTTCAAAATAAAATAGCTGAGATTGTAACTGTAATGGTGCATGGTGAAAATGATTTAAAGAATGCTATTAAGGCATCAAAAGTTCTTTTTGGAAAATCAAGTAAGGAAGATTTAGAATCTCTTGATGAAAACACTTTTAATGAAATATTTGAGGGAGTTCCAAGTTCAACTATTTCTTTAGAAAAGCTTTCAAATGAAATAGAGATTGAAAATCTATTAGCTTCACACACAAATTTCCTTGAGTCTATAAGTGAAGCTAGAAGATCACTTAAAGAAAACTCTATCTCTGTTAATAAAAATAAAATTTCAGAAACTTATAAAGTTTCGAAAACTGATTTAATTAATAATAAGTATGTTTTACTTCAAAGAGGTAGAAAAAATTATTATTTGGTAATTTTCAACTGATTTTTTAGCAACCTTTAATTAACCATTTATTTTATTCTGATATTTTTTTAATTACTAAATTAGATAAGATGAAAAAATCAGATATAACAATTCTTTGTGTTGATGATGAGCCTGATATCTTAGAAATTATAAAATATAATCTATCTAATGAGGGTTATAAAGTATATACTGCTAATGATGGTGTGTCTGCCATTTTAAAAGCAAATGAAATAAATCCAAATCTTATAATTATGGATGTTATGATGCCTAATATGGATGGTATTGAAGCATGCGAAAAACTTAGAGCAGATCAAAAATTTAATGACACAATAATAATGTTTTTAACTGCTAGAGGTGAAGACTACTCTCATGTTGCTGCATATGAAGCAGGAGCAGATGATTATGTAACAAAACCTGTTAAACCCAAAGTCTTAGTATCTAAGGTTAAAGGTCTATTAAGAAGATTAAAAAAAGTTAGTGAAATCGATCTTAATGAAATTGAATTTAAAGATATCAAAATAGATAGAGAAAAATACAAAGTATATATAGCTGACAAGACTCTTAACTTACCTAGAAAAGAATTTGAGCTTCTTTATTTACTCGCTTCAAAACCTGATAAAGTTTTTAAAAGAGATAAAATTATGGAAATGGTTTGGGGAGGTGAAGTTATTGTGGGTGATAGAACTATTGATGTTCACATCAGAAAACTAAGAGAAAAAATAGGGGATAAATATTTTAAAACAGTCAAAGGTGTTGGCTATAAGTTTGTAATTGAATAATGAAATTACCTTTTAAATTTAAATCTAATCCTCAAGCTTTTAGAGCATCTTTATACATTACTCTATTTGCATTTATTTTAGAACTTATTTTTTTTCAATTTATTTCATCTAATTCAGATTCAGGAAATCAAGCTTTGTTAAATAGTGTCTTGTACTTTTTAATTCTTTTTATAATAGTTAGAATAACTATTGAAATATATATTAGAAAATATATAAGAATTCGTGTGTCTAAAATATTAAATGAATTAAATCCAGAAATTGTAAAAGATTTTTCTGAAGATAAAAATTTAGAAATAATTACAGATGAAATTATAACAAAAGCCAGAGAAAGGAGATCAGAAATAAATGTTTTAAAAAATCAAGAAAATTATAGAAGAGAATTCCTTGGTAATATATCACACGAGTTAAAAACACCTTTATTTACAATCCAAGGATATATTTTAACTCTAGTTGAAGGTGCTATGAAAGATAAAAAAGTAAGAGAAAAATATTTAAAAAGAGCAGCTAAAGGTGTTGATAGGCTTATTTCAATTGTTAAAGACTTAGATTTAATAACTCAATTTGAATCTGGAATTAAAACTGTTGACAAATCTGATTTTAATATTTATGAACTGGTTGAAAATGTTTTTGAATTAATGGAATTTGAATCTGAGAAAAACAATATTACACTTCAATATGAGAAAGATAATATTACTCCTACATATGTCTATGCAGACCAAGAAAGAATTCTTCAAGTTCTAACAAATTTAGTTGTGAATTCGATTAAATATGGATCTAATAATGGTTATACAAAGGTTCTTGTTGAGGACTTTAATAAAGAAAAGGTAATTATTAAAGTAATTGATGATGGAGAAGGAATTGAAAAAGAACATTTACCTCGTTTATTCGAAAGATTTTATAGAATTGATAAAAATAGATCTAGGAAAAAGGGTGGTTCAGGTCTTGGATTGTCAATTGTTAAACATATTATTGAAGCACATAAGGAACAGATTTTTGTTAAAAGTAAAATTGGTGTTGGAACAGAATTTTCTTTCACTTTACAAAAGCCAAAAACTTCTATTAATTTTTTATGAGTAAAACAGATTTTTTTTCAAAAGTTTATGAAGTTGTCAAGACTATCCCTGCGGGCAGAGTTACAACATATGGTTTAATCGCAACTAAACTTGGAACAACCCTAAGTGCAAGAACTGTAGGTTGGGCTCTTAATGCTTGTCATAATGATTCGTCAATTCCTTCTCATAGAGTAGTTAACAGGAAAGGATATTTAACTGGCAAAAATCACTTTAAGGGATTCGATTTAATGAGACAATTGTTAGAAAATGAGGGAATTATAGTTGACGATGATAGAGTAATTGACTTTGAAAAAAAACTTTGGAAGCCTTAATAATTATTAAAATTTTAAGATTTAAAGTTATTACTTACTACTATATTTGTGTCATAAAATACATATGGAATTAACTAAAATAAACATCAAAAAAACACTTGAAAATGTTAACATTTCAGGATCTTCTGAAAACATTGTTGCTTCAGGTATCTTAAAGAATATTCAAGTCTTTGGAGATCAGGTTGATATTGATTTAATTCTGAGTAATCCAACACTTCAAGCTAGAAAAAAATTAGAGGTTGATATAATGAAAATTATTCACACTGATATCTATGAAAAAGCTAAAATTAATATCAATGTAAAAATTGAGAAGGTTGACGCTAAAATTTCTTCTCAATCAAAAAAAATATCTGGAGTTGATTCTATAATAGCCGTGTCTTCTGCAAAAGGTGGTGTAGGTAAATCAACATTAACTATTAATCTAGCTGCTACTTTAGCTAAGAAAGGCTGCAAAGTAGGGATATTAGATGCTGATATTTATGGCCCATCTGTTCCAACTATGATGGATGTAGAAGGATATGTGCCAAAATCAATTAAAGTTAATGGAGAATCAAAGATTGAGCCAATAGAAAGCTATGGAGTAAAAATTATGTCAATTGGATTTTTCACTAAGCTTGATCAGGCAGTAGTCTGGAGAGGTCCAATGGCTTCGAAAGCTTTAAATCAAATGATTTTTGATACAAATTGGGGTGAACTTGACTTCTTGTTTTTAGATCTACCTCCAGGTACTGGTGACATTCATTTAAGCCTTGTACAATCTCTTCCAATAACAGGTTCAATAATAATTAGTACTCCTCAAAATGTTGCTTTAGCTGATGCAAGAAGAGGTATAAAAATGTTTCAACAAGATAATATTTCAGTTCCTATTTTGGGACTAGTTGAAAATATGGCTTATTTCAAAGCTGATGATACTGAAGAAAAACATTATATATTTGGAGAGGCTGGTGTTAAGTATTTATCAAAAGATTTAAATATCAATTTTCTTGGTGAGATTCCACTTTTTAAAAGTCTTAGAGAAGCATCTGATTTTGGAAGACCTGGTTCACTTCAAGAGTCCAGTGAAATATCTGAAATATTTGATAATATTTCAAAAAATGTTGTTGAACAATTACTGATAAGAAACAAAGAACTCCCAACAACAAAAATTGTTGAAATCACTAACTTAGTAGGATGTTCTGCTATTAAAAAATAATGTCAAAACTAGAAAATAAAATATTACAAGCACTTGAAGAAATTAGACCTTTCCTAGTTAAAGATGGAGGGGATATTTCTCTAGAATCAATTATAGATTCTACTGTTAATATTAAATTACATGGAGCTTGTGTTAGCTGTAAGGTCAACCAGATGACTCTTAAACTTGGTGTTGAAACTACTATTAAAAAATATGCTCCTGAAATAAAAGAAGTTAAATCTGTATTACCGTTGTCTAAATGATTAAAACTGATATTTTAATAATAGGTGCTGGACCTACAGGATTATTTACAGTTTTTGAAGCAGGACTTTTAAAAATGAGATGTCATATTTTAGATTCTTTAGCTCAACCTGGAGGACAATGTATGGAGCTATACCCAAAAAAACCTATATATGATATACCAGCATACCCTGAAATAATTGCAGGCGATTTAATTAAAAAGCTTTTAGAACAGATTAAACCTTTTAATCCTTCTTATAGTCTAGGAGAAACTGCTCTTACTTTAGATAAACTTAAAGATGGCTCATTTAGAATAACCACTGATAAAGGGACTGAAATCTCAACTAAAATAATAGCAATTGCAGGTGGGTTAGGTACTTTCATCCCTAGAAAGCCTAAAATACCAAATCTATCTCAATACGAAGACAATGGAGTGCTTTACATGATTAAAGATCCTAATCAATTTAAAGATAAAACAGTAATAATTGCTGGAGGTGGAGATTCAGCTTTAGACTGGTCAATTTATCTTTCTGAAATAGCAAAGAAAGTAATACTTATTCACAGAAGAAATGAATTCAGAGGAGCTAACGAATCTGTTTCATCAGTTCAAAAATTAAAAAATTCAGGGAAAATTAAAGTAATAACTCCAGCTCAGATAACTAGCCTTAATGGAAGCAATAAATTAGAATCAGTTGTTTTAAACCAAGATGGTAATGAATTAACAATAAATACTGACTTTTTTATTCCACTTTTTGGTCTTATACCTAAATTGGGTCCAATTAAAGATTGGGGTCTAGAAATTGAAAACAATGCAATTAAAGTTAATAATAGTTTTGATTACCAAACTAATATTGAAGGGATTTATGCTATAGGTGATGTTAACACATATCCAGGAAAATTAAAATTAATTTTAAGTGGTTTTCATGAAGCAGCAGTAATGTGTCATAGTGCATATTCAAGATTAAATCCAGACAAAAAACCTTCAATTAAATATACAACTGTTAGTGGAGTTAAAGGCTTTGACGGTTCTGTTAAAGAAGCCAAAAAATCACAAATAAGTAAGATTGATTAGGACTTATTTAAAATAATTATTTTCAATTTAAATTAAACAAATAAAATTCTTCTTAGAGTATATCTTTCTTATATTTAAATGATTTTTAACAATATTTATATGATTGAACAGGATTTTGTTTGCACTGATGATTTCGTATCAAATGGAATTGTGAAATGGAATTCTCCAAGTAATATAGCTTTAGTGAAATATTGGGGTAAAAAAGAAAATCAAATTCCTCAGAACCCTTCAATAAGTTTTACACTATCTAAATGTCATACAAGTACCTCTCTAGAATTTAAACCAAAAAAGAATAAAGACAGTAATGTTATTTTTGAATTTGAAGAAGAAAAAAATCATCCATTTGGTCAAAAAATTAAACTATTTATATCGAGTATTGATAAATATTTTAAGTTTTTAAATAATCATGATATTTATATAAGATCAAAAAATAATTTTCCTCATAGTAGCGGAATTGCCTCGTCTGCTTCTTCAATGTCTGCTCTATCCTCATGCTTGGTTGATTTTGAATACTTAAACTCTAATAAAAAGAATAAATCTTATTATACAAATAAGAAATCATTTATAGCAAGATTAGGATCAGGGAGTGCCTCTAGAAGTATTGAAGGCCCAATTTCTCTTTGGGGCTTATCAGATTCATATCAAGGAAGTTCTGATTTATATTCAATAAATATTTCTAAAGATGTAAACAAAGTTTTTCTTAGCTATCAAAATTCTATTTTAATAATTGATCCAGGAGTTAAAAAAATATCTAGTTCTATAGGCCATAAACTTATAAATGAAAATCCTTTTTCTAATACAAGATTTGATATAGCAAGGAATAATATCTCAAGATTAAAAGATATTTTTAAGTCAGGAAATTTAGATGAATTTATTAATTTGACAGAGTCTGAGGCTTTAATGATTCATTCATTGATGTTATCTTCAAATCCTTATTTTATTTTGATGAAGCCGAATACTTTGGAAGTCATAAGTAGAATCTTAGAGTATAGGAGAGAGACTAAATCACCAATAAGTTTTACATTAGATGCAGGTTCAAATGTTCACTTGTTATATCCTTTATCTATAAAACAAACTGTTCAAAAGTTTATCAAAGATGATTTACTAATATTTTGTAAGTCAAATGCATGTATTCATGACTATCTAGGTAAAGGAGCAGAGAAGGTATTATAATGGATAAGAAAATCTTTTACTCAAAAATATTATTATTTGGTGAATATGGAATTATGTCAAACGCAGATGCATTAGCGATTCCATTCAAAGAATTTCATGGATCACTTAAAATATCAAAATCATTATTAAATGATGAAGAATTATCAAATCAGAAGTTAATTGAACTCTATAACTATATTGATAAAAATCAATCTCTTTTAAATATTATAAATTTAAATTCTTTTAAACATGATATTGATTCTGGGCTTTACTTTAAAAGTAATATACCAATTGCTTCAGGTCTTGGGAGTAGTGGAGCTCTAGTCTCTTCAATTATAAACAAATATTCAAATACTGATTTAAGTATAATGAATAGTGAAGAACTTAAAAAAATCATGTCAATAATTGAATCAAAATTTCACGGAAAATCTTCAGGGTTTGATCCATTAGTTTCATTTTTTAATAAGCCGATTATGTTATCCAATGGAACTATTAGATTACTTGATGATATAAAGTTTACAGATTTTAAAATATATTTAGTTGATAGTAAAACGCCATCTTCTACTTCTGATATGATCGCTTTATTCAATAAAAAAAAGAATGATAAATTTTTTTTGAATGATTTTAATAAATCTTTTATTTCTCTAACCAATGAATGCATTTATAATCTTTTGAACAACTCAATCTCTTTTAAAGATTCAATTAAAAATCTTTCTGAGAGTACATATATAAATATGAATGAAATGATTCCCGAGTCAATAAAAGAGATATGGCAAATTGGACATAAATCTGATGATTACTACATTAAACTTTGTGGTTCTGGAGGGGGAGGTTTTTTTTTAGTTTTTGATTTTGAAAACAAATTAAAAGATAGGTTAAGTACTTTTAAGTTAATTGAAATTTAACCTATGCAAAAACTGATTATACTTTTTGGAGTTAGTGGGTCTGGTAAATCTTGTATTGGCAAAATAATATCTAATGATTTAAAAATTAAATTTATAGAAGGAGATGATTTTCATTCATTAAATAATATCAACAAAATGAAAAAAAACTTACCATTAAATGATAGTGATAGAAAGGAATGGTTGTTATCATTAAATAGTGAATTGAAAAAAGAAGTGAAAAAAGACATAGTTATTGCTTGTTCTGCTTTGAAAGAAATTTATAGAAAAAAACTTATAAGTGGAGTCAATGCAAATATTTTCTGGTTTTGCTTAAAAGGAGAGTTTAAATTAATTAATCACAGATTAAAAAAAAGAAATAATCATTTCTTTAAACCAGATTTACTTAAAAGTCAATTTGATATAATTGAATATCCTGATTATTCAAATCTAATAGATATCAATGAGAGTCCAGAAAAGATAGTTGAAACAATAAAACTTAAAATATTTAAATGAATAATTGGGGAATAGTAGGAATAGGCAGGATTGGTTTAAGTATGGCTAGAAATATGTCAGATAAAGGTATAAGTCTTTCCCTTTATGATAAAATATTTGAAAATAAATCAGATCCAATTTTAGAAGAAAAAAAATTATATCCTGAACTTAAAAAAGTTTCTGTTTTTAATGATATTTTAAATTTTATTGAATCAATTGAAAGACCAAGAAAAATTTTAATTTTAGTTCCTTCGGGAAATCCAAACGAACAGGTTATCTCTAAATTAATTACAATTTTAAGTGATAATGATATTATAATTGATGCTGGAAATACTAATCCATTGATTAGCTATCGTAACAAATTAAAAATTGCAAAAAATAATATTTTATATCTAGGTATAGGTGTGTCTGGAGGAACACAAGGTGTATTGGAGGGTCCATCAATTATGATTGGAGGAGATAATAGTGCATTTAAAAAAGTGAAAGATGATTTATCACTAATTACATCAAAAACAATTGAAAATTCTAAAAGCTATGATTTTTTTGGTGATTCAAACCAGGGACATTTTGTTAAAATGATTCACAATGGAATTGAGTATGTTGAGATGCAGTTAATAGCATCTATTTATAAATTATTATTTGATTCTAATAATTATAATAATCAAAGTATTGCCCAAATTTTTGAAGATTGGAATAATAATTTAAATAGTTATCTAATTGATATATCAACTCAAAAAATATTAGAAAAGATTGATGATAAATATCTACTTGAAAAGATTGATGATGTAGCTGAAGATAATGGAACAGGGAGGTGGATGCTTAACTATGGAGTAGAACTTGGGTGTTCACTAAGTATGTTATCATCAGCTATGGATACTAGATTTATTTCTAAACTTCAAAGTGAAAGGAATGAAATAAATAAAAACATTAAACAAAGTTCCAAAAAATATAAAGTAGATGTTAACTCATTAAAAAGTGCATATAAGTTTTGTAGCCTTGTAAATTTTATCCAGGCTTTTTGCCTCATTAATGCAGCAAATAAAACTTATAATTGGAATATTAGTATTTCTAAGGTACTTAATGTTTGGTCTAATGGGAGTATTATAAAATCAAGTTTGATTAATGATCTTTACTCAAATTATTCTGTTGAAAATATCTTATCTGATAAGAAAATAATTAAAGATTTAAACCATTGTAAGTCAGATGTAATTAATATAATTATGTTATCATTAAAAAATGATATTTCAATTCCTTGTTTTAATGATGCTTTAAACTATTTTAATAGTATTTCAAGTAATTCGCTAAGTACTAAAATGATTCAGGCTCAACGAAATTTTTTTGGGTCTCATTCTATTAAAATTAAATAGATACTTATGTCAAAACTTCCTGAAAAATATAGATTTTTAGACTTATCAGATTATGGTCGTCCAGTAGGGCATTGGATAGCCAGTAAGTTACAATACTCATTATTTACTCCTATCCATGTTACTACACTGTTTATTGTAGCAGGATTAGTTGCAATCGCATTTATGATTAAAGGATACTATATAACTGCTTCTTTTTTTATAATACTAAAGTCAATATTAGATGCAGCTGATGGAGAATTGTCAAGATTAAAACAAACACCTTCTTATGTAGGGAGATATTATGATTCTATAGCAGACTTCCTGCTTAATTTTTCTTTTTTATTAGCTTTTTGGTATATCACAGAAATTTCAATAATCTACATGTTTATTGCATTTTTTGCAATCCAACTTCAAGGAACTGTTTATAACTACTATTATGTAATTTTAAGAAACTCAGTTCAAGGTGATTCTACCAGTCGGATTTTTGAGGCTGGTGCTCCTAAAGCATTAAAGGGTGAAAGTCAATACATGGTAAATATCTTCTATAAAATTTACGATGTTTTATATATATCTTTTGATAAAATAATGTATTATATGGATAAAGATGCAAAAGACAGTCCACCATTTCCAAAGTGGTTTATGACAGTATTATCTATGTATGGACTTGGTTTTCAGTTATTAATTATGGCTTTAATGCTATCCTTTAACCTTAAATCATATGTAATTCCTTTTTTTATCGCTTATTCTATTTTTTTAGTTGTATTTGTTGGTCTCAGAAAACTTGTTCTTAAGCCATAGTCATAATTTTTTTGTGATTATATTAGAGTTATAAAGAATACATATTTTAGATAATGAATAAAGTTGTGACTTTTGGTGAAATCATGTTAAGGCTATCTCCACCGGGTTATCTTCGCTTTTCTCAAACAAACACCTTTGACATTGTATACGGTGGTGGAGAGTCAAATGTTGCAGTTTCGTTAGCAAATTTTGGAATTCCTGTAGAGTTTGTTACGAGGTTACCCAAATCAGAAATAGGTGAATGTGCTTTAATGGAGTTGCGTAAAAGAGGGGTGGGAACATCTCATATTAAACTTGGAGGAGAAAGACTAGGTATTTATTTTATGGAAACAGGAGCAGTAAACAGAAGTAGCAATGTGGTGTACGATAGAACTAATTCTGCAATGGCAGAAATTGAATTAGGGATGATTAATTGGGATAAAGTTTTTGATGGCGTTTCTTGGTTTCATTGGACTGGAATCACCCCTGCAATTTCAAAAAATGCTGCCGATGTATGTTTGGAGGCTGTAAAAATTGCTAGTGATAAAGGATTAACAATTTCAACTGATTTAAATTATCGATCTAAACTTTGGAAACATGAGGGAAATCGAAATGAAATTATGAGTGAACTCACATCTTATTGTGATATTATCCTAGGTAATGAAGAAGATGCTGAAATGCATTTTGGGATTAAACCAGAAAGTCTAGACATAACTTCACAAGGAAATGAAATGAAATCAGAAGCTTTTTTGTCTGTTTGTAAACAGATGATGAAAAAATTCCCAAGAGCTAAGAAGGTAATTATAACATTAAGAGGATCAATTTCAGCTTCACACAACTCATGGGCTGGGATTCTTTATGATGGAAAAAAGATGTATGAGAGTATCCAATATCAAATCACTGATATTGTTGATCGCATTGGTGGCGGAGATTCTTTTATGGGTGGATTAATTTACGGTTTTCTAAATTATCCGAATAAAGATCAAAAGGCATTAGATTTTGCAGTAGCTGCATCTTGTCTTAAACATACAATTAAAGGAGACGTAAACCTTGTTAAAGTTGAAGAGGTAGAAAAATTAATGAATGGAAATGCCTCTGGCAGAGTTAATCGATAAAAATTTATGGCGCAATATTCAAGAATTCAAGTAATACAACAGATGGAAGAATCTGGTATGGTTCCATTATTTTATCATGAAAATATCAAAGTTGCTAAGGATATTCTTAAAGCTTGTTATGATGGAGGAGCTCGTTTAATGGAATTTACAAATAGAGGTGATTTTGCTTTAGAAGTTTTTACTGATTTAATTAAATATGCAATTGCTGAGCTTCCTGGAATGATTATGGGTGTAGGATCTATAACCGATGCAAAGGCAGCTTCACAATATATGTTAGCTGGAGCAAATTTTGTTGTGACTCCAGTTTTTAGAGAAGATATTGCTCGTATCTGTAACCGAAGAAAACTAATGTGGTCTGCTGGATGTAGTTCGCTAACTGAAATAGCAACTGCAGAAGAATTTGGTTGTGAAATCATAAAATTATTTCCAGGAGATATTTTAGGACCTGGATTTGTTAAAAGTATAAAAGGACCTCAACCTTGGACCTCTGTAATGCCTACAGGAGGAGTTTCTATGGAATATGATAATTTAAAATCGTGGTTTGATTCTGGGGTTACATGTGTTGGTATGGGTTCTAAGCTTATATCTAAAGATATTTTAGTTAATAAAAATTACACTTTACTTCAGGAAAATGTTGAGAAAACTCTTAGCACAATTAAATCCTTAATATGAAAACAAAACTTTTAATGACTTCAAGTGCCGTATTCTTTGGAATTATTGGAATCCTTCTTTCTTTTTTACCTAACGAAATAGCAGAATATCTTAGTGTTGAACCGACTATTATTACAATACTTTTTTTACAAATATTAGGTGCATTATACTTGGGATTTGGAATTTTGAATTGGACGGCGAAAGGAACGCTAATTGGAGGAATTTATAATAGACCAATTGCCCTTGGAAACCTAATGCATTTTGTAGTTGGAGCAATTACATTGGTTAAAGTAATTTCTAATATTCAAACACATACAGAGATTATTATTTTCTTAACTGTATTCTATGTAATTTTTGCACTACTTTTCGCCTATGTATTTAAAACTAACCCGACTTAATTAGAAAATAATAAACTAATAAATCATGCCTTTACTTATTGTCATATTTGGAATATTATTGTTATTTATTTTAATAGCTAGATTTAAGCTTGATGCATTTATTTCATTTATAACAGTTTGTATTTTTGTCGGCCTATTTCAAGGAATGCAATTACAAAGTATTGTCGAATCGATTCAAAAGGGAATTGGAGACACACTAGGGTTTTTAGTTTTGATTCTAGGTTTTGGAGCCATGTTAGGGAAACTTGTTGCTGATAGCGGAGCTGCTCAAAGGATTACATCTAAATTAATATCAGGTTTTGGAGTTAAAAATATTCAATGGGCAGTTGTTGTTGCAGGTTTTATAGTAGGTGTCCCAATGTTTTATTCTGTAGGTTTTGTTATTTTAATTCCTTTAGTTTTTACAGTGGCAGCCTCTTCAGGATTACCATTAATTTATGTTGGTTTACCCATGCTTGCCTCTTTGTCTGTAACTCATGGTTTTCTTCCTCCTCATCCCGCTCCTACAGCAATCTCAAGTATGTTTAATGCAGATATTGGCAAAACATTATTATATGGAATTATTATAGCTATTCCAGCTATAATAATAGCGGGACCATTATTTACCAGAACAATTAAAAACATTAATGCTACTCCTTTAAAAGAATTTTATAATCCTATTATTTTAAAAGATGAGCAAATGCCAGGAATGGGAGTAAGTGTATTTACTGCTTTACTTCCTGTCATACTAATTATATTTTCTTCAATTTTCAATATTATTTTTACAGATGAATATTACTTCAACTCTTTTTTAAAGGAAATTATTCTTTTTATTGGTAACCCTGTAATTGCCATGTTGCTTTCTGTTTTAGTTGCCATCTATACACTTGGTTTATCTCGTGGAAAAAAAATGGAAGAATTAATGAACTCTGTTTCAAGTTCTGTATCAAGTATAACAATGGTTTTATTAATAATTTCTGGAGCAGGTGCTTTAAAACAAATTTTAATTGATAGTGGGGTAAGCGATTATATAGGAGCCTCATTAGATGGATCACAGATATCACCATTAATTTTAGCCTGGCTTATAGCTACAGTTATAAGGGTATGTGTAGGATCTGCAACAGTAGCTGGTTTAACTGCAGCAGGAATTGTACTTCCTCTTGTTTCAAGCTCAGAGGTAAGTCCTGAATTAATGGTACTAGCTATAGGTTCTGGAAGCTTAATGTTATCTCACGTAAATGACGCAGGATTCTGGATGTTTAAAGAGTATTTCAATCTCACAGTTAAAGAAACTCTTTCAACTTGGACAGTAATGGAAACTATTGTTGGAATTACTGGGTTAATAGGAGTTTTAATATTGAATATATTTATATAATATGAAAAAATCACCTTCAGAAAAAGTAAAAGAACTAGGTTTAGTCTTTCCTCCAGCTCCAAAGCCTGCAGGTGTCTATAGACCTGTATTAATTGTAGATAATTTTTTATATGTATCAGGTCAAGGTCCAGTTAAAAATGATGGTACATTAATGCAAGGCCGTGTTGGAGATAATTTAACTAGTGAGGAAGGAAAATTAGCAGCTCGTCAAGTTGGGTTAACAATGCTATCTAGCATCCAGACACATTTTGGGGATCTAGACAAAATTAAAAGAGTAATTAAAGTATTTGGAATGGTTAATTGCTCTCCTGAATTTAAAAAACATCCATTTGTAATTAATGGTTTTAGTGAATTGATGGCTGACGTATTTGGAGATGATAATGGAATTGGAGTTAGAAGTGCTGTTGGTATGATGCTTCCTGGCGGAATCCCTGTTGAAATTGAAGCAATGTTTGAATTAAAATAAATCAACATGGATAAAGATTGGTATAGAATAAATAATGTTGAAGATATTCCATCTCCCTCTCTCGTTGTTTTTCCTTCTAGGATTGAGGAAAACATTAAATTAATGATAAAGATTGCTGGAGGCACTAAGAAACTCAGACCACATATTAAAACTCATAAAATTGCAGAAATAATTAAAATGCAAATAGATCATGATATTACAAAATTTAAATGTGCTACCCTATCTGAAGCAAAGCTTCTGGCTGAATGTAATGCAAAAGATATTCTATTAGCAATGCAATTAACAGGATCTAATGTTAATAGATTTATTGAATTAACACAGAAATATCCAAAATCATTATTTTCAACTATTGTTGATAATGAAGAGTCTGTAATAAAATTTAATTTAGCTGCTTTAAAGAAAGGACTTAAGGTTTCCCTATGGCTAGATATAAACAATGGCAATAATAGAACGGGGATTAAACCTAATAATGAAGCTACATTACTTTATAAAAAAATCGATGGGTCTTCTAATTTAATAGCTAAGGGACTTCATGTTTATGATGGTCACATTCGTGAATCTGATCTTAACTTACGAAAAGAAATTTGTGATAAACAATTTGAATCAGTTCTTAATTTAAAAAGTAATATTGAGTTTCTGGGAATAAAAATTAATAAGATTGTTGCAGGTGGAACCCCAAGTTTTCCAATTCATGTAAAAAGAAACAACATAGAAGTAAGTCCAGGTACTTCATTATTATGGGATGAACGATATGGTAGCTCTTTTAAAGATTTAAAGTTTTTTCATTCTGCTGTTCTTGTTGGAAGTATAATAAGTAGACCAAGTAAAGACCTTATATGTCTAAATTTGGGACATAAATCTGTTGCTTCGGAAATGGATTTTCCAAGATTGAAACTTCTTAACATTGAAAACTTTAAACAGGTAAGTCACAGTGAAGAGCATTTGGTTCTGGAATGCAATGAATCAAAAGATTATCTGGTCGGTTCAGTCTGTTATGCAATACCAGTTCATATTTGTCCAACAGTTCCAAAATATAAAAAAGTTTTAACTGTTGAAAATGGGGATGTAACAGGAGAGTGGGAAGTTGCAGCTAGAGATTATAATATAGAATAGTATTTATAAAAAAATAAGAAAGAAATGTTTGTTTTTGATGCACACCTAGACTTAGCAATGAATGCTTTAGAGTGGAATAGAGATTTAACTCAAAGTGTTCAAGAAATCAGAAAAAGTGAGATTGGGATGACTGATAAGCCAGATAGAGAAAAAAACACAGTATCTCTTGACGCAATGAGAAAAGGTAATATTGGGATATGTGTTGCTACTCAAATTGCAAGAGTAAGTAATGATGATAAATTACCAGGTTGGAATTCTCCTCAACAAGCATGGGCTCAAACGCAAGGTCAGCTTGCATGGTATAAGTCAATGGAAGATATTGGGGAAATGACTCAAATCAAAAATTCTATGCAACTTACTAATCATATAGAATTGTGGAAAGATGACACTATCTCTAATAAGCCTATTGGATATATTTTAAGTTTAGAAGGAGCTGATTCAATTGTAAACATTGATTATCTAGAGAAATCATATGATTTAGGTTTAAGAGCCATAGGTCCAGCTCATTATGGACCAGGAATTTATGCACATGGAACAGATTCTGAAGGAGGAATTGGAATTAAAGGAAAAGAGTTGCTAAAAAAAATTGAGGAGTTAAATTTAATTCTTGATGCTACTCATTTATGCGATATAAGTTTCTGGGAAACCATGAATATATATAATGGACCAGTATGGGCAAGCCATAATAATTGTAGAAAATTTGTTGATCATAACAGACAGTATTCAGATGAACAAATTTATGAATTGATCTCTAGGAATGCTGTTATTGGAATTCCATTAGATGCGTGGATGATGGTTCCTAATTGGGTTAGAGGTGTGTCTACTCCTGAGAGTATGGGGGTAACATTAGATAAAATGATTGATAATATTGATCATATTTGTCAGTTATCAGGTAATGCATTACATGTAGGTATTGGTACTGATTTAGATGGAGCCTTCGGTAAGGAACAAACACCACTTGATCTTGATACTATAGCTGATCTTCAAAAAATTCCATCAATGCTATCTAAAAAAGGATATTCAAAAATTAATATTGAAAATATTATGAGTCAAAACTTTATAAATTTTCTTTTAAGAGTGTGGAATTAATTTAAACTTAAATTATATACTGACTCTAAGTTTAATTTTACTTAGTTGCAATATAAATTGTTGAAATTCCAAAGAATTTTTTCCTTACTTTCTTATGGATTTTATAAATTCATTTATAGAATTAACACCTTTTAATTTAAGGTGTTTTATAAATGCAGAACCTATTATAGCTCCTTTTGAATACTGAACTGCTGTATTATATGTTTCTTTATTTCCTACTCCAAAACCTATTATTCTTTTACTAGAAAGATTCATTTCTTTAATCTTTTTAAAATAAGCTAATTGATCAGAGTCAAATGTGTTCTTGGAGCCAGTCACACTTGATGAACTAACCATATAGATAAATCCATTTGAAATTTCATCAATATGTCTAATTCTCTCTTCTGGAGTTTGAGGAGCAATTAAAAACATATTATATAAGCCATAATCTTTAAAAATAGATTTATATTTTAGTTCAAAGTAATTAATCGGTAGATCAGGAATAATAAGACCATCTATTCCTGCTTCACTACATTTTTTGCAAAAAGCTTCAACTCCATATTGTAGAATTGGATTAAAGTAGCCCATAACTATTAATGGGATAGAAACTTTAGATCTTATATCTTTTAACTGGTCAAATAATACATTTGAATTCATTCCGTTTTTAATTGCTTGTGTAGAGCTATCTTGAATTGTAGGGCCATCAGCAAGAGGATCGCTGAATGGTAATCCTATTTCAATCATATCTACTCCTGATTCTTCAAGCTTTATAATAATCTCCTGAGTATTATTTAAGTCAGGGTATCCAGCTGTAAAATATATAGATAGAAGTTTTCCTTCTTTGTTTAATTTTTTATCAATTCTATTCATTATAAATCAAAATATTCTATGTAAGTATTTAAATCTTTATCACCTCTTCCTGAAAAATTCACAACAACTATATCATCTTTTTTAAACTCTAGATAATTAAAAGCAGCAAAAGCATGTGCTGTCTCAATAGCTGGAATTATTCCTTCAAGTTTAGAAATTTCTAATCCAGCCTTCATTGCATCTTGATCAGTAATAGAAATAAATTGAGCTCTTTTAGATTCTAAAAGGTGTGCATGAAGTGGACCAACACCAGGATAATCAAGTCCTGCTGAAATAGAGTAAGGTTCAATAATTTGTCCATCAGTAGTTTGCATCAATAAGGTCTTACTGCCATGAATAATTCCAACTTTACCTAGAACAGATGTTGCTGCACTTTTTCCAGATTCAATACCTTCTCCTGCAGCTTCAACTGAAATAATTTTGACATTATCATTTTCTAAATATTCATAATATAATCCTGCAGCATTACTACCTCCTCCAATATTTGCAATTAAATAGTCTGGGTTTTCTGTTCCTTCCTTTTCATAAAGTTGAGTTTTTATTTCTTTAGAAACAATAGATTGAAATTTTGCTACCATATCTGGATAAGGATGCGGTCCTACAACTGAACCAATAATATAATGAGTTGTCAAAGGATTATTTATCCAATCTCTAATAGCCTCATTAGTTGCATCTTTTAGTGTTTTGCTTCCTGATTCAGCAGAAATAATACTTGCTCCTAACATTTTCATTCTAGCAACATTAGGCGCCTGTCTTTTAATATCTACTGCACCCATATATATAACACATTCAATTCCAGCAAGTGCACATACAGTAGCAGTAGCTACACCGTGTTGACCAGCACCTGTTTCAGCAATAATCCTTGTTTTTCCTAATCTTTTAGCTAACAATATCTGACCAATTGTATTATTGATTTTATGCGCTCCTGTATGGCATAAATCTTCTCTTTTTAAATATATTTTACATTTATATTTTTCAGACATTCTTTCGGCAAAATAAAGTGGAGTAGGTCTACCAACATAATCTTTCAGCAAGTTGTTATATTCAGTTTTAAAGTCCTTATCGTTAATTATGTTATTATAATTTTTTTCTAATTCTTCTAGATTTGGAAAAAGCATTTCAGGCACAAAAGCTCCTCCAAAATTTCCATAAAAACCTTCTTTGTCAACACTATATTTCATTGTCAATAATTTCTTTAAATTTTATTAAATCTTCAATAACTTTTAAATTAAATTCATCTTCAAATTTACTATTTACATCTATACCATATAATGGTAACTTCATATCAACTAATCTATTTAATGCACTTATTGAATCTAAACCAATTCCACCACTAATAAAAAACTCCTTGTCAAGTTTGTATTTTTTTAGAAGTTTCCAATCAAATGTTTTTCCTGTACCTCCAGGTAGCTGTGATTTTGAGTCAAATAAAAACAAGTCACATTTATTCACATAATCATTTAAAATCTCAAAATCAAAATTTTGATCAATTCTAAAAGACTTGATTACTTCAATTTTCAAATTAAGAAGTTTCTGACATAGTTCTGGTGACTCATCTCCATGAAGCTGAATACATTTAAGTTTGTGATGTTCTATTTTGTCACAAATAAAATCATAATTAGAATTGTAAAAAACTCCCGTTTTCTTACAGTTATTAATTTGAGGAGTATCTCCTTTAATATATCTAACAGATTTCTCCCAAAATATATGTCCAATATAGTCAGGATGTAAATCCATTACATTTAATATGTTTTCTTTGTCAAATAATCCACATACTTTAAATTTCATTTTCTACTTGTTTTATAAAATTATATGCAGACTCTTCAGGTTTTGATGATTTCATAAAGTTTTCACCAATTAAAAAACCATCATATCCAACCTTATTTAACTTAACTATAGATTCTACTTTACTAATCCCACTTTCAGAAATTTTGATAAATTCACCAGGTATCTTTTTAAATATTTCTATACTATTTTTGATATCTATTTCTAGAGTATCGAGATTCCTATTATTTACACCAATTATATCTATATCATATTTTGAAACCTCATTTAATTCATCAATAGAATGTATTTCAAGTAAAACTTCAAGACCTAGACTTTTAGCTAATGAACTATAATTTTTTATTTGTTCCTTACTAAGAATAGATGCAATTAATAGAATTGAATCTGATCCAATAGACTTTGCTTCTATAATCTGATATTCACTTATTACAAATTCTTTTCTTAGTATAGGAATCTCAATACTAGTTTTAACATCATTAATATCTGATATACTTCCATCAAAATATTTTTTATTAGTTAAAATAGAAACTCCAACTGCACCAGCTTTTTCATATCCTTTTATCACATCAGAAATATTAGATGTATAATTTATATTTCCATTTGAAGGAGATTTTCTTTTAAACTCACATATAATTCCTGACTTACTTTTTTTAATAGACTCTTTCAAAGATTTACATTTTTTAGTAAAATCTTTTTGTTTTTCTAGATCTGAAACAGGAACAATATCAGATAAAGTTTTAATTTCTATTTTTTTATCATGTATAATCTTATCTAGTATCTTCATTGCATAACATTTATAAGATTATTAAAACACTTAAGTGCATTTTTAGTTTTTATGGATTCTTTAGCAATCATAAAGGCTTCAATAATTGACATATTCTTAGATATTGCAATCGCTAAAGCAGCATTAGCGCATACAACATTTTCTTGTTCAAGGGATGCATTTGCGTTTAATACATCCATAAATATTTTAGATGATGATTCTATATTTTTTCCTCCAGATATTTTATTAGAGTCAATATCTTGAAGATTAAAATCTTTAGATTCTAAAATAAATTCACTTTCTCTTGAGTAAATCTTAGTACCCTTAGTTAATGATATTTCATCATAACCATCTATTGAATGGATAATATTGTAATTAATGTCAGTAGTCTGGTATAGATAGTTATAAATTCTAGCTAGTTCTAAACTGTAAACACCTACTATTTGTTTCTTAGGCATTGATGGGTTAACCATTGGCCCTAACATGTTAAAGAAAGTTTTTAAACCTAGTTCTTTTCTTACTGGAGCAACATTCTTCATAGCGGGATGAAAAAGTGGAGCATGTAAGAAGCAAATATTCGCTTTATCTACAGCTCTTTTAATTTTATCAGAATCATTATTAAATTTTAAACCTAAATGTTCAAGTACGTTACTTGAGCCACAACTAGAAGAAACACCATAATTTCCATGTTTTGCAACTTTAACTCCAGAACCAGCTGTTACAAATGAAGCTAGAGTTGAAATATTAAAAGTATCCTTCTCATCACCACCAGTCCCACATAAATCAATTGGATCAAATTCATTAAGATCAATTTTAAGAGATAATTCAATAAGAGCCTTTCTAAAACCATTTAATTCTTCAATAGTTATATTCCTTATCATGAATATTGTTAAGAATGATGAAATTTCGCTAGTATTAAGTTTTCCCTCAGAAATTTCAATAATAATATTCCTTGATTCTTTTTCTGTCAATGTTTCATATTGAGTAAGTCGATTTAATATTTTTTTCATATCGTATTTATCCAATTATTTAATATTGTTTTTCCATCAGGTGTTAAAATTGATTCTGGATGAAATTGAACTCCTCTGACATTGAAATCTTTATGTTTTATTGACATAATTTCGCCATTTTCATCAACAGAAGTTACTTTAAGTACTTGAGGTAATGGATTGTCAACTATCCAAGAATGGTATCTCCCTACATTTAAATCAGATTTAATATCATCAAAAATTAGATCCGAGTCAGTTAAAGTTATCTTCGATGAAACCCCATGATAAACCTTCTTTAAGTTTCTTATTTTACCTCCAAAAGCCTCAGCAATTGCTTGTTGACCTAAACAAACACCAAAAATATTTTTAGTGTTATAAAATTTTTTAATTACCTCAATTATCTTTCCAGCTTCTCTAGGAATTCCAGGTCCTGGTGAAATTAAAATTGCATCAAAATTACTTATTTCATCAAGTTCAAATTTATCATTTCTTTTTACTGTTACCTCGCATCCAAGTTCCTCTAAATAGTATAGAAGATTGTATGTGAATGAATCATAATTATCTATTAAAAATATTTTTTTCATTTTATTAATTCAGCTTCATTTAATGCTTTATCTAGAGCCCCTAATTTGTTTCTCACTTCTTCTAACTCTTTTTCTGGAATTGAATCTATTACTATCCCAGCTCCAGCTTGGTAATTCAATATATTGTTTTTACTAAAGAAAGATCTTATGATAATCGCATGATTAAAGTTTCCATTAAAATCTATATATCCAATAGCTCCCCCATAAAAATTCCTATTTACTTTCTCATATTTTTCAATCAATTCAAGAGCTCTATGTTTTGGAGCTCCTGTTAATGTACCAGCTGGGAAAGTATCTTCAACTACTTTAAAAGATTTAATATTTTTCTTCAATATTGCTGTAACCTTGGAAACTAAATGAATAACATGGGAGTAGAATTGTATCTCTCTGTTTTTCTCCACTTTAACATTATTTCCGCTTCTGCTCAAATCATTTCTAGCAAGATCAACTAACATAATATGTTCAGAATTTTCTTTTGGATCTTTAGCTAATTCTTTTGCAGCATTATGATCTTCTTCATCATTTCCTGTTCTTTTAAATGTACCAGCAATTGGATGAATTTCTGATTTACCATCTTTAATTATAATTTGAGCTTCAGGTGAACTACCAAAAATTTTATAATCACCATAATCAAAAAAGAAAAGGTACGGTGAAGGGTTTATTGATCTTAAAGCTCTATAAACATTAAATTCATCTCCACTAAATTTTTGCATAAACCTTCTCGATAAGACAAGCTGAAAAACATCTCCTCTTTTACAATGCTCCTTGGCTTTGTTAACATACTCAAGATATTCATCATCAGTTATTATTGATTCAGATTTACCTTTTTTTCTAAAATTAAATACTGAATAACTCTTGTTGTTTAAAATAGCTTCAATTGATTCAATGTTGTTAGAATTTTTAATTGTGTTGCAGAAGATATGAGCTTCATGATTGTATTGGCTTATTGCAATTATATTTTGATAAAGTCCATAATATATGTCTGGTATATCAAGGTCATCTTTATTTTCAATATTAATTGAATCAAAATATTTAACTGATTCGTGACTCATAAAACCAAATAGTCCATTATTTAAAAATTTGAAATCTGAATCTGATGTTTCAAAGTTATCTAGATAGTTATGAATTACATCTGAAACTTTTTCATTTTTTGTCAATGTTCTTGAACTAACTACTTCTCCAGGATATGAAATATTAATTTCGTTGTCTTTAATTTTGATGTAACCGATTTGATTGAAACAAATAAACGAGTAATTATTATTTGCCAACATATAATCACTATTTTCTAATAGTAAACTATTTGGATAAATATCTCTTATTTTTAGATAAACCTCCACAGGAGTTATAGTGTCTGCAAAGATTTTTTTATGATAATTTTTTAATTTTATTTTCTTCATAGCAAAAAAAAAAGCCTGTCGTGAGACAAGCTATTAACTAATAGTTCAATCACGAATATTTAATTATCGTAATTCCACCACCAGTATGTGTTAATTAATTTCATTAAGCAAATATAAAATAAAAACAAAGCAATCCAACAGAAACAAAGCCTATTATAATAAATATAGCAGTTGAAATAAGTTTTAAATGCTTCTTAGTTCCTTCAGCCATATTCATTGTTTCAAGTTGTGGTTCGTTAACATCTTTGAGTTCATTTATTGATAAAAATGTAGCTGCTACAACTGTACCAGTACAGATTAATCCCATGATAAATATAAAAGTATCACCCATATTATTTTTTTAGCATTTGTTTAAAATAACATCCAAATGATAGAATTGAAGGAACCCATAAGCCAACAAATAAACCTTCATCCTTATAACCTTGAAACCATAGTGTAACAGATAAGACAAAGGATACAAATGCAGCAGCAATTAGAAAAATGTCAGATTTTTGAAAATATTTCATATGTAAATGTATTTAAATCCCAAAATACATAATTACAATTGAATTAAAAAAAGTAATTCTTAAGTTTTTTTTTTAATACTATTTGATTTACTTATTTTACATAAAAAAAAATGAAAAACTTAACCTCGAAAGAACTTATTGATAAACTAGAAAGTGATGAAGATGCATTTCTTCTTGATGTAAGATCTGAAGAAGAATATGAGGAGTCCCATATACCTAATTCTAAACTTTTAAATATTCGTAATCCACAATTATTTATGGATGGTCTTCAAGATTTAGATAAATCTAAAAATTACTATGTCTATTGTCATTCTGGTGCAAGAAGTGTTCAAGCATGTCAAATAATGGAAACTTTTGGTTTTAACAATTTATCTAATTTATTAGGTGGTATTTCAGAATGGACAGGCTCAAAAAACAACTAATTGATTAATTATTTTGAAAAATATGGTCTTGGGGTTTGTGAGAGAATTAGTAAAAAGCTAGGAATAAGAACTAGCACTTTTAGGTTTTTATTTTTTTATTTATCAATTTTTACTCTTCTCCTGGGATTTATTTTATATTTGACATTCGCCTTGATTTTTAAGGTAAAAGATTTGATTATCCATAGAAAAAAAACAGCATTTGATTTATAAATTATGATTATACAAGAAAAATTAGGAATAGATGAAAGAATTAATGAAGCTTTTCAACCAATATCTAACTTTTGGGAAGGTCTAATTCTCCATGAATTTTTTGGAACAGGCATACCAACAATTATTCTTTTATTAGTAGGTGGTGCAGCATTCTTTACTTTATATTTTGGTTTTATAAATATCCGAGGTTTTGGATTATCTATTAGAACTGTGATGGGCAGATATGATGGATTGGATAAAAAGAGAAAAGGGGGTGGTGAAGTTAGCCATTTTCAAGCCTTAGCTACAGCTGTTTCAGGAACTGTAGGTAATGGAAATATTGCTGGTGTTGCTATGGCAATTGCAATCGGTGGTCCAGGAGCAACTTTTTGGATGATTTTATGTGGACTACTCGGGATGTCTTCAAAATTTGTAGAATGTACACTAGGTGTTAAGTATAGAGATGTTGGACCTGATGGAACAGTTTATGGAGGTCCAATGTATTATCTTTCTAAAGGTTTAAAGGAAAGAGGTTTTGAAAAATTTGGTAAAGTCCTCGCTGTTATTTTTGCTATTCTATGTATCGGCGCATCTTTTGGAGGAGGAAACGCTGCTCAATCAAATCAGGCAGCACTACAAATGGTTAGTCTATTTGGTTTAACTGGTGGTTCCGCAAGAACTATTGTTGGTGTTATTATGATGGTTGTAGTAGGTGTAATTATTATTGGTGGAATTAAAAGAATAGCATCTGTTACAGAAAAAATAGTTCCTTTTATGGCTGGTATGTATGTTTTAGCATGTCTATATATAATACTAATGAATTTCTCATTTGTTGACGATGCATTTGCAATGATTATAAATGGCGCATTCGCTCCAACTGCTGCAGTGGGGGGATTCATAGGTGTTCTTGTTCAAGGTTTTAGAAGAGGTGCATTCTCAAACGAAGCTGGTGCAGGTTCTGCTTCTATAGCTCACTCTGCAGTAATTACAAATTACCCTGCTTCTGAGGGGATTGTTGCATTATTAGAACCATTTATTGACACTGTTGTAATATGTACAATGACCGCACTTGTAATAATCATTTTTAATGGTGATAATAGTCTTTTTACTTATGGAAATTTAGTCGATGGATCATCAGCTGTTATGATAAGAGGTCAAGAACTTGAAGGCGCTGGTCTAACATCAGCTGCTTTTGCTGAGTATATATCTTTTTCAGGACCATTCCTTGCTATTGCAGTTGTTCTATTTGCTCTTTCAACAATGATATCCTGGTCATACTATGGTCTTCAATCTTGGATGTATGTTTTTGGTAAAGGAAAAATATCTGATCTTACATATAAACTTCTTTTTCTTTTATTTATTGTTATTGGTGCTGCTGGTGATATGTCATCTGTTTGGGCATTCTCTGATGCAATGATCTTAGCTCTTGTTTTTCCAAACATGATAGGTCTCTTTATTTTATTCCCTAAGGTAAAAGAGGAACTTTCTAGATATCTTGTCGCAATTAATAATAAAAAATAACAAGCATATTAAATACAATTATTTATATTTGCGTTCGTAAATAAATTTTAGATGTTAATTATACCAATAAAAGACGGCGAGAACATTGATAAAGCTCTTAAAAGATTCAAACGTAAGTTTGATAAAACAGGGGTAATGAGATCTCTTAGAGACAGAAAACAGTTTGTTAAGCCATCAATTGTACATAGAACTAAAATCAAAAAAGCTCAATATGTACAAAAGCTTAGAGATCAAGAAAATCTCTAATATCCTCATTTTTTCTCCTTTACATCGTAACTTAGATGTATAATGCTTATAGAGAAATTTTTAGACTATTTACAACTAGAAAAAAACTATTCCTTAAACACATTATCCGCTTATAAGCGAGATTTAATTCAGTACAATAAATTCATCATTGAAAACAATGGAAATCTCAAAATAGAGAAAGCCGACTATAAGGTTATTAGATCTTGGATAATTAGTATGGTAAACAGTAATATATCAAATCGATCTATAAATAGAAAAGTTTCAAGCTTAAAATCATTTTATAAGTTTTTAATTAAAACGGAAACTATTAATTCGTCTCCTCTTAAAGCTCATAGCCCCTTAAAACAGTCAAAAAAAATACAAGTTCCTTTTTCTAAGGAAGAAATAAATTCACTTTTAGACAGTGATTTTTTTGCTAATGATTACAAGGGCGTTTTACAAAAAACAATAATTGCATTTTTTTATTTTACAGGGGTTAGAAGAATAGAGCTAATAACAATTAAAGAGTCCGATATTAGTCTAGAATCTTCAACTGTTAAAATAATGGGTAAAAGAAGTAAAGAGAGAATAATCCCAATTTTGCCTAAACTAAAAAAGGCAATAATTTTTTTTAAGGAAATCAAATCAAAATTCCTGGGTCAAACTTCATCAGATTATTTTTTTACATCAAAAAATGGAAAACAATTATCTGAAAAATTTGTTTACAGAACTGTTAATGAATATTTTAAACTGGTTTCACCTAAAATAAAAAAAGCTCCTCATGTTTTAAGGCATAGTTTTGCAACTCATTTAATTAATGAAGGCGCAGATATAAATTCTGTAAAAGAACTGTTAGGTCATTCAAGTTTATCTGCTACACAAGTCTATAGTCATACTAGTATGGAGAGAATTAAAGAAGTGTTTAAAAATTCACATCCAAGAGCTAAATAATATTTTAAAATTTATTTCTTTTTACTTTGTTTGAGGAGAAAAAAGCATTTATTTTGCAAACAGTTTTTTATAATAAGCCGATGTAGCTCAGCTGGCTAGAGCAGCTGATTTGTAATCAGCAGGTCGTGGGTTCGAGTCCCTCCATCGGCTCTTTGAAATTTTGAATTTGGGGAGATACTCAAGCGG
>JABGTW010000083.1 GCA_018646865.1 Cryomorphaceae bacterium | reverse complement strand
GATGGATAATTTTATTGATGAACATTTTTGGAGCAACAATTGTTTTTTGGGTTATTGCTTTGGTATGGGCATTAAATAAAGTTGATGATCCTATTAAGGGTGGACACCAAACTGATGGACAGGATGGAGATAGAGTTTTATGACTAAAGTGTAAAGAGTTGAAAAAAAACCTGTATTAAAGTGAGTATTGCATAAACTCCTAATAAACAGGATTAAGGCTAATTAAACATTCAAGGATCTATTCAAAGATAGCTTGCTTTAGCATTTAAACTCACCTTTCTTAATTAATACTCGTTGAGTTTACCAAAAATCACTAATACAGGTTCAAGTAAATTTAAGAAGTTAAAATGGATTTATCAATATCATCTATGATTTTTAAAATAGTTTTCTCTACTTCTGTATCTGAATCGCTTAATTTAGATTTATTTTGAAGATTTTTAGCAGCAAATTGAATACAACACATTGCTAGTAAATCTTGTTTATCCCTTACAGAATAATTTTCTTCAAGATTTTTAATTGTCTTTTCAATTATTTTAGAAGCTTCACGAAAGTAAAACTCTTGAGATCTTTGAATTGTAAGAGGATAGAGTCTATCACCTATACTTAATTTTATTTTAATATTATCTTCCATATTAGCTATATTGATATTCTATCAATGCAATAATCTATTTCTTTGATTAAATAATCAATTTTATTTTTAAAGTATTGCTTGTCAGTGTTATCCTCAGTTATCGCTGATACAAGCTTAAGTTGTTTTTCTTTTGCTTGAATAACCTTAATCTTAGCTTCAAGATCTTTATTTACATTAATTAAATAGTCATTTTTTGTTTTCATAGAATCATTGATAACTTTAAGCTCATCTACTTTATTTAAGAGAAGATCAATTTTTTCTTTTAAAGAATTTACATGATTTAAAAGCATATAACTAAAAAATTATTTTATTGATTTCAATTTATAAAAATCTTAAGTTAAATTTGATGTGAAATGAGATTTTTTCTACGAATTCTTTTTACAATACTATTTATATTCAATATAAATTTTCTTATTTCCCAAGAAATTAACTTCCATTCTCCAATTGATGCCCCCTTTGATCTTTCTGGGACATTTGGAGAGTTTAGATCAAGGTTCCATACTGGAATAGATTTTAAAAGCAGAGGAGTACAGGGACAAAAGGTTTTTAGTATTGAAGATGGATTTGTTTCAAGAATAGAAGTTAATAATTATGGATATGGAAAAGTCATATACATAGATCACCCAAATGGATATACTTCAGTTTATGCTCATTTAAGAAACTTTAGTCCTGAGCTAAATAATTATATAAAGTCTGAACTTTATAAATCAAAAAAAAATTCAATAAAAAAATTTCCAAAAAAAAATGAATTCATAATTAGCAAAGGAAGTTTAATAGGATATTCTGGAAATACAGGTAGATCTTTTGGTCCTCATCTTCATTTTGAAATAAGAGAAACTAAAAATCAGGATGCCATAAATCCATTAATGTTTAATTATAAATATGTTGACCAAGAAAGACCAATAATAAGAGGCCTGTACATAATTAATGAGGATAACAGCTTAGTAAAAAAACTTCCTGTTAGAAAAAAAATAAGCAAGCTTAATGACTCCACATACATATCTGATATAATTGGATATAATGGTAAAATTGGTATTGGGCTTGATATATATGATATACAGTATAAGAATTTATATAATCAGAATGGAATATATAAAGTTGAACTTTTTATCGATTCAATATTAAGTTATTCATATCAAATGAATAAAATTAAATTTAGTGAGAATCACTTTAAAAAAATAATGTATGATTATCAATCTCTAATTGAGAGAAATAAAAAGGTTTTAAAAATATATACCCCTCGTAATTCTAATCTATCTTTTCTCAAAAAAAATTCTTTTAATGGAATTATAAATTCAGATAATTATAAAGACAACTCTGTTATTATAAAAATTTCAGACTGGAATCAAAACTCTTCATATATAAAATTTAGATTAAAAAGTGTAGATACTAAATCTACTGAAACTTCTTATCAAGGGATAGAAATCTTAACTAATCAAGATTATACTCTAAACAAAAATTCATCAATAATTGAAATTGACAAAAACACTTTCTATGATGATTTATTATTAAATATTTCTTACAATTCCGATACACTTGATTTAGGTAAAGAAAAAGATCCATTTAGATCTTCTG
>JABGTW010000080.1 GCA_018646865.1 Cryomorphaceae bacterium | reverse complement strand
TTCATTTTCTTTATTAAAAACTTTCGCCCTTAGATTACCGTCTTGATTTAAAATAAAATCTATTTGAACATCTCCTATTATAAGTGTCTCCTCAATTCCACCAATTGGAACTCCAATTTTTCCATTAAATAAAATTTTATCGCTAATCTTAGTAGAGAGCGTGACACCAAATCTATCTTCAGTCTTGATGTCTAATATATCACTTCGATCTCCCTGTAAGTAATTTAAACCAACCTCTAAAGGACCCTGTGAACCTCCAAGAATATCACTAAACACCTCAGATACTTTTTCATAGATATTATTTGTAACTCCTTCAATAGATACACTGACTTCATTTATGAAAATACCTTGAGTCAAGAGAGATATAGCCTGAAGTTGTCTCACTTCAGGATCGTTTAATTTATAGTTTATCTCTGAAGTTACTGTACTACTTGTATTGGGGAAAAATATTTCGAAATCAGGGCTATTAGGTTTAGTCAAATCTCCAGTCAATTTTATCTCAACGTCAGTAGGTATTTTTTTATTAAAATTTGGATTATCGAGAAGTAAAGCTGGATTAGCTCCTCCTGGAACATTATACGTAGCTTGTATGTTCATTTGCGCGCCCAAAGGCTCACCATCCCAGATGATCGTTCCCCCTTCTTTTAACTGAAATTTCTTGTCAATCAAAGCAAGGTTTCTAAAATTATAAATTCCTTCTTTTGCAGTAAAATCACCATACATATTAAATTTACCATCTGAATCTATTTCCATAAACAAATTGCCATCACCCTTACCACTAATATAACTACCCGTTTCCTGATCTATAGTTATTTCAACTTCTGCATTATTATTAATTTCAAGATTCATGTTTAAATCTACAGTTTTTGCAGATTCAGAAATTTTATTTTCAGTAAGTATTAAATCATCTGAATAAGAGTTAAGATCACTAAATTTAATAAAAGAAAAGTCCTCAATTGAATAGTTTTGAGAATTAGGAATAGTTATAGAAGTTCCATTTTTTGTAACACCATCAATATTTATACCCACCTTATCTGTGGGACCGCTTATTGACATATCCCCACCAATAAATGCTTTTCCATAAAAACTATCATTTTCATCAAATTCTTTATTAATTATATATAATCTATCTGACTGAAAAGCTAGATCTAAATTCCAATTGTTATAATTTTCATGAAAGATTCTTCCATTTAAAGAAGTTATTGATTCTGAATCCAGAGTTGTAATAGATATATTATTTAATTCAAAATTTTGATTGTATAAAGTTATTTCGGAGTTATCCGATAGTAAATATTCAATATTTAGATATGGAATTGTAAAGCTTGATTGATTCAAATAAATTTTTCCATTGTGTTGTATATTATCAAATGCACCCCACAAATTTACCTCACCAGATATTTTACTAGATATTTCCGACATAGTACTTAAGCCTATTCTTTCTATGAAGGATATATCGAAATTATTAATTAGTAAATCAATATCTATATTTGGCTTTTCGTTAATAGCTATGACAGTTCCCTCCCCTTTAATGTAATTATTAGTTTTGTCAAATAAGTCAAGGTTAACGGAATAAGAATTATAATCTGTATTACCAAAAAGTCTAAGATTCAGTTCACCGATATCAAAATCCTTTAGGTTAATATCAGATATACTTGAGTTGAAATCTAAAGTTCTGTTTTCTGAATTTCTATTTAATCTGATATTTGATGATATCTTTCCTTTAATAGGATTTTTGTTAATTTGAAAAAAGTTTGATATGATTAAATCTGATATTTTAATTTCAAAGTCCAAATCATCCTCATTTTTATAATAACCTGAAAAATTTAACCCATTTCCAAGAAAAGATTCAATATAAAACTTGTCATTTAAATAATTAATGCTAAAATCATGATTGATGTCATCATTAATGAAATTTGAATCTATAAGATCGTTAATCTCTGAAAAAGACTCTAAAGAAAGTTCATTATTTAAATTCTTTAAATATAGGTCTTGTAGAGAAACAAAGGATTTAATATGTTCTAATTCTGACAAATCAACATTTATAGTAGCTTTTGTTTTAAAATTTAAAAACTCAGATTCGGAAATGTTTATTATATCTATGTCTGTATCAATATTATACATTTTGTTTAAATTATTACCTAAAACATTAGAGTTAATAATAATATCTTCTGATACTATATCAACCTGAGCGATTAAGTCATTATTACTAATGAAAGAATTGATAGCTATTACAAAATCTTTATCATTTTTAAGGATAAAAATAGAAGATTCAATTGTACTTAATTGTTTTGTTGTTCCAGTAATATTTGAGTTTATTTTAAGAGAATTTAAGTTTAAAAGGTTTAAAATTTGATCATTTGAGTGTAGCTCTGTATTTAAACTAAATTTATAGGATAACATATCATCTAATTCAGCTGTTCCTTTTATATCAACTATAGTTTTAGATTCATCAACTTGATTCAATTTATATGAGATTTTATTATCAGTTAATTCTATATTACCATACATAGACGGATAATCAATCCTATTATCAATTTCATACACTGAGTTTATATTCTCTTTTTTGAAATCCAGATTGTTAATATCAATTTTCACATTAGGATTTGAAGAAAAACCATTTTCAACATTTATTTTTGAATCTAGTCGGAAAAACTCAGTAATAAACAAAGCTCTATATATTGAAAAATTATTTTTTGATCCTGAAAAGTCTATTTCTCCAGAAATAAAATCAGGCAAATTAATTTCGTTTGAATTTATATTTAAGAATTCAGATTTAAGTTTAAATCTAAGATTTGAATCATTAAAATTTTTTATTGAAAAATTCTGATTGAAATAAAAATTTAAATCTCCTTCTAGGAATTGATTTACATCTGACAAATACAAGTTTTCAAGTGATACAAAATCATTATTTAATTCAAAATTAGTTTCAAAATTTTCAATCAGATATTCATCTACCCCACCCTGAAACATAGATATATCAAAATTAATTCCATTTATATTTCTTTTAATTTTATTGATAATTAAAGTATTTATATCAATTGAATGCTGGATTGTATCATTAACTATGAATAAATTAGAGTTTGACACATTAAGATTATCAAAGAATAAATTATCTAATATTTCATCAATATCATCTTTTAAATAATTTGATTCAGTTCCATTATTATTTTGATTGATATAAACTTCCAAACCTTCAATAAAGAGTGAACTGTCATAACGGCTATTGGAAATTAAAGGAAGATACTTAGTCTTTAGTGTTTCTAGTAATATAATTGTATCAGAATTATTATTTGACAGTAATATATCTGAGAGCACTAACTCACCTCTTAAATTAAATTTTAAATTTTGAATTTGAAGAGTATTGTCCGTGTTAGCATTAACATATCCTACTATGCTCTTTTTTAAATAGTCTTGAAAAACTGAAGAATTAATTACTATAAAAACAGAAGATATAAACAGGATTATAAGGCCTGAAATAATTAAAAATATTTTTTTTGAATTCTTAATAGTAATTCTTGTTTAAATTTGTCCCTACAAAGATAGTAATGTCAAATAAAGATCTATATATACTTGGTATTGAATCATCATGCGATGACACATCAGCTTCTATATTAAAAAATGGCAAGGTATTATCTAATGTAATAGTTAATCAAAATATTCATAAAAAATATGGAGGAGTTGTTCCTGAATTAGCATCCAGAGCACACCTTTCAAATATTATACCTGTAGTTGACTCAGCATTAAAGGAATCTAAAGTTTCAATAAAAGAAATTTCAGCGATCGCTTTTACGAGAGGCCCTGGATTGATGGGATCATTAATAATAGGAACTGAATTTGCAAAAGGACTTGGCTTATCTTTAAATGTACCTGTTATAGATGTTAATCATATGCAGGCACACTTATTAGTACATTTTATAAAAAATGATTTAAAAAAACCTTCATTTCCTTTTCTTGGTGTAACTATATCTGGCGGACACACTCAGTTTATTTATGTAGAAGATTACTTTAAAATGAAAATTTTAGGACAAACTTTAGATGATGCAATAGGAGAAGCATTTGATAAATGTGGAAAAAAAATTGGTTTAGGATATCCTGCTGGTCCTGAAATAGATAAGCTTTCAAAAAGTGGAAACGAATTGAAATACAAATTTCCTTTACCTAAAGTTAAAGGTGGTGATATTAGCTATAGTGGAACAAAAACTGCATTTATAAATTTTCTTCATAAAGAAAAAACTAAAAATCAAAACTTTATAGATGAAAATCTAAATGATATATGTGCATCGATTCAAAAAAATTTAATAGATAACTTATTAAGTAAAATTGAAATACTATCAATAAAAAATAACTTAAATACAATAGTTTTTGGTGGAGGAGTATCTGCTAATTCATATTTAAAAAACAGATTAGACAAAGCTTCAAAACTAAATAACTGGAAAGTTTTTATTCCAGAACTTCAATACACAACTGATAACGCTGCTATGATTGGAATAGTTGGACATCTAAAGTATAAAGACTCCGTTAAATCAAGTTTAAACTCTACGCCTTCACCAAGGTTAACTTTCTAATGGACTTATTTTATTCAAATTTTGACAAAGACAGCAGGTTAATTACTATTAATCAAACTGATAGTAAACATATTACTAAAGCTTTTAGAAAAAAAATAGGTGATATAATAAAAATAACTAATGGTAAAGGTTCTATTTGTGATGCAGTAATAGTTGAAAACGGTAGAGAAATTAAAGTAGAAATTAAAAAAGTCACTAATTATAAAGCTGAAGAAATTTCAATTCATGTTGCAATTTCTCCTTTAAAAAATCCTTCAAGATTTGAGTGGTTTGTTGAAAAAGCTACTGAGCTAGGGATTAATCAAATAACTCCGATTATTTCTGAATTTAGTGAGAAAAAGAAAGTTAATATTGAAAGATTAGAGAGAATAATAATTAGTTCAATGAAGCAATCAAATCAATGCTATAAACCTATTATAAATGATGTAGATAATTATCTAAATTTTATT
>JABGTW010000070.1 GCA_018646865.1 Cryomorphaceae bacterium | reverse complement strand
TCTTCTAGATAACTCTGACAATAGTGTTTCTAAGTATAAGATTTTAAAAATTTCAAATAGATTTGACGAACATAAAGCTGACTTTTCTCAAGACTACGTTAAAATTAAAGAACTTGCTCTTACAGAGAAACAGTTAAAAACTATCAAAAAGTGGATGGAAGAAAAAATAGAAGAAACTTTTGTAAATGTTAATTCTGATAGTAGTTACTGTAATTTTGTATATAATTGGATTAAAGAGTAACTATTTGAAATATTTCCAGGGAACTATTAGCATGCCAAAGCACTCTCCACCGTGTTTGTTAATGCTTTTGTGGTGAATTTTATGAGCTCTCCTTACACCTCTAGCATACTTATTATCAATATTTCTGAATATTTTGAATCTTTGATGAATAAATATATCATGAACTATAAAATATGCAAGTCCATATAAGCCAATTCCTATAGCTATAGGTAGACCTAACCAAAAGCCTTGACCCCAAAGTATAACAAATAGGATGCTAAGAAATGCATAGAAAAAAAAGAATAAATCATTTCTTTCAAACCACGAGTTGTGATCCTTTTTGTGGTGATCTCTATGTAAAATCCAAAGAGGGCCGTGCATTAGATATTTGTGGTTAAACCATGCAGTAAATTCAGTAACTGTAAATGTTATTATTACCGTGGAGGCCCAAATTATTATATCCATTGAATTAGATTTAATTGATACTTTACATAAGATCGTGCAATTACAATAAACTTTTGGAGATTATGAATTCTAATCCTTTTTTTAACAATATTTTCAGAAGAGGTTCTTTTTAACTTTTTTAGTAATTTATTGTAATATCTATAAGCTATATAAACAGCAAATTTTGAATTTTTTGGAAGTTTAACTATTCCTTTAACTGCATTTATAAAGTCTTTTTCAATTTCTAAAATAATTTCCCTTTTTGATTCCTCATTAAAATTATTCATATCTACATTAGGAAAGTAAACTCTGTTTAAAATATTGGAATCATCTTTTAAATCTCTAAGAAAATTAATCTTTTGAAATGCAGATCCTAGTGAAATTGCAAATGGACTAAGTGTGTTGTATAATTTTTTAGATCCTTTTACAAAAACTTTTAAGCACATTAAGCCAACAACATCAGCTGATCCGTAAATATATTTTTTGTATTCCTCTACAGTACTGTACTCTTTCTTTTCAAGGTCCATCTTCATGCTTTCTAGAAATGAGGTTATGAGGTCCTTTGGTATGGAATATTTATTAACAGTATATTGAAATGAATTAAGAATAGGATTTAAACTAATTTTATTTTCTACACTCCTCCATAGCTCTCTCTCAAATTCCTCTAATAATTCTTTTTTAGGAAATTCATGAAATGTATCTACTATTTCATCAGCTAACCTAACAAAGCCATATATATTAAATATATCTTGTCTTATTGATTTTGAAAGAAGCCTGCTTGAGAAGTAAAAAGATGTACTATATCTTTTTATTACAAGTTTACTACAGTCATTTGAAACTTTGTCGAAGATTGATTTCATACTACAAAAATAAGTAAAAAGAGTAAATCAATTCATATCTTTGAAAAATGGAAAAAACTTTAATTTATCATTACACATCACTTTCTCATCTAATAGAAATTTTTAAGACGGGAAAGCTGCTTACATCTCAAACAGAAAAGATGTTAAAAGTTAAGAAACCAGGGCTTTGGTTTACCAAAAATTCTAAATGGGAATACTCTGCTTTTAAAAGATTTAATGATGGAAAAAAAGAGTTTGATCTAAATACTCCAGAAGAATTTGAAAAATATATAGGATGTGCAAGATTCGTTACTAATTTGAATTCTCTATTTGTAACTTTTGCTAAGTATAAACACAAGTCAAAAGTTAATCCCTTATTATGGGATAAAATGGCAGAAATTGGTAAATCTAAAGGGGCTGATCCATCTGAGTGGTATGCTACATTTAGCCCTTTAAGCGTAAATAATCTAGATATTGAAATATTCGAGAACGGAGAATGGCATAATCTTAAAAAAGAGGGTGGAGAGTTTGATTCAGACTTATTTAATCGTAATCTAGAAAAAACTTTTGTTTTTAAGAAAGGTAAAGAAATGGAAGAGAAAATGATGAAAGAACAACAGTCCAACCAACCTAAATCTAACGTTATAAATGATGAAATAGAATCATCTCCAATAATCGAGAAAGAAAAGGTTGAAGAAGTGGTTCAAGATATTGAAGAGGTTGTTGAAGAAGTTGTAGAAGAAAAGCTCAAAGAAGTGGTTAAAGAGGGTGAAGAAGAGGTTGAAGAGGTTGAAGAAGTGGTTGAAGAAGTGGTTGAAGAGGTTGAAGAAGTGGTTGAAGAAGTGGTTGAAGTGGTTGAAGAAGTGGTTGAAGAAGTGGTTGAAGAGGTTGTTGAAAAGAAGGTAGAAGAAGTTGTAGAAGAAAAAAATGAAAAAGAAAAGCCTAAGTCAAAAGGAATATTCTCTAAAATAAAAGGTTTCTTTAGTAAAAAATAGACTATTCCCTAAGCTAAAAATATTTGTGCCTACGACTGGACTCGAACCAGCACGCTCAGAGAGCACTACCCCCTCAAG
>JABGTW010000054.1 GCA_018646865.1 Cryomorphaceae bacterium | reverse complement strand
ATTGTGGAATCTGAACTTTGCTCACCATATTTTTTCACCCAATCCTTATATGCCTTAGTTCTTTTGTCTTTTGGCATTTCAGGAACTATGTTTTTTACTGGACTTTCAGAATCCGATGAAGACTTTTTCGATTTTTTATTCGAGTCTTTCATTATGTATTATTTGTAATTATTTATCCACTAAAATTAATAAAAAAAAATTGCAATCCTATTCGAAGGTTTTTGACCATAATTTCCATGACATTTCGGCTTGAAACCTTAACATCTCATACCCATTTAATGCCTTGCAGCCAATTTCTCTACCTTTTTTCATAAAAAGAGTTTCAGAGGGATTATAGACTAAATCAAAAAAAATATTTTCTTTATTTATTATTTCATATGGAAGTTCAGGGCATTTATTTACTTCTGGAAAAGTTCCAACTGGAGTACAATTAACAATTAAAACTTTGTGTAAAAAATTTTTTTTATCAAGGTTGTTGTATAATAAATGCATTTTTGAAGATTGTCTAGATACTATGTTATAAGGAATATCATTTTTAACACAGAAATAGGAAATTGTTTTTGCCGCACCTCCTGTCCCAAGTATTAAAACACTATCTATATTATCAATTTTATTTGCCTTTAGCGATTCTGTAAATCCAAATATATCAGTATTATAGCCAATTTTCATGTCATTTTCAAAGCATATAGTATTTACAGACCCTATTTTTTTAGCTTCATCTGATATTTTATCTAGAAAGCTAATAATGTCCTCTTTATAAGGAATTGTAACATTTAATCCACTTGTTTTTTCGTGATTAAAAATTCTATTAACTCCTTCAATTGATTGGATATCATAGTTTTTATAATCAAAGTTTAAAAACTTATCATTTGAACTAAATTTTTTGGAAAAGAATTTTCTGGAAAAAGAATATTCAATATTTTTTCCAATTAAACCAAATTGCTTTTTATTTTTCAATGCTTGTGTACTAATCTTTCTAATAAAACTACAAACAAAATACCAATAAAAAGGCAAAATAAAGTAACCCAAGTTTCAGTAGATGAAAAATCTGGTAAAAATAAAGATACTTCACCAGAAATATCTTCACTTTTCCATGGCCATACACCTAAAAGCGAACCTCCTATAAAACCTACTATAATTGAGATTGTGATAGATTTGTGTTTTTTTAGTAAAGAACTTAAAATGTGTGAGAAAAAAAGCAAACCTGATACAGATCCAATTGTGAAGAAAATTAAAACTTTCAATAGAAACAATCTTTCAGGATCATTAATGAATTCAAAGTTGAATGAAATTATTTCTATTAGTGTGAAATAAAGAGCATTGACAGAATCTACCATTATTAGTGTGTAATTACCTATAAGAAGAAGGAGGTAAGATCCAGAAAGTCCAGGAAGTATCATCCCTGATATAGCAATCATTCCAGAAAAGAAAATTACCAAATTTGAATTTTCTACTTCAATATTATCTGCAAAACTTATCAATAACCCAATAGATAAACCAATCAAAATTCCAATAAAAGTTTTAATATTAATTTTTTCTAATTGATAATAAATAACATAAAAGGATCCTAAGATCATTCCAAAAAACATACCAAATACATAAATTTCGTAATTTTGAATTAGCTTATCTAATATAAGAGATACAGAAAAAAAGCTAGCAATTACTCCTGAGAAAAGTACAGTCAAAAATTTACCATTAATTTCATTATAAAAAGCTTTGAAACCCTTGGTGAATAAAATTTTAAATGATCGATAATTGATTTTTTTAATCGAGTTAAGAAGATTCTCATAAATTCCAGTTACAAAAGCAACAGTTCCTCCGGAAACTCCAGGAATCTTATTAACTGCACCCATAGCAAGTCCTTTCAGAAAAAGAAAAAAATAATTATTTATCATGTTTTAATTTAAAAAAAAATCAGACAAGTAAGGTCTTATTTTCAGTGAATTCTGGAAATGACTTGATTAATCTATCTGGAACTTGACAGGTTTTTTTACCACTTTGATAGAAATATATTGCTTCATTTAATTTACCATTTTTTAATAAGCAACCACTAATAGTAAAGTCTAGAAATGCTTTGTTTGGATAGTATTTTTTTGCTCTTAAGCTTATCTTTAAAAGTTCAGACCATTGTTTATTTTCAATCAAACACTTAAGTAAACCTTTCCATATTTTCCATGAAAAATTCTCTTTAAAATCAATAATTTGATTATAAAACTTTATAGCTTCATTAGTATCTCCATTCTCTCTATGAATTATAGCATTTAACTCAATTATCTTAATACTATTATGATTATTATTTAATGCCTTTGATGCTAAATACTTAGCTTGTCTAGGATTTTTATTTTTTAAATAATATTTTATTAGATATATCCATGCCTTTTCATTTCCTGGCTCCTCTCTAACGGCATTTTTAATGTATTCTAGAAATAACTTTTTGTTATTTATCTTTCTATAACATTTAGCAATTCTAAAATAGATATATGAATTAGGCTCACTTAATTCTATAGAGAGTCTAAAATTTTCAAGTGCTTCATTTATTTTTCCAACCTTTTCTAGAACTTTAGCTTTTTCAATGTATGCTGACACAAACTGATCATCAGATATAATTGCAAAATCAAAAGCTGAAATTGCTTTCTTTAGTTTACCTTGTTTATTATATATTTTTCCAATTTGATGCCATGCAATTTTAGAATAAGGTCTCTTTTCTAAAACAGAACTTAATTCACTTATTGACTCGTCAATCATACCAAGGTTTTCGTAACAAAAGATAAGATTATAGAGTGACTGATAATCTTCATTATCAAAGTCAAGACATTTCTTAAAAAATGGAATTGCTGATTCAAAATCTTCTAAAAGTAGAAATTCCATTGCAATCATATTCCATATCTCTAGCTTATCATCTATGAAAGTAAGTGCTCTTTTTAAAATATCTATAGCTTCTTCACTTAAATTATTTTTGGAATAAATAGTCGCTTTCTGCAAGTAAACTTCTCGATTTTCAGGATCTATTTCCTCTACAAAGTTTAATATTTTGTAAGCATCTTTATAACTAGAATTAAAAATTAGTAATTCGGAGTTCAACAACATTAAATCAATATTATTAGGGTGTTGATCTAATCCCATTTTAATAGCTTTTTCAGCTAATGAAAAATTTGCTTGATCAATGTAATGATGGGAAATATTAATGAAATCAGAAGAGTCAAAGTAGAAGACAGTATTTGTCTTTAACATCTCTTCAAATTTTATTATCGAATTACTTGTGTTACTCAAGAATAATTTTTATTCTAAAGTAGTCATCTCATAGGCTCATATTAATCCAATCAAAAATTATTTTCAACAAAATAGTTAACATCTTAGTTTATTCAATTTCAACTATTTCCAGTTTTTTGTCTTCTTCACTGAACAGATCCCTAACATTATTTGGCTTTTCTATTTCTCTCCAAATAAAACCCGGAAGTTTCATTTCATTTAAAATTATTTTATTTTCAGAAATAACATTACCATCGGGTGTTTTATAAAAAGACACTTCAGAAATTTCATTATTTAAAAATTTAATAAGGATTGAGCTTGCCAATGTCTTGTTCATTCCAATAAATTCAGCATCATCAGAGTACATATAGTATAGCAGTGTACCGTTTTTTACAATGTATACATTATCCAAGCTACCATCATTAAAGTATCCATCAAGCTTTTCACCTTTTATTTGATTAAATCTACCATCGATTAGTGAATCTTTTTGACTCATAAAAACATTTCCTCTAATTATTAGTGAATCAAGTTCTTCTGATACTACGTTAGATTTTAAGAAAATTTTATCTCCTGTTATTTGATTTTTCCCAAACCATATAACTGGATTAAGTTTATTTTTTTCTTCATCTGTTAAACTTTTGATGAATTTTGAGCTTTTAGGTTTTTTTAATAATTTGATTAAACCTGTTTCTTGATTGAAGTGAATGGAATCGGATAATCCTCTAACATCTGATTTTAAAATTCTAACATCATAATATCCCTTTAATATCTTTTTTTCATCTGCACCAGTGATTGTAATTGTGTCAGAATGTATGTACAATGAATCATTTTTAATTATATTTACAGCTAGTGCATTTCTTGTTATAATTGCAGAATCTTTTTCTTTGAAAATCTCTCCATAATGTCCGGTAATGATAGATTTATTAATAGTATCATTAATTTTTATATTATATGAAGCAGAGGCATACGACTTTTCATTTTCAAAGAAAATACTATCACCATTTATAATTTTTCCATCGTAATTAATAATGGCATCATCTCTAAAATATCCTTTTTGATTATTAGTGTCATAAAAACCATTTTTACATAAAATACTATAATCTATACCAGTAATTAAAGTCTTAGCGTTGAAATATGTATGATTTGTTTCTGTAAAATATTCTAATTCTTCAGAATTTACATTATACTCGGGATTTTCAATTGTAACATTTGATTTAAAAATATATTTTTTTGGACCCATATAGTAAGTTCCTGAGTTGCTCTCTAAAATATTATCATTATCAATTATCCTACCTTTAGAATTATAAAAAGCAATATTTTTTATTCTATCCAGATACAATGTATCTGTTTCAAGTTTCATATCAGGTCTAGTTAATTTAACATTACCATATGCAAAAGCTTTTTTTGAAGTACCATCGTATTCAAGGTAATCAGAGGTAAGCACTAATGAATCTCCTTGATTAAAATTAACCTGTCCATTAGCTTTGAATGAATTTTCATTAAAGTAATAATATGAAAGATCAGATTCAATTTTTGCTCCATCATGAAACAAAATCACTCTTAAATTATTATCTCTCTGTAAGATATTAGCACCAGGATATTCCAAAGAATTTCTAATAGATTTTCCTGCTTGTAATATCTCAATAGTTCTTTGATCTTGGCTATTAACTGTATATATAGTTAATAGAAAGATTATAAAAAACTTAAGATGGTTCATTTATTTCTATAGATTGTTTGTTTACGATCAGGACCTACTGATATCAACTTAATAGGCACATCAACAAATGATTCTATATAATCAATATAGTCAATAAGTTCATCGGGTAACTCATCTTCATTTTTCACTTCAGTTATATCCATATCCCACCCTTTGAACTCAATGTAATTTGGAGTTATATCTTTTGACGTAATATCATATGGAAAAAAATCTACTTGCTCTCCATCTATAGTGTAGGACGTGCAAACTAAGAGTTTACCAATTGAGCTTAAAACATCGGATTTCATAATATTTAACTCTGTAACACCATTAATTTGTATAGAGTATTTAAGTGCTACAAGATCTAACCATCCACATCTTCTATCTCTTCCAGTGGTAGCCCCAAACTCATGTCCAACTTCTCTGATTTTTTTACCAATTGAGTCAAATAACTCCGTTGGAAAAGGTCCAGAACCAACTCTTGTAGTATATGCCTTAAATATTCCTCTAATATTTTTTATTTTGTTAGGAGGAACACCAAGACCTGAACATGCACCCGCCGAAGTTGTATTTGAAGAAGTAACAAACGGATATGTTCCAAAGTCAATATCTAAAAGAGAGCCTTGAGCACCCTCAGCTAGTATTTTTTTTCCTTCACTAATAGATCTATTTAAATAATTTTCACTTTCAATCAAATTAAAAGATTTTAAACATTTAATCCCTTCAAAAAATTCAGCTTCTAATTGATCAAGACTTATGTCAACTTTCTGATTAAAATTTGAAATAAGATTAAGATGTTTTTCTTTTAAATTATCATATTTTGTTAGCCAGTTATCTTCTATTATATCTCCAACTCTAATACCATTCCTTCCTGTTTTATCCATGTAAGTAGGTCCAATCCCTTTTAAGGTTGATCCAATTTTTTTCTTCCCTTTAGATGCTTCTGAGGTTGCGTCAATAATTTTATGAGTAGGAAGTATAATATGAGCTCTTTTTGAAATAAATAGTTTACTGTTTAAATCAATATTAAATTTTTTTAACCCATTAATCTCTTTTAGAAAAATCCCTGGATCTATAACTACTCCATTTCCTATTATATTTATTGAATCTTTATTAAATATACCAGATGGAATTGTATGAAGAACATGTTTATGCCCATCAAATTCAATTGTATGTCCAGCATTTGGACCTCCTTGAAATCTCGCTATAATATCATAATTTGAGGTAATTGCATCAACAATTTTTCCTTTTCCCTCATCTCCCCATTGAAGGCCTAATAAAAGATCTAAAGACATAAATTATCTATTTTTTTTCTTCTTGCTTGTAGCGTATAAATATAGTGAATGATCCTCAATATTGACATCAAAAATTTTTTCAATATCATTTTTAATAGATTGAATTCTTGGATCGCAGAATTCTTTAACTTCACCAGTATCTGTAATTATAATATGATCATGTTGATTATTAAAATAACATTTTTCGTATTGCGAAAAGGATTCTCCAAATTGATGTTTCCTCACAAGTCCACTTTCAAGTAATAACTCAATTGTATTATACAGAGTTGATCTACTAACCCTATAGTTTTTTTTATTCATTTTTTCATATAATGAATCAATGTCAAAATGACCTTCTATAGAATAAACTTCATTTAGTATGCTGAACCTTTCAGGTGTTTTTCTGTGATTATGACGATTTAAAAATTTGGTAAAAACCTCTATAACCTCATCATTATTCTTTTTCTTTTTAAAAATCATTATGGTTATTTTCTATATACTTTTTCAATTCCATCGATAGAGATTAGTCTTTTTAATAATTTATTTAAAATTACTTTATTTTTCACTTCTATACTTATTAAACCAGAGAATGTTCCGTCATGGGCTTCAAATGAAATTTTATTCATATTAACATTCATTGAGTCTGATATAAGAGAAGCTATTTTATTAATCAAACCAATATTATCAATTCCAGTAAGTTCTATTTTAGCATTAAATTCATGGTTTTCAGAATCTATCCAATGTGCAGAAATAATTCTATATGCATAATTAGATCTTAAAGAAATTGAATTTGGACAATCTTTTTTATGAACCTTAATTCCTTCTTTAACTGAGACAAAACCAAAAACTTTATCTCCAGGAATTGGATTACAACAACTAGCAATTGAGTATTTTAACATTTCTCTTTCTTTCCCAAAGACTAATTTGTCAAATTTTAATAGATTTAGTGAGTCAGTAATTTTATCAACTTTAGCATTTGATCCAATTCTTCTTTTAAAATATCCTAGGTAACTATTATAATCATTTGCAAAACTTTTAATTTGTTTATTGTCAATTGATCCATTTCCAATTTTAAAAAAAAGATCATTACTTGCATTAATGCCAAAAAATTTCATCATTTGACCTGAAACTTTATCATCAAGTTTTATCTTCAAATGTTTAAGTTTTCTTTCAAGTATTTCTTTTCCATCTAAAGATATTTTCTTTTTATCTTCATTTAAAGAAGACTTTATTTTTGATTTTGCCTTAGATGTTTCTACAAATTCAAGCCAGTTTACATTTGGTTTTACACTTTGAGATGTAATAATCTCAACTTGATCACCACTTTTAAGTGTATGGCTTAATGGAACTAGTTTTCCGTTAACTCTTGCACCCCTTGTCTTTATTCCAATATCTGTATGAACATGAAATGCAAAGTCAAGAGCAGTTGATCCACTTTTTAAAGATATTAAATCTCCATTTGGAGTAAAAACATATATTTCCTTAGAATAAAAATTAAGTTTAAAATCTTCAACAAAATCAACTGCATGTTCATTGTCTTGATTTAATACCTCTTGGAGTTTGTTTAACCAAAGGTCAACTTCACTTTTTTGGGATTCAGTATGTTTATATCCAAAATGAGCAGCATATCCTTTTTCTGCTATTTCGTTCATTCTCTCAGATCTTATTTGAATTTCAACCCATTTATTTTTAGGACCAACAACAGTCAGATGGAGAGCTTCATATCCATTTGTCTTTGGAAGGGTAATCCAGTCTCTTAATCTAGCTGGATTTGGAGTAAAATGATCTGTAATAATTGAATAAATTTTCCAGGCAATAAACTTTTCATTTTTAGGTATTGATTTATATATTATTCTAATTGCAAAACGATCATATACCTCATTGAATGAAATATTTTTATTTTGAATTTTATTGTGAATAGAATAAATTGATTTACTCCTTCCAATAATAGAATATTTTATTTTTTGATCGTCAAGACTTTCATTAACTAAACTTTTGAATGAATCAACATATTTTTCTTGATTTACAAATTCTTGATCAATCTTCTTTTTTATAAGATTATATTTCTGGCTCTCTAGAATTTTTAAACTTAAATCTTCAAGTTCATTTTTAATATTATATAAACCTACTCGATGGGCTAATGGTGAATATATATAGAGTGATTCGGAAGCCATTTGATCTTGTTTTGACTTAGACAAAAAACTAATTGTCCTCATATTATGAAGTCTGTCAGCAAGTTTAATTAGTATAACTCTTATGTCATTGTGAAGAGTAAGAAGCATTTTTCGATAGTTCTCTGCTTGAACTGAATAATCTTCATTTTTTTTTAAAGTAGAAATCTTTGTTAGTCCGTCTACTATTATTGAAATCTCTTTTCCTACACTTTCATTTAAATCTTCAAGAGTTATATCAGTATCCTCAACAACATCGTGAAGAAGAGCAGATGCGATTGAAACATAATCAAGCCCTATATCTTTAGCAACAATTCTAGCTACCTCAATAGGGTGGTGAATATAAGGTTCTCCAGATTTTCTTATTTGTCCATCGTGACCATTATATGCAATTACAAGTGATTGATAGATTATTTTTTTTTCTTTAGATGATATTTTTTGATAACAGTTATCAATTAAATCATCATAAAGATTGGATATTTCTTTTGGTAATATTTTGTTCTCTACTAACAATTGTAAATTTTAGTTATTTAAATTTACAAATAATAATTATGGATTGAAAGGGTTATTATTATTGAGAATCTGAATATTTATTAGAATATCTTCTCCATAATCTAGTTTGATGTGTTTCAAGACTTAAATTCCTTCCAGCTATAAAAGCATGAGTTACATTATTAGACATTATATCCAGAGCATCTCCTTTTGATATAAACAGTGTAGCACT
>JABGTW010000064.1 GCA_018646865.1 Cryomorphaceae bacterium | reverse complement strand
GGTTTTAGCTATTCAAATAGAAAAAAGATATACAAAGAATGAGATTATTGCTATGTATTTGAATATATATGATTTTGGAAACACCGCAGATGGTGTAAGGTCAGCATCAAAAATATATTTCAATAAAACACCAGACTCTCTACTTATAGAAGACGCAGCGACACTTATAGGAATGCTTAAAAATTCATCATATTATAATCCGTTAAGAAGACCTGAACTTGTTAAAGAAAGAAGAAATGTTGTTTTTCAGCAGATGCAGAGAAATGAAATGATTACAAAAATTGAGAGGGATTCATTAACAAACCTTCCTCTTTATATTGATTACTCTCCTGAATCTCATAGAGAGGGGCTAGCCACATATTTTAGAGCTTATCTTCAAGAATTTATGAATAAGTGGTTAAGAGAAAATCCTAATCAAGACGGATCAAAATATAACTTATATAGAGACGGTTTAAGAATTTACACAACAATTGACTCTAGGCTTCAATCTATTGCAGAAGAATCTGTGAATGAACACATGAAAAGTCTTCAATCTGAATTTTTTGCACAAAATAAAGAATCAGAAGAAAATCCAACCCCACCATTCAAAGATTTACGTGAAGGACAAGTAGATACTTTAATCAAACTTTCAGCTATGAGGTCAGAGAGATGGAGAAAGATGAAGTTAAGCGGTAAAAGTGAAGATGAAATATGGAGCACATTTCAAGTAGACACACCAATGAAGGTTTTTTCTTGGAATGGGGATATTGATACAATCATGAAGCCTATTGATTCAATAAGATATTATAAATTTCATTTACGCGCATCTATGATGTCTATGGAGCCTCAAACAGGTCATGTTAAAGCCTGGGTAGGCGGGTTTAATTATAAACATTTTCAGTATGATCAAGTTAAACAAGGGAGACGTCAAATTGGATCAACCTTCAAACCATTTTTATATGCTACAGCTATTGATCAATTAAAACTTTCACCATGTTATACTGTCCCGGATGCTCTCTATTGTATTGAGCCAATGAAACATGGAAACATGGACGCATGGTGTCCAAAAAATTCAAGCGACAAATATGGCCAAACAAGGAATTTAAAAAATGCTTTAGCTAATTCGATCAACACTATCAGCGCCAGATTAATGGATCAGGTTGGCCCTAAACCGGTTGTTACACTAATGAAAAAAATGGGCATTAAATCATACCTACCGGAAGTACCTTCTATTGCCCTTGGAACACCAGACATTAGCCTTTATGAAATGGTAGGAGCCTATAGTACTTTTGTTAATAAAGGAATCTATATTGAGCCAATCTTTATTACTAGGATAGAAGATAAAAATGGAGTTCCGCTATATGAGGTAATTCCACAAACAACTGATGTACTTAGTGAAGAGGCAGCATACGTGACGGTAAACTTAATGGAAGGGGTAACTAAATATGGATCAGGCGGCAGGTTAAGGCATTCAGGTTTAGAAGAAACAAACTATATATATAAGAATTTGATTACAGGGTATCCATATGCATTTGAAAATGCTATTGCTGGAAAAACAGGAACAACTCAAAATCAAAGTGATGGATGGTTTATGGGAATGGTTCCAAATCTAGTTACCGGCGTATGGGTTGGAGGAGAAGACAGATCTGTACACTTTGAAGACATTGCATTTGGACAAGGCGCAACAATGGCTTTGCCAATATGGGGTCGGTTTATGAAAAAAGCATATCTAAATCCTGATTTAGGAATCTCATCAGAAGATTTTCCTGTCCCAGAAATAGTCACCATTCCTTTGGATTGTGAAAACTTAAATATTGAAAGTTCTAAAAAGAAAAAAGATTTAGAAGATCTAGGGTTTTAATATGATTTTTTCATAACAATGAAATGGAAATTGACTTTGCATTGGAAAAAAAACATCACAAAGCTGAACATAATGTCTTGATTTATAGAATTTGTTATTTCTTTTGTTTTGACTAAAAGTGTCAAGCCGGATTGAATTAAAGTCATTTTCTTTAGCATACTCTTCTGCAAAGTCCATCAATGATTTTCCAACTCCTTTTTTCTGAAATTTGGGATCAACAGCTAATCTATGAATATATAGATTCTTATTATCCTCTGTTAACCACTTTACATCTTTGTATTCTAAATCTTTATTAGAACAAAGCGCAATACAACCAATAATCTTTGATTTGTCTTTAAATACATATAAAACATTGCTTTCAATATCATTTTTAAAAATATCTCTGCTTGGATATTTTTCACTCCATTGAAAAATATTTTTACTAATTAAGTCAGCGGCACAAGCATTAATAATTTTCACCACACTTTCAAGATCTGTTATTTCAGCTAATTCAATTTTACTCATAAAAAATAAATATGTTTAAATTAGAGTAAAATTAATTTATTTGTTTAAGAAAATAATCTTTTACTCAGTAGTCAGCTTAACATTAATGACTTCGAATTTAATTTATTCTCAAAGTCAGATAAACCTTGACGTAGACAATGACCTTTATTTTGGTAGAGATTTCTATTACTCAAGTGGAATTTTTTTATCATTCTCCAAACTAAAAAATAAAGATGAAAAAAAATCTTTTAACCACTTTAAAATAGGCCAGTTAATTTATACTCCTTCAAGAAGATATGAGACAAACCCACTAAAATATGATTATCCTTACAGCGGTTATGTCTTTCTAGAATATAATAACCTAAAACAAATCTCTGATTATTCAAGCCTGTCATTAGGCGGAAATGTTGGAATAACTGGAGACGCCTCATTAGCAAGGGCAATGCAGAACCTGTATCATGATCTTATTTTAGATCTGCCGAATTTAGAGTGGAAATCACAAATGCCTCAAGAGGCTCACCTCAATTTAGTTGCTAAATATTTCAGAGGGTTTAAAATAGAAGATAATGTAAATATTACGACAGAGGTTTTTTCTACAATTGGAACTTATCAAATTAAAGCAGGAATTAAGTTAGGATTTTTGATAGGAGATCTAACATGGTTTAGCTTTTCAGACAACATCATCAATAGTCAAAACAATAAATTCTCTTTTTATTTAGGAACACATCAAGAGTATTATTTTCATGATTATAAGCTAGAGGGTAGTTTGTTTAACGAAGACGCCCCCTTAACAATGACATCGAATAAATACAGAAATACGCTCGAGGTAGGGTTTAAGAAGAGGTTCAGAAGCCTACAAGTTTTGACAACATTTAACTCTATGTCTAAAGACACAGACGCGCAAAGAACCCAAAGACACCCGTTTTTAAAAATAAGCTTAAGCTATCAGATTGACTAATTTTAACTTTTCTTTAGAATTTTATTACAAAGATTAAAGTTACATTTAAGGATATGATTCAAAAACGCTCCCTAAACGATTTTATTCCTTTTTTTAGCTAGGTTATTTATGAATTTTTGTTAATTGGTTTTGTTGGGAGCGTTTTTTACTTCACCTTTATTTTGTACATAAAAGGACTTCCTATTCCCTCATCTTCAGATGTCACCCAAAAAGTTTTTTCATCAATTATTTTAATTGCTTCAATCTGAGCTCGCTCTAACGGAATCTTGTATTTAACAAAGGTGTTGTTCTTAAGATCAGTTAACACAAAGTTATTAAACAATATAAGGTGTTGCTCCTCTCTAGAATTGTATCCAACTAATGCTAATAAATTATTTTCTTCGTTATAATCTCCGCCAGTTATTAATGTGTTTACATTATATGAACTGCTGCTTGTAAGGGTTTGAGAGCCAGAAAGAGTTTTGTCAATTAAATATAAATCTGAATTTAAACCCTCTCTGTCTTTTGAAAATAAGACAATTTTATCATCAATAATTACCAAAGCTTCAGCATCATATTTGTGCTTTGGCCTAGGAAAAAAAGACTCTTGATTTAAATAAGATATTTCAATAACCCCATCAACAATAAGGCTGTCTTTTTTGCTGACTCTAATTATATTTAGATTATCTCTATTACCAAAATTATTGCCAGTATCCGCTACAAAAAGATATTCGTTATCATTTGTTATGTCTTCCCAATCATTGTTTTCTATTTGTTGGCTAGAATTTTTATTTAGCTCTATAGTTTCAATTATCTCACCCTTCTCATTAAAAACATAAAGAGATGGCTCCCCTCCAGAGTCGTTATGAGTTATAAAATTGTTATTGTAAAACTCAAGACCTGAAGTTTCGTTTATAATTTTAGGCAATTCAATTTTATTGAGAATTTCTGTAGAGTCAATTTTTTGATTAATTTCTTTTTCATTTGTACAGCTAAATATTATTAGTAACGATAAGAAGTAATAATTTTTCATAATTTAAATATCTTTAAAACTTAATTTCACTGTCTTTAATTGATTATTTTCATTTTCAAAAACAGTCCAAACAATAAATATCTCGTTATCAAGTATTTCTAATTGTGGCACCCCTGTATTCCGCCCACTATCAATTTTAGAAATTGTAATTGGCTCTGAAACTTTTCCCTCTATCGACACTTTTTTTATTCTTAAATATGTCCCGTCATCATCACCTTCCATATAGCTAACCAGCACCTCCTCCTCGTTTAAGAAAGCCACATCTACTCTGCCGATAGCGTCATAATCATTAATTTTTATTGGGTTACCGAAAGAAGATCCATAAAATTCTGAAAAGGAAATATTAACAGTTGGCTTTCCATCAGAAACAGTAAACCAGCTTACAGCGAGATTATTTGAATTAGAGACAACTTTCGGTCCATTTACTGGACAACCATATATTACCCATTCATCATTATGAACTGGAACTGGAGTTTCCCAAACATTATCTATGTTTCGTATTACATATATATCTCTAACTTCTTTATCGCTTCTGTCTCTATAAACAACTAGAGGGCCTTTATCGGTATTTGTTATTGATGTCTGACAACAATCACAAACAGATGAATCTAGTTCAATCTCATTTATGAGATCTCCAGCATTTGTAATTTCCGCAAATCGAATGGTCATTGGCTTGTGACCTCCGTCTTCTTCTTTTTCTACTGTATTTCTTCCGTCCAACCAAGTAATAAAAAACCCTTCGTTATCGTTTGCAACTATACTCACAAATCCATGTTCTGCTTTGAAGCCATCAGTATTTAATATAAAATCTTCTTTGATTTTCTCTCCAGATAATTTTTGTAGATTTAAATAAACATCATAAGTATATGTTCCAGAAGCAGATTTTTTTAGGTAGCTTGTTAGAACTTGATCTCCACTAACTGCATGAGTTGGAAAATCAGCCCAATTAACAAACCAGTCAGAACCAATTGCCAATGTTTGGAGAGTAGTCCATTCTTCATCTTTGAATTGTCTGAAATTTAAACTAGCATTCATTTCCTCGTCAGTAGAAATCCAAGTCAATGATAAGGAACCATTATTTGAAACTAAACTAGGTTGTGCATTACTATTGTCATATAAAAAAGAGATTTCTTCTATTATTACATCTTTTGATGTACAAGAAAAAAGAATTAATAAAGATAAAATTATAGCAAACTTTTTCATGTTAAAGTGTCTTTAATTTAGTTATCATTTCTTCAGAATCCCATTCAATTGCTCCAAGAATAGTTTCAATTATTTTTCCATTTTCATCAAAAATATATGTCGTAGGCATAAAATAAACTCCAAGGGTTTCAAATGATTTATTAGATTTCAAAAAATTGAAGTCAAAATTCCTTTCGTTTTTAAACTTAGAGATTTTAGAAATTGTTTCATCAGAAACTAATAAAAAAGTATACCCGTAATCTTCTAATATTTCTTCAGCTCTTTTGAGGCTGGGCATTTCTTCAATACACGGTCTGCACCAAGTAGCCCAGTAACTAATTATAACTTTCCCTTCTTTATAGACCGAGAGATCTAAAGTATTCTCATATAAATCTACAAATGAAGTTTTAAGTTGTAAAGATTCTAAATCAGAAACGTTTTTGTTATCTGTAATACCTGAGTTACAGCCCAACAATAAAAAATAATATAACGTGTATATAACAATCTTTTTCAACTTTGATATTTTGTTAAATTTACAAAAATTGAGAATGCTCTTGGTAAGATGTTGTTAGTTTTTGGATTGCTTACTGTATTATCAGTTTCAGCCCCCCTATTTCTTTTTCTTCTTCTTAGACTTTTTCTTCTTAGGTTTTTTAGTAACCCTTTGTGATCTATTCCAAATATTTTTTCGACTGTTAAATTTTTCAGCACTAACATTAGTCTTCACAATTATAACTCCCGCAGCACCTTGACTCCCATATTTGTTTGTAGCCGCAAGACTAGTTAGAATTTCAACATATTTTACTTGATTAGCGATAAGCGACGGAGGATTGTTGTAAACAACACCATCAACCTCCCAAAGAACTTGATTCCCGGCTGTTTTTAAAGACTGTCTTCCTCTAAGTGCAATATTTTTATTCCCTGTTCTGTCAGTAACTTTTCTAGCACCAGGGATTCTTGAAGCAAGGGCGTCAACTAACGACATTGATGCAACAGCATTTTGCTGAGCAATTGCAATTTTATCTTCTTGTGAAAAAGAAAATGTAGTAATAAAAATAAGCGTAAAAATGTAGATATTTTTCATAATTATTTACTTAGATAATATTCCTTAAGTATTTTACGAATTTAAAAAATAAACTTGTCACAATTATCATTATGAAATGTTAAAGTTATTTTTTCTTAACTCTTTTTTCGGTTACAGACCTCCACAAGTTTTTTGGCGAACTTATTAGTTCTTGTTTTGATGCACTAACGGAAGTCTTAACAATTACAATTCCGCCAGCACCAGCAGAACCATATTTGTTGCCTGCCGCAAGTCCTTTTATAATTTCAACATATACAACTTCATTTATACTCAGTATTGGAGGGGTCTTATAACTAACACCATCAACATCCCAAAGAACCTCATCTCCTGCTGCAAAAACTGAGTTTCTGCCCCTTAAAGACAAATTTACATTTCCAAACTTATCGGTAATTTTTTTTGCACTTGGCACCCGTCTCATAATTGCAGACACAAGTCCAGTAGGGGAACCAGTTGCGTCTTGATTAGTCCCAATTATTCCATACTTGAACGAATTAAGACCAGAATTATAATTTCTTGTTCCATAATTTGTCGATTGATAGTTACTGCTAGATTGAGATTGAAGCATACATATTCCAAAAAAAACAAAAACAAAAACAAGCACCTTTTTCATGTTAAATTATTAGTAGATAGTTAAATACAAAGATATTGAATATTTTTTCTACCTTTATAGACTATCCTAAAAAATAATGAATAAAAAGTGGACTGATATAAACCAGATTTATTTTCCAGATGGAGTAAAATCTGTTTATTTTAATGGGAAAAGAGTGAAAAAGGAGGATATTCAAATAGAAAGAAGTTTTCTAGAACTAATGTCTTCTGAATATGACTGCTCAAATCTTCCAGACCACATTAAATATCTTCCAAGAAAACAAGCAGCAGAATATCTTGGATTAAGTGAGAGCACTTTAACTAGGTATCATGAAAAAGGTAAACTTACTTGGATAACTAGAAGAAACAGAACTCCAATATATAAAAGAGAAGCCTTAGATAATTTTAAGCAAAAAACACAATAAAAACATTAACTTAGAGTATCATTCTAAATGAAATGTTAGTTAATTTTCACACTGTAAATCTCAAAAAAAAACACCCCCTACAAATTAGTAGAGGTGTTCATGACAAATCGCAAAACTTATTTGTAGAAATAGTTAAAGAGGGCATAACAGCATGGGGAGAGGCAGCTCCAGGAAAAACAGAAGGAGCTAAAACTCCTGAAGAGGTTCAAGCTCATTTGACAAGATTAATTGATTCAGACATAGATAATTTATCAATTCATGAAGTTTATCAAAGAAGTAAAGAATTAAAAATACCTGCTTGCGCTCAGGCAGCTTTTGATATGGCTCTTTGGGACTGGAATGCTAAAAAAGCTAGACTCCAATTAAAAGATTTATTGGGGCTCCCTATTCCAAAAACTCCTACTTCTATTACTGTAGGAATTAACCCACCAGAGGTAGTTAAAGAAAGGGTAGAAATGATTATAAGTAATCCTGAGGTTAGAGCTTTAAAAGTCAAACTTGGTTCTCCAGAAGGAATAGAGTATGATAAATTAATTTATTCTCAGGTAGTTGAATCAACAAAAAAATCAAATGTTGCAATTCGAGTTGATGCAAACGGAGGATGGTCATTAGATGAAGCAAAGCTAATGATGAGATGGTTGGCTGAAAGAAAAGCTGAATATATTGAGCAACCATTAGTTGAAGGAGATGAAGATAAATTGAAGTTTTTATATAAGGGAAGACCTCTACCAATCTTCATTGATGAATCGTGCAGATTTGCTGAAGATGTTGCGAATCATTATCAATATGTAGACGGTGTTAATTTGAAACTTATGAAATGCGGTGGGATAACCGAAGCTTTAAAGATTTTAAATATTGCCACATCTCATGGATTAAAAACTATGATTGGATGTATGAGTGAGTCATCAGTTAGTATTTCAGCCGGTGCTTCAATTTCTGGAATTATTGACTATGTAGATCTTGATTCTCATTATAACTTAGACCCAGATCCAAGTGAAGGAGCCTCCATGATAAACGGAGTAACCATGAATAGACCTTTACCTGGTCATGGTGCAAAACTTAAAATCTAAAATTATGCTAAAGTCAACTGATAAAATTGCTGTTTGGATGGAGTCCAGTCTTGATGATGATTATGGTAAAATGGGAATTAGCGCTCTTAGATATCTTGATAATGAAATTTTATGTGTTGTAGATTCTGTTTTTGCCGGGAAAGACATTTCGGAGGTTTCCATCATAAAGAAAAAAATCCCAATACTAGAAACTGTAGAGAAAGCAAAATCTAT
>JABGTW010000045.1 GCA_018646865.1 Cryomorphaceae bacterium | reverse complement strand
TATAGTTTTCATTAAATAAGTATTGAAACTGGATTTTCAATATATTCTTTTAAAGTCTTTAAAAATAAAGACCCAGTAGCTCCATCAACAGTTCTATGATCACAAGCTAGAGTAAGTTTCATAGTATTTCCAATCATAATTTCATTGTTTTTTATAATTGGCTTTTGAACTATTGCACCTATAGAAAGAATTGCTGAGTTTGGTTGATTTATTATAGAAGTAAAACTTTCGATTCCAAACATACCAAGATTTGAAATTGTAAATGTACTTCCTTCAATTTCTGCAGGAGTTAATTTTTTATCTTTTGCTCGTCCAGCAAAATCTTTAATTTCAGTATTAATTTGTGGTAAGTCTTTTGAGTTTGCATATTTAACTACAGGAACTATTAAACCATCTTCAACAGCTACTGCAACTCCAAGGTGAACATGTTCGTTAAAAATTATTTTATCATCATACCATCTTGAATTAACCTTTGGGTGTTTTGCTAATGATAATGACACGGCTTTAGCAATAATATCATTAAAAGAAATTTTAATATTTTGAGTTTGAATAAATTGCTTTCTGAATGAAATCATATTATCCATTTCAAGTTCAACATTAAGGTAATAATGAGGAGCAGAGAATTTAGAATCTGCTAGTCTTTTAGCAATAGCTTTTCTCATCGTTGAGTTTTGAGTCTCATAAGATGATTCTGATAATTGAGGTCTAGGTTGAGAAAATTGAGAATAATTTGAATGTTTAAATGAATCAATATCTCTTTTTATGATTCTACCATTATCACCAGAACCCTTTACTGAAGAAATATCTACACCCTTTTCATCAGCTAGTTTTCTAGCCAAAGGAGAAATAAGTACTCTATCATTTGACTCGTTAGTTGTTGAAACCTGTTTTTGTTGTTCTGCTACAACTGGCTTAGGCTCCTCCTTTGCAATTGGCTTAGGCTCCTCCTTTACAACTGGTTTAGGCTCCTCCTTTACAACTGAGTTATCATTTTTAAGAATTGAAGAAATATCCTCACCTTTAGAACCAATTATAGCAATTACACTATCTACAGGAGCAGTTGATCCTTCATCAATTCCTATATGAAGAAGAACACCATCATGAAATGATTCAAATTCCATAGTAGCTTTATCAGTTTCTATTTCAGCTAAGATCTCTCCCTCTTTAACTGTATCACCTACTTTTTTAAACCATTTGGAAAGAGTTCCCTCTTCCATGGTATCACTCAATCTTGGCATGTTTATTACTTCAGCCATATTAATCTATTTTATGTTTTATAAAAGGATAATCTTTTTGTTCATATACTGCATCATACATAGCAGATTTATCTGGGAAAGGAGAGGATTCTGCAAATTCTTCACATTCTGTTATAATAGCTTTAACCTTCTTGTCAATTTTTTCAATATCAGATTTTGTTCCATACTTCTTTGAAATAATGATTTTTTCAACCTGAGAAATTGGATCAATTTTTCTATATTCTTTAACTTCCTCTTTAGTTCTATATTGCTGTGCATCAGACATTGAGTGACCACGATATCTATATGTTTTAATATCAAGAAGTGATGGACCTTTTCCAGCTCTTGCATGCTTAACACATTCATCAATAGCTTCAGCTACTTTTATAGGATTCATGCCGTCAACTGGCATAGATGGCATTTCATATGGCTCTCCCAATTTCCATAGATCTTCTTGACTAGTTGTTCTAGCTACTGAAGTTCCCATTGCATATCCATTATTTTCAACTATGTAAATTACTGGAAGTTTCCATAAGGCAGCAAGGTTTATAGATTCATGAAATGATCCTTGTCTTATAGCTCCATCTCCTAAAAAACATAATGTCACACTATCTCTTTTAAAATATTTATCTCCAAATGCAATTCCTGTACCCAAAGGAATTTGTCCTCCAACAATTCCATGACCTCCAAAGAAATTGTGTTTTTTTGAAAAAATATGCATAGAACCTCCGAGACCTCCAGATGTTCCTGTTGCTTTTCCAAATAATTCAGCCATCACAAACTTTGGATCTTCTCCAAGACCTATGGCATGAACATGACTCCTGTAAGAGCTTATCATTCGATCTTTCTTTGGGTCTGTTGAATGAAGACAACCTGCTAAAACTGCCTCTTGTCCGTTGTATAAATGTAGAAAACCTCGAATTTTTTGTTGAATATATTTTGCAGCAAGTTTATCCTCAAACTTTCTCCACAGTAGCATATTTTCATACCATTCTAAATAAGTCTTCCCAGTAATTTTTTTCATACAAATGAGTTGAAGTCTGTTATTATAAGACGAAGCAAAAATACTCATTTCTTTAGTATATTGCAATAAAATTAGAGTGGACACAAAAAAATTACATTCTTTATTCACTTCATCTTCTGGAGTGTCTATAGATACTAGAAAAATAAGTAAGAATGAAATATTTTTTTCACTTAAAGGTGATAATTTTGATGGAAATAAATTTGCATTAGAAGCAATAAAAAAAGGAGCTAAATTCTCTATAGTTGAT
>JABGTW010000066.1 GCA_018646865.1 Cryomorphaceae bacterium | reverse complement strand
CGATTACCAATTTTTTTATCAGTATCATTAATGAACTTAGTTGAGTTAAATAACTCAGCTATAAGCATAGGTGTATTAAAGTCATCATTCAGGCAGCTAAAACATTTATGTTCCCATTTTTTAATTTTATCATACAATTCATCATTATTATCATTAGATACTTCAATATTTCTAACCCTCTTTATAATTTCAAGAAGTTTTTGATAACCCTTTTCAGATGCTATAAGAGCTGAATCACTTATATCTAAAACATTTCTGTAATGTGCTTGTAGAAAGAAAAACCTTATGACATTAGAATCAAATGCTTTGGAAAAAATATCATTTTTACCGGTAAATAGTTCATTTGGCAGAATATTATTTCCCGTAGATTTTGACATTTTTTTATTATTCAATGTCAGCATATTAGCATGAATCCAATATTTTGCTGGGTCTTTACCTGTATGACCATTACTTTGAGCAATTTCACAGTCATGATGAGGAAATTTCAAATCCATCCCTCCTCCGTGAATATCAAAATGATCACCTAAATATTTAGTGCTCATTGCAGTACATTCTAAATGCCAACCTGGGAATCCAATACTCCATGGTGATTCCCATTTCATAAGATGTTTTTCTTCTGCCTTTTTCCATAATGCAAAATCAAATTCATTTTTTTTATCCTCCTGATTGTCTAATGCTCTTGAATTTGACTTAAGATTTTCTAAGTCTCTACCTGATAATACTCCGTAATTATTGTTCTTATCATATTGCACTAGATCAAAATACACTGATCCATTTGATTCATAAGCAAGATCCTTTATTATTAAATCTTTAATAATAGCAATTTGTTCATGAATGTGACCTGATGCTATTGGTTCTATACTAGGATCTAGCGCATTAAATGTTTTTAAAGTGTTTCTAAAGTCATTTGTGTATTTTTGAGCTACCTCCATCGGTTCAAGCTTTTCAAGTTTTGCTTTCTTTGATATTCTATCTTCCCCATTTTCTTCTAAATGACCAACATCAGTTATATTTCTGACATATCTAACATTGTATCCAAGGTGAGTAAAATATCTATATATGACATCAAAAGAAATGAATGTCCTGCAATTCCCAAGATGGACATCACTGTAAACAGTTGGTCCACACACATACATACCTATAGAGTTATCTTCAATTGACTTAAACTTTTCTTTCGAATTAGTTAAAGAATTGTATATATGTAACTCTTGAGAGATCATTAAAGGTCTGTTTCTAGTTTAATAAAATCTAAAAAATCTCTTCTGTATTGAGCTTCCTTGAATTTTCCTCCAAATTCTGCAGTTACAGTACTTGAATGAACATCATTAATACCTCTAGAATTAACACATAAATGTTTTGCATCTATTACACATGCAACATCATTAGTATTAAGTGCTTTTTGAAGTTCCTTTACAATTTGAATATTAAGCCTTTCCTGAACTTGAGGTCTTTTAGAGAAATAATCAACTATTCTGTTAATCTTTGATAGTCCAACAACAGTTCCATTTGATATATAAGCAACATGAGCAAAACCTACAATTGGAAGTAAATGATGTTCACATGTTGAATAAAGTGTGATATTTTTTTCAACAAGCATCTCTCCATATTTGAACTTATTTTTAAAAGTTGAAGGAATAGGCCTGTTATCTGGATTTAATCCACCAAAAATTTCCTTTACAAACATTTTAGCAACCCTCTTTGGAGTTCCTTTAAGACTGTCATCAGTAAGATCCATGCCAAGAACATCTAGTATTTCATAAACCTTTTCTTCTATAAGTTTTATCTTTTCTGAATCAGAAATTCTAAAAGCATCTTTCTTTAAAGGGTTGTTAATACTCGATGAAACGTGATCATCTCCAATTGAATCAATTTCTTCTTTTAATATATCTTGAAGTTTCATAAATAATATTTGAGTTACACAAAGATAGTTATTATGTCGTTAAATAGAAGTTAAAGTTTTATGCTAAATGATGCATAAAAAGAGTATGTGTCATCCTCTATTGAGTAATTATTAGTTAGTCCCCTAGTAAACATTCTGTTTTGATTATAGTTATTAGACTTTGTTATTCCAAAATCAAAATCTGTATAACCAAAGTTTATTCCAAGTCCAGCTGAAATACCATTTATTTTGTTGTCTATATTAGAGTCAGGACCTTTGTAAGAAAAGTATCCACCCCTTAGATTTAAATTTTTAATTCTATATTCACCTCCTAAACGAATAGATTCTGATAGACCTGCAAACTTGTTTTTTATTGAGTAATTAAGCGAATTTAGATATGAATCTTTACTGTTGTTATCATCAAACTTTGAATTATTGAATTTAGTTACTTCATAATCAAAACTTATTAAACCTTTTTTACCAAATATATATGCAAGACTAAACAAAGATTTAGATGGAAGTGTGAGTTTATAATCATCATAAATATTAATAGTGTTGGGGTCAATTATATAGGTTATTAAGCCATCTTTTTCTCTTATATCACTTTCAATATACTGTGAATTCTCTTCTTCAATTTTAAGCTCAGTTGGAGAGGTATATGAGATACCAAGTCTTAATTGTTTAATCTTTACAATCGTTCCAATTTGGATTGAAATACCGTTTCCTAGAGCTAATAAATTCTCTTTTAGGAGAACTCTTTCGACTTTAGAATCATCTTCATAACCATTCTCTTGAAATGTTTTTGTTTCTTCAAAATTTGTCTCATGATAATTGATGTTTACTCCTGCAAATAGATTCTTGTTAAAAGAAGTTCCAAGATTAACACTATGTTTAAGGTGATTACCTATTCTTGTAACTTCCAGATTTTGGTTTAAGTTATTGTAGCTTGAATTAGAGATATAATTATTTGAATCTTCTCCAGCTTGATTAATAACATAGCTTTGATATCCAAGAAAAGCTTGTTGATCAGCAAAGCCATAATTATTTCCTAAATATTTATATACACTTTGTGTTGTTTCATCTTCATAAATTAATAAATCTTCAGAAGGTATACCATCAGCATAATATAAAAAATAACTATCTATTCCGTTATTGTTATTTCCAGACAATCTAAAGGAGCTATTGAAGTCACCTAGGATATTTAGATTGTATCCAACTGATAACTTTGACTTTTTATTCTCATATACAAGTACCGCTCCAAGCCCTCCAAATGAAAACAAATCATTTTTAGATTTAGATTTAGAACTGTTTAGAATATTATTAATTTTTTGATTTTTATAGTTCAATGATATTGCTATCTCTGAATCAAGAAAAACAGATGAGCTAGCAGGATTTATTGAAATTGCGGAAACATCTCCACCTAAAGCACCAAATGCTCCACCCATTGAATTAAATCTTGATGTACCTTCATGACTAAATGAATTATATCTTAGTACGTCCTCATATGTTTGAGAAAATGAAAATGAAGAAGCAATTATGAAGATGTAGAATAAAAACTTTTTTCTGGACATTTAATTTATCTTTCCACCACCTCTTGATCCGGATGCACTACCACCTTTAGAGCCCCCACCACCTACACTTCCACTTGATCTTGTAGAATTTCCAACTTGAGATCCTCTAGATGAACTAGTAGAAACAGGATTAGATCTTGATCTAACAGATGAATTATTAAACTGAGATTGATTAGGTGAATAGGAATTAGACCTTGATCTAGCGGATGAATAATTAAATGAGTTTCCTCTTTGACTTGGATTAACAGATCTAACTTGTCTGTATGATTCTCTTACGTAATCACTTTTTATAGAACTTAAGTTAGGAATAGAACTAGATCTATTAATATTTCTTGTGTTAGAGCTTCCTCTTGTATAAACTCCAATCAGATCATTGTCAATTCCATCAAAATCTTGATCTCCTGTTCTATCGATATAGATCCCTCCATAAGCGCTCATTCTTGAATATAGACCAGAAACACTAATTCCCTGTCTATCATTTTTTCGAGAACTGTTACTAGTTGAGTTTTTTTCACCTCTTCTTGAAGCAGAATTACTAAAGTCTACTCTTGATGGTTCTCTTCTGTTTTGATCATAAGCTACACTATCATACATGCTTCCAGAGTACCAGGGGTAATTTCTTGAATATCGCATCATGTACCAGTAATATTGTCCTAATGAAGTTGCATAAGGTGAAAAATAAAAGTTCATAGGTCCATAAAAAGGATAGCCTAAATTATATGCAAAACTATTGTAGAAAAAAGGTGATCTATAACCATAATTTAGGAATGATCCATTATTTGAGAAGAATGGATTAAATGTCATATTATGATAAAAAGGGTCTAAATAAAATCTACCAAAGCTTGGAAAGAAATTATTTACAATTTCTTGTGAATCAGGATTAGCTCCCCAGGGTAAATTACCTGACTCAGTTACATTGGATGAATTAAGAGATTCATCTGCAAAATCTTGAAAAACAACTTTATAATCAAGGCCTCTTTCGTTTGAAGAGTAAATCCCATCACTATCATCATAATATGAGGTTAATTGATAGGATGAACAGCTTATAAAAAGGGCTGAGAAAATGAATACTTTAAATAAATTTGCAATTTTTTTCATTAAATATAAAGTTATGAATAATTTTTTAAATCTAAATTATTACTTTTATTACATAATTAAAATGACATTTGTCACCTTAACTACTACTTAATATAATTGCAATAATTGTGCCATTTATTTATAAAAAGTCTAAACAAGATTAATTTAATGGAAAAAAAAATTACTCCTAGAAACGAAGATTACTCAAAGTGGTACAATGATATTGTTTCAGAAGCTGGCTTAGCCGAATCTTCTGATGTAAGAGGTTGTATGGTTATTAAACCTTATGGTTTTTCAATTTGGGAATTAATGAAGTCTCAGCTAGATAAAATGTTCAAAGAGACAGGTCATGAAAATGCTTATTTTCCATTATTTATTCCTAAGTCTTTGTTTGAAGCAGAAGAAAAAAATGCAGAAGGTTTTGCTAAAGAGTGTGCTGTAGTCACACATTACAGATTGAAAAATGATCCAGATTCAAAGGGTAAATTAATTGTCGACCCAGATTCAAAGCTTGAGGAAGAGTTAATAGTTAGACCAACTAGTGAAGCAATAATATGGAAAACCTATAAAAAATGGATTCAATCTTATCGGGATCTTCCAATTCTTATCAATCAATGGGCAAATGTAGTTAGATGGGAAATGAGAACAAGATTATTTTTAAGAACATCTGAGTTTCTTTGGCAAGAAGGTCATACTGCTCATGCAACTAAAGAAGAGGCTCTTGAGGAAACTAAGTTGATCAACGATATATATTCTAAGTTTGCTGAAAAATTTATGGCAATGCCCGTTGTTAAAGGATATAAATCTGAATCGGAAAGATTTGCAGGTGCTGAAGAAACATTATGTATTGAAGCATTAATGCAAGATGGAAAGGCCTTACAAGCTGGTACATCACATTTTCTTGGTCAAAATTTTGCAAAAGCATTCGATGTTAAGTATGCAGATAAAACAGGTAAACTAGAATATGTTTGGGCAACTTCTTGGGGAGTTTCAACTAGACTTATGGGTGCATTAATTATGTCTCATAGTGATGATATTGGTCTTGTCCTTCCACCTTTACTTGCTCCTATTCAGATTATCATTATTCCTTTAATTAAGTCTAAAGATGACCCAAAGAAAATACTAGACAAAACAAATGAACTATTCGATTCATTTAAAAAATTAGGAGTTAGAGTTAAAATTGATGATAGGGAAAACATTAATCTTGGTTTTAAGTTAAATGACTCTGAGGTAAAAGGAATACCAATGAGAATAGTTGTAGGTGAGAAAGAAATTGATAACAATCAATTTGAAGTTTTTTATCGCCATAATCTCAAAAAAATATCCACTGACTTTGAAGGTATATTAGATCTAGTAAATTCTTCAATCTCCTCTGTCCAATCTGAAATGATTGCTGAATCAAAGAAAAGATTGAAGGAAAATACCTACGAAGTAAATACATATGATGAGTTTAAAGAATTAATATCAAATCAAAGTGGTTTTGTTATAGCAGGGTGGGATGGAACTAATGAGACTGAGGAAGCCATTAAAAGTGAAACAAAAGCTACAATTAGATGTATCCCTGAAGACCTTGATTATAAAGGTGTTACATGTATTTATTCTGGTAAGCCAGCACGTTATAAAGTAATATTTTCAAAATCTTATTGAAATATTAAAATTTAAATTAAATTTGCACCCTGATGGCCCGTTCGTCTATCGGTTAGGACCTCAGGTTTTCATCCTGGAAAGAGGGGTTCGATTCCCCTACGGGCTACTAAATAAAAAATTATGGCAAATCATAAATCTGCTTTAAAAAGAATACGTTCTAACGAATCAAAGAAGTCTTTGAATAAACTTCAGCATAAGACTACTAGGAATGCTATCAAAAAATTAAAAGAAGCTAAAACTAAGAAAGAGGCAAGTAAACTTTTCCCTGGTGTAGTTTCATTGATAGATAAGTTAGCTAAGAAAAACGTTATTCATAAAAATAAAGCATCTAATCTTAAGTCAAAACTTAGTAAGCTTAAATAATTAGGAGTTCATTGATATTAAGAACTCTTCATTACTTTTAGTTTTTCTAAATCTATCATTGATAAATTCCATTGCTTCTACAGGATTCATATCTGCTAGATATTTTCTCATTATCCACATTCTCTGAATAGTATTTTCATCTAACAGTAAATCATCTCTTCTTGTACTTGAAGAAACTAAATCAATTGCCGGAAATATTCTTCTATTTGAAATTCTTCTATCCAATTGAAGTTCCATGTTTCCAGTACCTTTAAATTCTTCAAAAATAACTTCATCCATTTTTGATCCTGTATCAGTAAGAGCAGTAGATATAATTGATAATGAACCACCATTTTCAATATTCCTTGCAGCTCCAAAGAATCGTTTAGGTTTGTGAAGTGCATTAGCATCAACACCACCACTTAAAATTTTACCAGATGCTGGTTGAACAGTATTGTATGCTCTAGCTAACCTTGTGATTGAATCTAGAAGTATAACTACATCATGACCACATTCTACTAATCTTTTAGCTTTCTCTAAAACAATATTGGCAACTTTTACATGTCTGTCTGCTGGCTCATCAAATGTAGATGCTACAACTTCCCCTTTAACATTTCTCTGCATGTCTGTTACCTCTTCAGGTCTTTCATCTATCAATAAAATTATTTGAAATACTTCTGGATGATTTGCAGCTATAGCATTGGCTACATCTTTAAGTAACATAGTCTTTCCAGTTTTAGGTTGGGAGACAATCATACCTCTTTGTCCTTTTCCTATTGGAGAAAAAAGATCAATTATCCTTGTTGAAATTGTGCTTTCTTTTGATGAGATATTAAACTTTTCCTCAGGAAAAAGCGGAGTCAAATGTTCAAAAGAAACCCTATCTCTTACTACTTCAGGGTTTAACCCGTTAATCTTATTTACCTTAATAAGAGGGAAATATTTCTCACCATCTTTTGGAGGTCTTACAGTACCATGAACTGTATCACCTGTTTTTAGACCAAAAAGTTTAATTTGAGACATTGATACATATATATCATCAGGTGATGACAGATAATGATAATCTGATGATCTAAGAAATCCATAACCGTCTTGCATTATTTCAAGAACACCTTCTGATTCAATTATCCCATCGAATTCAAAGTCTGGTTCTTTGTATTTTCTCCTGGTATCTTTATTAAAATTATCATCTTTTCTATTAGTAAAATTCTTGTTATGATGATTTTTATTTCCACTATTTCTCAGCTTTCTATCAACTCTGAAAGGTTTGTTAGTGTTATCATGATCAGATTTAACCTCTGTTTGTTTTTTCTGTGGATCAGATTTAACCTCTGTTTGTTTTTTCTGTGGATCAGATTTAACCTCTGTTTGTTTTTTCTGTGGATCAGATTTAACCTCTGTTTGTTTTTTCTGTGGATCAGATTTAATCTCTGTTGATTTTTTATCTCCTGCCTTACCAATTATAGTGTCAATTATATCTTGTTTTTTCTGACCTTTTAGATCTTTTAACCCAATTTGTTCAGCAATTTCAATAAGCTCAGCTATTTTTTTAGCTTTAAGCATTTTAATATCGTACATGTGTATAGAAAGTTTTGATTTGAAATGTTAATAGAAAAGTACTTCTTGGAAGAAATATTATATCAAATTTACGAATTTATTTTTAATTTCAACAAATATCTAATTTAACTAGTTATGTCAAGGTATTTCATTGAGTTTTCATATGATGGAACAAATTATCATGGACTGCAAAAACAGCCTAATTCAAAGACTATTCAAGAGTCAATAGAAACCAATATGTTTAAATATTTTGGTATTAAGTCTAATTTAACTTTAGCAGGTCGAACTGATACAGGAGTACATGCTAGACAAATGTTTGCGCATTTTGATATTGAAACAGAATTTGAACAAAAAAAATTCTGTAAATCATTGAACATGATGTTGCCTAAGGATATAAGTTTAGAATCCTTATCTTTAGTATCTGACGAATCTCATGCTCGGTTTGACGCTACTTCTAGAACATATGAATATTTTATTAATTCAAAAAAAAATCCATTTAATTATAAGTTTGCATATTATCTTAAAGATGAACTTGATATTGAAAAAATGAATAAAAGCTGTTTTAGGTTAATAAATCATCTTGACTTCAAATGTTTTTCCAAATCTAATACAGATGTTAAGACTTATAATTGTGATATTTCCGTTGCTAAATGGGATATTATGGAAAATGGTTTTAGATTTAACATTACAGCTAATAGGTTTCTGAGAAATATGGTTAGATCAATAGTAGGAACAATGCTAGAGATAGGAAGATTAAAAATTTCTGATATGGATTTTCAAAAAATATTAGATTCTAGAGATAGGAGTGAAGCAGGTTTTTCTGTTCCTGCATCGGGACTATTCTTGACTAATGTTACTTATAATGAAAAATTTATAAAAATTTGGAGAAAGTAAAAGGTAAAATTTTTGATGCAAAAATGTTTACTAAGCTCTTAGTATTCGTGAAACCATATAATATTACTTTTTATGGAGTTATGACTTCAGCTATCTTAATTTCTCTTCTATCCACTCTTACTCCTTATTTGCTTAAAGTAGTTGTTGACGATTATCTTCTTTTAAAAAACTATGATGGAATGCAATCAATAATCTTAATAATGATTATTGTGCTTTTTCTAGAAGTCGTTTTCATGTATTTGTTTACATATTATGCAAACTGGCTTGGACAGATGGTAATTAAAAACTTAAGAGTAAAAGTATTTGAAAAAATATTAAAATTTAAAATGTCTTTTTTTGATAAAAATGCTGTTGGAAGATTAGTTACAAGAACAGTTAATGATATTGAAACAATTGCTAGTATTTTTTCTCAAGGATTATTTATGATAATTGCAGATATTTTAAAAATGGTAACGGTCTTAACTGTTATGACAATTATAAATCTTGAACTTACACTTGTGGTAATCTCAATTTTTCCAATTCTTATATATGCAACAAGAGTTTTTCAAAAATCCATGAAAGTTGCTTTTGAAAGAGTTAGGAGGGAAGTTGCAAACTTAAATTCTTTTGTTCAAGAAAGAATAAGTGGAGTTAAAATTGTTCAAATTTTTAACAGAGAACAACTTGAAATTAAAAATTTCAATGATATAAATACTAAACATAGAGATGCTTGGCTAAGAACTGTTTGGATAAATTCAATTTTCTTTCCAATTGCTGAAATATCTACTTCTATTTGTATAGGTCTATTAGTCTGGTGGGGTGGTTTTAATAATCTAAATGGAGAAAATATATCTTTAGGTACATTATTTCTATTTATTTCGATGTCTGGTCTTTTGTTTAGACCTCTTAGGCAAATTGCTGATAGATTTAACACCTTACAGATGGGTATGGTTTCATCAGAAAGAATATTTAAAATACTTGAGGATGACTCAGAAATAAACGATAATGGTATAATTGAACAATCCTCATTCAATGGATTAATTGAATTTAAAAATGTTAAATTCTCCTATATAGAAAATCAATTAGTCATAAATGATATTTCTTTTAAAATTTACCCTGGTGAAACTACTGCAATTGTTGGTCCTACAGGTAGTGGGAAGACTACTATTACTAATTTAATAACTAAGTTTTATGAGATTGATTCAGGAAGTATTCTTATTGATGGGAGGGATATTAATGAATTTAAACTTGAAAATATTAGAAAGAAAATAGGTGTTATACTTCAGGATGTTTTCTTATTTGCGGACACTATATTTAATAACATTACTTTATTTAATAATGAGATATCAATTAAAGATGTTGAGAGAGCCGCCAAAGATCTTGAAATTCATGATTTTATACTATCTCTCCCAGGTGGTTATGACTTTAATGTTAGTGAGAGAGGTAGTACCCTTTCTTCTGGTCAAAAACAATTAATTGCTTTTTTAAGAGTTTTAGTTAATAATCCTGATATTTTAATATTAGATGAAGCTACATCTTCAATTGATTCATATTCAGAGGATTTAATTAAAAATGCAACAAAGAAAATAACAATGGGTAAAACATCAATTATTATTGCTCATAGACTTTCTACAGTTGAATCTGCCGATAAAATTATTTACATGGAAAACGGTAGAATATTAGAGTATGGAAACCATAGAGAATTATTAAATATTCCAAATGGAAAGTTTAAAAAATTATATGAAGAGCAATTTGTTGAAAATGAATTAGTCTAGTTTTTCTAAAAGTTTTTTACATTCCATCGCTTCTTTCACATCATGAACTCTTATAATATTTGCACCTTTTTCTAATGCTAATGTATTGAGAATTGATGTACCGTTAAGAGCATCTTGAGGTGAGCTATTTAAAACTTTATAGATCATAGATTTTCTAGATAATCCAACCATAATTGGCTTGCCAAGTGATTTAAAAAGTTTTAAATTTTTTAAAATCTCATAATTATCATCAATACTCTTTCCAAATCCAAATCCCGGATCAATAATTATATTAGTAAATTCTATTTTTTCAAGCTCTTCAATTTTTTGTTCAAAAAATGAAATTATTGATTCGACTAGGTTGTCATAATTAGTATTTACTTGCATGTTTATTGGATCTCCCTTCATATGCATCATTATGTATCCAGCTTTATGTTTTTTGACTACTTTAAACATATCCTTATCATATTTACCAGAACTAATATCATTTACTAACGAAAACCCCTTAGATAAAGCAAAATCTGCTACAGAT